>NZ_JBHWHV010000015.1:0-163574 GCF_042732375.1 Streptomyces sp. NPDC059785
GGGCGGTACGGGGATCCCGTACCGCCCTCGCCGCTCGCCTGCGCCGGACGCCTACAGCACCTTCGACAGGAACGACTGTGTGCGCTCGTGCCGCGGGTTGGTCAGGACCTCGCGCGGGTTGCCCGACTCGACGACCACGCCGCCGTCCATGAAGACCAGGGAGTCGCCGACCTCGCGGGCGAAGCCCATCTCGTGGGTGACGACGACCATCGTCATGCCGGACTCGGCGAGGTCGCGCATGACGTCGAGGACGTCGCCGACCAGCTCCGGGTCGAGCGCCGAGGTCGGCTCGTCGAAGAGCATCAGCTTCGGGTCCATGGCCAGAGCGCGGGCGATCGCCACGCGCTGCTGCTGGCCGCCGGAGAGCTGCGAGGGGTAGTTGCCCGCCTTGTCGGCTAGGCCGACCCGCTCCAGGAGCTGCCCCGCGCGCTCCCTGGCCGCGGCCTTGGCCACGCCCTTGACCTGGACCGGCGCCTCCATGACGTTCTCGATCGCCGTCATGTGCGGGAAGAGGTTGAAGCGCTGGAAGACCATGCCGATGTCCCTGCGCTTCAAGGCCACTTCGCTGTCCTTGAGCTCGTACAGCTTGTCGCCCTTCTGGCGGTAGCCGACCAGCTCCCCGTCGACGTACAGACGTCCGGCGTTGATCTTCTCGAGGTGGTTGATACACCTCAGGAAGGTGGACTTGCCGGAGCCGGACGGGCCGATCAGGCAGAACACCTCGCCCGACCTCACCTCCAGGTCGATGCCCTTGAGGACCTCGACGGGGCCGAAGGACTTGTGCACGCCCTCGGCCTTGACCATGGCGGTCATGCCATGCCTCCCTTCGGGCGGCCGAGCGAGAGCATGTTCGCCCTCACCTTCTGCCACGGGGTGGGCGGCAGCTGGCGGCTGGAACCGCGCGCGTAGTACCGCTCCACGTAGTACTGCCCGACGCTCAGGACCGAGGTGAGGATCAGGTACCAGGCGGCGGCGAGGAAGTACATCTCCACCGGGGCGCCCGAGGTCTGGCCGATGTCCTGGGCGTAGCGGAACAGTTCGTAGAACTGGACCACCGACACCAGCGAGGTCGTCTTGAGCATGTTGATGACCTCGTTGCCCGTCGGGGGCACGATGACGCGCATGGCCTGCGGGATGACGATGCGGCGCAGCGTCTTGGAGTGGCTCATGCCGAGCGCGTGGCTCGCCTCGGTCTGGCCCTCGTCGACCGAGAGCAGACCGGCCCGGCAGATCTCGGCCATGTACGCGGCCTCGTTCAGGCCCAGGCCCAGCAGCGCCGTCAGCAGCGGCGTCATGAAGCTGGACCAGTAGTCCTTGTAGATCGGGCCGAGGTTGATGTACTCGAAGACCAGGCCCAGGTTGAACCAGACCACGAGCTGCACCAGGACCGGCGTACCGCGGAAGAACCAGATGTAGAACCACGCGATGGACGACGTCACCGGGTTCTTCGACAGACGCATCACCGCGAGCAGGATGCCGCCCGCGATGCCGATCAGCATCGAGAGCACCGTCAGCAGCAGCGTCTGGCCGACGCCCTTGATGATGCGGTCGTCGAAGAAGTAGTCCGGTACGGCATGCCAGTTGATCTTGCCCTGGCCGAACGCGTAGATGATCGAGACCAGGATCGCGATCGCGGCGACCGCGGAGACGTAGCGCCCGTAGTGCCGGACCGGGATGGCGCGGATGGCCTCGGGTCCGGCCGGGGGAGCGCTCTCGGGGCCCGGACCCGGATCCGGTTCCGGCGTCTTGTCTATGTCAGGAGTCACGGATGTTGCCTTTCAGCGCCGCGGGACCCGCGGTCACTCGCCTCCGTTGATCGTGGCTTCCTTGACGGCGCCCGCGTCCACACCCCACTCGGCGACGATCTTGTCGTACGTGCCGTCCTTGATGACCGCGTTCAGCGCGGCCTGGAGGGCGTCCCGGAGCTGGGTGTTGGACTTGGCGACGGCGATGCCGTACGGGGCGGCCTCGACCTGGTCGCCGACGATCTCGAAGTCCTTGCCGCCGCCCGAGGTCTTCACCGCGTACGCGGCCACCGGGAAGTCGGAGGAACCGGCGTCGGCGCCGCCGGCCCGCAGCCGGGTCTGGGCCTGCTGGTCGTTGTCGTACGCCTCGATGGTGAGCTTCTTGCCGCTCGGACACTTCTTGGCCTGGTCCTTGGCCAGGTCGTGCGAGACCGTGCCGCGCTGCACCACGAGCTTCTTGCCGCACAGGTCGTCCCAGGTCTTGATGGACTGGGTCTTGCCCTTGGGCGTGTAGATCGAGACGCCCGCGGTGAAGTAGTCGACGAAGTCGACGCCCTCGCCGACCTTCTTGCCGGTGTCGGAGTCGACGCCCTCCTGCCGGTCCTTGGTGTCCGTCATCGCCGACATCGCCATGTCGTAGCGCTTGGAGCGCAGGCCCGTCAGCAGGGTGTCGAAGGTGCCGTTCTCGAACTCGAAGGTCACGCCGAGCTGCTTGCCCATGGCCTCCGCGAGATCGGGGTCGATGCCCACGGTCTTCCCGGAGTCGTCCTTGAACTCGACCGGCGCGTACGCGATGTCCGAACCGACCTTGATGACGCCCTTGTCGCGGATCTCCTTGGGGAGCTTGTCCGCCAGCGGGGCCGAGCTCGACGACCCGGTGCCGCCCTCGCTCTTGTCCTTGTCCTTGGTCTGGTCACCGCAGCCGGTGAGCAGCAGGGCGCCGGCGACCGCGATCGCACCGACCGCGGCTATCCGGGACTGCGCGGCGGTCGTACGACGGGTGAAACTTGCGGTCATTTGGTTCCTCCGGCGGGTGAGGGAGTTGCCGATGGGTCGACGTGAACACACACCTTCGGGTGTCGCGACCTTGAGTGATGACGGCATCTTGCCATTTGGACTCGCGCATTCAGGTGACCCGCCATGTCAAAATCGGATAACGGGCGACCCCCGAACCGCGGCTTGCCGCCTTGGCAAAGCCGGATCTTGTGCGGCATTTCCCGCACCCGGCCGGAGGATCTCCGGCGCATCTCAGGATGTGAACGCCCACTTCGGTACGAGCGGGGCGCTTGAAGATCAATCGCTGACTTGTCCACATATTCGGCTATGAGTCATGTCACCGGCATCCACCGGCATGTGAGCTTCGCGCCACGGACTCGTCCCAGACGCGGTCCGTCCGGTAAGAAGGTTCTTTACACCCCTCATCCGGGGCTCTGGGCGCGTGTGCGGCGCGCCCGTCGCGTATCGGTCCGTACGCAATCACGGCGGCTGGGCCTGCGCGGTGCCCGCCCACTTCTCAATCAGGAGTGGACACCCTCAACCTGCAGACCTAAGGGGTAAACAAGTGGCAGCGGAGATCGTCAATCCTCGCAGCGACAGCAATACGGACCAGGACGGCGGGGCGGAGCCCCTCGATTCCTTCGACCCCGCGTTCGCGCTGCACCGCGGCGGCAAGATGGCCGTGCAGGCCACCGTGCCGGTCCGCGACAAGGACGACCTGTCCCTGGCGTACACGCCCGGCGTCGCGAAGGTGTGCAGCGCCATCGCCGAACAGCCGGAACTGGTCCACGACTACACCTGGAAGTCGTCCGTCGTCGCCGTCGTGACCGACGGCACCGCCGTGCTCGGCCTCGGCGACATCGGCCCCGAGGCCTCGCTCCCCGTGATGGAGGGCAAGGCGATCCTCTTCAAGCAGTTCGGCGGCGTCGACGCGGTGCCCATCGCGCTCGACTGCACCGGTGTCGACGAGATCGTCGACACCGTGGCCCGGATGGCGCCCTCCTTCGGCGGCGTCAACCTCGAGGACATCTCGGCGCCGCGCTGCTTCGAGATCGAGCGCAAGCTCCAGGAGCGCCTTGACATCCCGGTCTTCCACGACGACCAGCACGGCACCGCGGTCGTCACGCTGGCGGCCCTGCGCAACGCCGCGCGGCTGACCGGGCGGACGCTCGGCGAACTGCGCGCGGTGATCTCGGGCGCCGGCGCGGCCGGGGTCGCCATCGCCAAGTTCCTGCTGGAGGCGGGGCTCGGCGACGTCGCGGTCGCGGACCGCAAGGGCATCGTCTCCACGGACCGGGAGGACCTCACCCCGGTCAAGCGCGAGCTCGCGGAGCTGACCAACAAGGCCGGCATCTCCGGCTCGCTGGAGTCGGCGCTGGCCGGCGCGGACGTCTTCATCGGCGTCTCCGGCGGCACGGTGCCGGAGGAGGCCGTCGCCTCGATGGCGGAGAACGCCTTCGTCTTCGCGATGGCCAACCCCAACCCCGAGGTGCACCCGGAGGTCGCCCACAAGTACGCGGCGGTCGTCGCGACCGGGCGCTCCGACTTCCCGAACCAGATCAACAACGTCCTCGCGTTCCCCGGCATCTTCGCCGGCGCGCTCCAGGTCCGGGCCTCCCGGATCACCGAGACGATGAAGATCGCCGCGGCCGAGGCGCTGGCCGCGGTCGTCGGGGACGACCTCGCCGCGGACTACGTTATCCCCTCGCCGTTCGACGAGCGGGTGGCCCCGGCGGTGACCGCGGCGGTGGCCGCGGCGGCCCGGGCGGAGGGCGTGGCGCGCCGCTGATCCGCTGACGCGCGGGGCGTGACCGGTTCTCGCGGCCCCGCCGGGGTTTCCCGGCGGGGCCGCTGTCGTGCGAGGCGGGAGGCCTGTTCGGGGGGCCGGGCGGGGCCGGGGGCGGGCTTCTGGTTGTTGTGCGGTGGGGCCGCTTGGGCGTGTGGCGGGGGTGGATGAGTGTGTTCGGGGCGGCCCGGTGGTGCGGTGAGGCCGGCCCGGGGTGCGGTGGGGGCTTCTGGGCGTGTGGTGGGGCTGCATGGAGGCGCGGTGGGGCGGATGGGTGCGGTGCGGGCGGCCTGGTGGTGCGGTGAGGTCGGTCCGGGGTGCGGTGGGGGCTTCTGGGCGTGTGGTGGGGCTGCATGGAGGCGCGGTGGGGCGGATGGGTGCGGGCGGCCCGGTGATGCGGTGAGGTCGGTCCGGGGTGCGGTTGCTTGAGGGGGTGAGGTCGGTCCGGGGTGCGGTGTGGGCGGCCTGGTGGTGCGGTGGGGTCGGTCCGGGGTGCGGTGTGGGCGGCCTGGTGGTGCGGTGGGGTCGGTCCGGGGTGCGGTGTGGGCGGTTGCTTGAGGGGGTGGGTCCGCGTTGGGGGCCGTGTGAGGTGGGTCCCCTGGGCGGCGGGACGCGTGTCACAGGGGGACCTGGTTCCGCCGGGCGGGGGCAGAACCTATCGTCAAGGTCATGTTCGCTGCCTACGCCGCCCGAATCGACCGTGACCAGCCGCTCGACGGACTGGAGGTGGGGGAGCGGCCGGCCCCCGAGGACAGGCCCGGCTGGACCACCGTGACCGTCAAGGCCGCCTCCCTCAACCACCACGACCTGTGGTCCCTGCGCGGGGTCGGCCTGTCCGAGGCCGCGCTCCCGATGATCCTCGGCTGTGACGCCGCGGGGATCGACGCCGAGGGCAACGAGGTCGTCCTGCACTCCGTCATCGGCCAGTCCGGCCACGGCATCGGCCCGGACGAACCCCGCTCCATCCTCACCGAGCGCTACCAGGGCACCTTCGCCGAGCAGGTCTCCGTACCGGCCTGGAACGTCCTGCCCAAGCCCAGGGAGCTGTCCTTCGCGGAGGCCGCCTGTCTGCCGACGGCCTGGCTGACGGCGTACCGCATGCTCTTCACCAACGCGGGCGTACGGCCCGGCGACTCCGTCCTGGTGCAGGGCGCCGGCGGCGGTGTCGCGACCGCCGCGATCGTCCTCGGCAAGGCCGCGGGGCTGCGCGTCTTCGCCACCAGCCGTGACGAGGCCAAGCGCAAGCGCGCCGTGGAGCTGGGCGCCGTGGAGGCGCTGGAGCCGGGGGCGCGGCTGCCGCAGCGCGTCGACGCCGTCATCGAGACGGTCGGGGCCGCCACCTGGTCCCACTCCGTCAAGTCCCTGCGTCCCGGCGGCACCCTCGTCATCTCGGGCGCGACCAGCGGCGACCGTCCCTCGCACGCCGAACTGACCCGCATCTTCTTCCTGGAGCTCAAGGTCGTCGGCTCCACCATGGGCACCAAGGACGAGCTGGAGGACCTGCTGTCCTTCTGCGCCGCGACCGGTGTGCGGCCCGTCATCGACGAGGTGCTGCCGCTCGACCGCGCCCGCGAGGGCTTCGAGCGGATGGAGGCGGGCGGCCTGTTCGGGAAGATCGTCCTGGCCACGGCCTGACAGCACGCCTGACCGTACGCCTGACGACACGTCTGACAGCACGCCTGACCGTACGCCTGGATATCGATGCCTGGGCGCCCCACGCCTCCCGTATGTCAACTTCAGTTGACGGGCGCCAGGTGTCAATGTAAGTTGACGTCATGACCGAAGCTACGGATCTCGCCGAGCGGGCGGGTGACCGCGATCCCCGGATCGGGCTGCGCGCGGTCTCCGCACTGCGCAGGCTGCTGGAACAACTCGAAGCCGTGCAGGTGCGCAGTGCGCGCAATCAGGGCTGGTCGTGGCAGGAGATCGCCGCGGAACTCGGTGTGAGCAGGCAGGCAGTTCACAAGAAGTACGGGAGGCAGTGATGTTCGAACGGTTCACCAAGGACGCCCGCGCCGTGGTCACCGGCGCCGTCGAGCACTGTGAACGGTCGGGTGAGAGCCGGGTCGAGGACGCGCACATGCTGCTCGCCCTCCTGGACCGGGAGGGCAGCCGCGGGTCCTTCGCCCTGTCCTCGCTGGGACTCGCCGACCAGGGCCGGCGCGAGTCGGTGGCGCGGGGGCTCGCGGACGCCCGCCGCCGCGGGGGCCTGTCCCGCGCCGACGCCGACGCGCTCTCCGGACTCGGCATCGACCTCACGGAGATCGTCTCCCGGGTGGAGGAGGCGCACGGCGCGGGGGCGCTGGCGGGCGGGGGGAACGGCAGCGGGAATGGGAGCGGGAGCGGGGGCCGGTGGTCCGGGCGCCACGCCTTCAGCCGCGCCGCCCGGAACCTGCTCACCGAGTCCCTGCGGATCGCCGTCGCCCACCGCGACCGGCACATCGGCGACGAGCACCTCCTCCTCGCCCTCACCGCGCGCCCCGGCGTCCCGGCCGAGGTCCTCGCCGACCACGGCGTGACGCACGACGGCGTACGGCGCGTCCTGTGGGGCGGAGGCACGGCCAGGGCGAGCTGAGGCAGGGACGGGACGGGCTGAGGCAGGAGCGGGGCGGGCTGGAGCGGGGCCCAGAGGGCGGGCTGGCGCGGGGCTCAGGGGGCGGGCTGACGTGGCGGCGGGGGAGCTGACGCTCCGCCAGGGCGAGCTGGGGTACGGCCACGGCAGGCTGAGATAGGGCCAGGACATGGTCCCGGCGTCAGCTCTTCGGTGTCCGCAGCGCCGCCCCGATGTGCGCGGCCGCCGTCGACAGATGACGCCGTATGTCACGGAGCTGATCCTCCGTCACGCCCTGGTCGCGGGCCGCGTCGCGGATGTCGTCGCGGAAGCGGTCCAGGAGGCGGTCGAGGTCGCGGGCCGGGTCGCCCGTGGACTCCTGGTGGGCCCAGGACGGCTCGTACGCGGCGGGGAAGTCGTCCCGCGCGACCGTGTACTCGGGCTCGAACCCGGGCTCCGGCCGGTCGGCCGGCTTCTCCGTGCGCCCGAAACCGAAGTCCCTGCCGAAGTCCCTGCCGAACTCCTTGCCCAGGTCGCCGAATTCCCTGGCGAGTTCGCTCAGGCCCTCGCGGACGCCGGTGGGCCAGTCGCCCCGCGCGAAGTGGTCCTGGACCTGCTCCTGCACCCGCTTGGCCATCCGCTGGAACTCCTCCTGCGCCTGGGCGCGGGCGTGCTCCTGCGCCTCCTTGGCCTGGCGCCGGGCCCGCTGGGCCTCGTCGCGGGCGCGCCGGCTCTCGTCCTTGGCGCGGCGGGCCTGTTCCTTCCACTCCTGCTTGACGCGCCGCATCTCCTCCTTCGCGGCCCGCCACGACTCCTTCTCCGAGAACTCCCCGAAGGACCCGGGATCGCCGGACCCGCCTCCCGGTGAGCCGTGCCCTCCCTTGACGCCGGGGCCCTTGCCGCCCTGCCGGGCGTCGTTGGCCGCCGCGCGCATCTCGCGCCGCAGATCACCGGCGGCGCCCCGCACGTCCGCGCGGATCTCGGCCGCCAGCTCCGCGACCGACTCGCGGATCTCCAGCTCCAGGTCGGCCAGCTCGCCGCTGCGGTCGGCCAGTTCGGCACGGCCCGCGTCCGTGATCGCGTAGACCTTCCGGCCGCCCTCGGTGGTGTGGGTGACCAGGCCCTCCGCTTCCAGCTTCGCCAGCCGTGGGTAGACGGTGCCGGCCGAGGGCGCGTAGAGCCCCTGGAAGCGCTCCTCCAGGAGCCGGATCACCTCGTACCCGTGGCGCGGGGCCTCGTCCAGCAGCTTCAGCAGATACAGCCGCAGACGGCCGTGGGCGAAGACGGGAGCCATGTCAGAGCACCTTCTTGTCGGTCGGGCTGCCGGTCGGGCTGCCGGTCGGTCCGGCGGTCGGTCCGGCGGTCGGGCTGCCTGAAATGCCCTCGGCCGGGCTGTCGGGGGTGCCGTCGGCCGGGCCTTCGGGCGCACCGTCGGCCGGGCCTTCGGGCGCGGTCGTCCCGTGCGACGGTGGCTCCTCCTCCGCGGGAGGGCGCCGGAGCAGGGCGATGGAGCCGGAGACGGTCACCGCCTTCAGCCTGCCGTTGCCCGCGCCCAGCCGGCCGGTGATCTTCTTGGCGCCCCACTGCCCGGCGACCCGCAGGTCCTCGAAGGCGTTGGAGACGGAGCCGCTCGCCGTGTTGGCCTCCACCTCGGCGTCCGCCGGGTGCGGCAGCCGGACGGCGATCTCGCCCGAGACGTTCGACAACTGGACGTCCGTCCGGGTCCCCGTGGCGTCCAGGTCGACGATCATCGAACCGCTCACCGACTCGGCCCGCACCGAGGAGCCGGCGCCCTCGACCACGGTCAGGTCGCCGGAGACGGAGTTGAACCGGATGTCGCCGGTGACGGCCTGGGTCTCCAGGCTCCCCGAGACCGTGCTCACCTGCGCCGGGCCGGAGAGTCCGACGAGCGTCGTGTCGCCCGTGACACCCCTGACCTCCACGCGGCCCTCCGTGCCCGAGACCACCGCGCCGGCGCCGACGACGCCGACCTCTATCCGCGTGCTCGCCGGAACGGCCAGCGAGACCACGGCCGTACGGCGCCAGTGCTTGGGCTCGCGCCACTTGAGGAAGCCCTTCCAGGGCACGTCCTCGTACGCGACCGTCAGGGTGCCGCGCTTCTGCGTCACGATCAGGGGAGGCCCGTCGAGTTCGGACACCTCGAGCCGGGCGGAACCCTCGTCGGTGCCCACCACGTTGACCGTTCCGTTCACGACGCGGACGTGGAGCGTCGTCACGGGATCGTCGAAGGTCAGCTTGCTCGGCTCTGCGACGGACCACTCGGACATGATGCGGACCTCCTCGGACCGGACGGCACGCGACACGCCATATCGCGTCTTCCGAACAACACGATATATCGCGGATCCGGAAAGTCAAGGCACTTGTTCCGGCGACGGGACGCCGGGCCGGACGGCGGGCGGTGCGGTCCGGTGCCGGGCTGGGCTGGGCACGGCGTGGGATGCGGGGCTGGGCACGACGCGGGATGCGGGGCTGAGCGCGACGTGGGGCGTCGGGCAGGCGCGACGCGGAGTACGGGGCGGAACAAAACGGGCACTCCGTCGCGCGTCCGCCCTACCGTGGAACCATGCCGACCAGCCCCGACGAGCCGCCGGTCCCCGACGAGCCGCCGGTCCCCGACGAGCCGCCCGGCCCCCGCGAGCCCGTCGCACGACCCGGCGCGCCCCGCACGGCGGCCCCCGGCGCCCTGCTGCTCTGCCGGGCCGCCCCCGAGGCCGCCGGTTCCGTCGCGCGGCTGCTCGCGGAGCGGACGGTGCTCGCGGACGCGGGCGGCGACTGGAGCGTGCTCGTCCCCGAGGGGAAGCCCTGGCTGCTCGGGAAAGAGCCGGTCGACCGCGTGGTGACCGGCTGGGCGGCGGCTCTCGCCGTCGGCGCCCCCTGGCCCGTACTGGCCCTGTGGTGGGACGCCGACCACAGCGGGTTCACCCTGGCCGCCGGTTTCCGCCGCCCCGTCGGCTACGAATGGCTGGCCGACGGCACCCCGGTCGGCCAGGACGAGGCGATGCGCACGTTCGCCGCCCGGCTCGGCCTCGATCCCGTCCTCGACGTGCAGGCGCTCGACCGGCTGGCCCGGCCGGACCCCGAGAGCGACGCCCACGCGCGCGTGCGCGGGCTGCTGGCCGTCCTCACGCGCGCGGGTGTGCTGCTGCCGGCGGGACTCGTCCCGGGTGCGTCGACCGACCGGCTCGGTTCCGCCGCCCGCGCCCTGCCCGACGCCCGCGAGATCCGCCGGACGGGGTGGAGGGACGCGGTCCGCGCGGAGCGCGACGCCGTCGAGGCGGGCCCTCTGGGTCCCTGGATGCACGGCCCCAAGGCGCGCGCCCTGGCCGCCGCGCAACTGGCCCTCGGCCTCCCGCTGACCGTCTCGGGCGTACGGCACCACAGCGGCGGCCGGATCGCCGCGGGGACCCTGCTGCTGGCCGCCGGGGCCCTCGACCTCGCCCACGACCGGGCCCGCGCCCACGACCGCGCCGGCGCCCGCGACAGCATCCGCGCCCGCGACAGCATCCGCGCGCCCGGCTGACCCGGCCCGCCCGGCTGACCCGGCCCGCCCGGCTGACCCGGCCCGACCGGACGGCCCCGCCCCGACCGGACGGCCCCGCCCCGGCGACGGCTACTCGTCCTCGTCCTCGTCGTCCAGCCGTGCCAGCCACGTCGCGAGCCGCTCGACCGGCACCTCGAAGTCCGGATTGAGGTCGACGAACGTACGCAACTGCTCGGCGAGCCACTCGAAGGTGACCTCTTCCTCGCCGCGCCGCTTCTCCAGTTCCTCGATGCCACGGTCGGTGAAGTACACGGATGCTCTCCTGGGGCTGGGCCTGCGGCCGCACGGGTCGTACCGGTGGTACGGGTCGAACCCCTCAAGGTTACGCAGCGGGCCGGCGGTGCGGGGCCGCCGGAACCTCCTCGCATCGGCGTGCACAGCCGGGCACAATGGCATCACCAATCGTCACGATGCTCAGCGAGGACGCGAGACGACGGGAGTTGTCCCGGGTCCACCACGGGGGACGCCATGGCAGACCGCAGGATCCAGGAGATCGAGCTTCCCGGGGGCGGGACGGTGCTGGCGCGGGTCAGTGTGCTCGACCCGCGCGAGATCCCGGGCGGCGGCGACGAGTTCGCGTACGAGGACGTGGGCGCGTTCGACCACATGGCGGCCCGTATCGATCAGCTCAACGAGCTGGTGCGGGGTGTCGGCGGTGCCGTGGTCGAGGCGGCCCGCGGCGTCCGCCCCGACGAGGTCAGCGCCACCTTCGGGGTCGAGCTCGCGGTCAAGCCCGGCAAGGCCGTCGCCCTGCTCGCCGACGGCGGGACCAAGGCGGCGCTGTCCATCACGCTCACCTGGCGGGCCGACGAGACCGGGGCCGCGCAGGTCACCCCGATCGCCGGCGGGCAGGGCGCCGCGACCGCATGACCGCAGCCAAACTCGACGCGCTCGTCGTCCGGGCGACCGTCCGGATCGGTCCCGGCGAGGACCCGGCAAAGCTGTGGGGCAGCGGCTTCTTCGTGGCGCCCGGCTGGGTGCTGACCTGCGCCCACATCCTGCCGCCCGGACCCGACCCGGAGTATCCGGTGACGCTCCGGGTGCAGGGGCACGGCGGGCTCGACACCCGGGCCCGCCCCGCGTACCGGCTCGGCGGCGGCACCGACCCGGAGCAGGACCTCGTCCTGCTCAGACTGGCCGAAGACGTCGACCACGCGTGCGTGCGGCTCACGGACCGCTACGACCCGCCGCTCGCCGTCACCGCCCACGGCTGGCGCGTTCCGCAGGGCGGCGCCCCGCAGCGCTGGAGCGGCCAGACCGAGTGCAACGGCAAGGACGGCGCGTACGGGCTGACGCTCGCGCCGCAGGTGGAGATCCCGCACGGCGCCTCAGGCGGACCGCTCCTGGACCGGACGCGCGGCCTGGTCGCGGGCGTCGTCAAGGCGCGCCGCGCACAGCGGGACGGCGGCCTCGCCGTCGCGGCCACCGCGCTGCGCGGCTTCCGGCACGCCGTCCCGGTGGGCGGGGAGCACGGCCTCGGCGCCGACCCGTACGCGGGGCTGATCCGCGCCCACGACACCTGGCACCAGCGGGCCGGCGGCGGGCTGTCCTGGGTGCGGGCGCAGGACGAACTCTGCCGGGGCGAGGCGCGCCGGTGGGGTCCCCGGGACAGCGCCGACGCCTCCGCGCTGCTCGCCGTGCTGCCCAGGCCCCGGTCCGCGGCCGAGTTACAGGGCCTGGTCGAGCGTGTCCTGGGGGACGAACCGCTGTGGGAGGACGAACTCGCCCCGCGGGACTGGCGCGACGGACACGGCTGGCTCTACGACCATCCCGAGGGCGCCGACCTGGTGTCCCTGCACTATCTGCGGGCGGTGGCCCGCGCCTGCGCCGACCGGGCGCCGGACGCCGCCGCCGACCTGGAGCGCTGGGTCGGCCGGCGCGCCGCGGACCTGCCCGACCACCTGCGGGCCCTGCTGATGGGCGTCGCCGCGTGGGCCTCCGCCGGACCGGACGAGACACACGGCACGGCCGCAGGACCGCGGGCCGGAGCCCATGACGAGGACGACGACGAGGGCCCCGTCGTGGCGGTCGAACTGGAGCCGGACCTCTTCCGCCCGCACGACCGCTTCCACTGGCGGATCTGGACCTGGATCGGCGGCCCCGACACCGTACGCGCCGTGGACGAGGGCACCGACGGCGAGGGCGCCTCGCTCGCGGAGCTGCCGTACCTGCTCAACGAACCGCTCACCCGTACCTTCGGGCGGCTCGACAGCGAGCGGCGCGCCCGCCTCGAAGTGGCGCTGCCCGTCGAGCACTTCGGGGTGGACGCCCACCTGTGGCGGCCGGGCCCGGTGGTCCGCAGCCTGCGCCCGCACCCCGCCGAGCGGCCCTTCGGGGTGCACCGCCAGGTCGTCCTGCGCTGTCTGAAACGGCGCGGCGAACCGGCCGCCGTGTGGCGCGAGCGCTGGCACGGCTTCGCCGGCGGCGTGCCCAAGGCCCTGCCCGTCTCCTCCGACGCCTACGCCGCACACGCCCTGGACTCCGCGCCGCCGGGCGCCGTCCCCGTCCTGTGCCGGCCGCCGGCGCAGAGCACCGGACCGCTCGCCGAGGCGGTCGCCGCCGGGTACGGCGTCGTGCTGTGGAACGGCCGGGCCGAGCACCCGCACGGCTGCGGCGAGGACTGCGGCGAACTCCAGGGCAGGGCCGCCGAACTGCTCGGCTCCACCGGCCGCGCCACCGCACTGCCGGAGCGACTGCGGGCCCTGCGCGAACGGGTCAGCCTCGCCGACGCGGACGCGGACTGGGCCGAACACCTCGCCCTCCTCTACGACGACCCGCGGCGCCCCATCCCGCTCTGCGACGACCTGCTGGAGTCCCCGTGACCGACCTCCCCGACGCCCCCGACACCGACTGGTACATCTTCCGGGGCACCGGTGCGCCGCACGACGGGATCACCCGGCTGCCGCCCCCGCCGCCCTGGCGCGACTTCGACGGCGGCCCCGTCACCGTCCGCGTACCGCCGCTCGGCACCGAGTCGGTCCGGCGGCTCGGCACCCGCGGCGGCCGCGCCCCGGCCTGGCGGCCCGAGGAGCTGGAGCTCATCAACGCCGCGCTGTACCTGCGCCGGCCGCTGCTCGTCACCGGCGACCCCGGCTCGGGCAAGTCCACCCTCGCCCACGCCCTCGCGCACGAACTCGGCCTCGGCCGGGTCCTGCAATGGCCCGTCGTCAGCCGTACGACCCTGCGCGACGGGCTCTACACGTACGACGCCATCGCCCGCCTCCAGGACACCCAGATGGCCGGGGTGCGCGGCGCGGCGCACACCGAGCACATCGGCGACTACCTGCGGCTCGGCCCGCTCGGCACGGCGCTGCTGCCCGCGGAGCGCCCCCGCGTCCTGCTCGTCGACGAACTCGACAAGAGCGACATCGACCTGCCCAACGACCTGCTGAACGCCCTGGAGGAGGGCGAGTTCAGGATCGCCGAGCTCCAGCGCATCGCGGGCCGGCAGAGCGACGTCGAGGTGCTCACCGACGACGACGAGCGCGCCGTGGTCACCGGCGGCCGCGTACGGTGCCGCGCCTTCCCCGTGGTCGTCATGACGAGCAACGGCGAACGCGACTTCCCGGCCCCACTGCTGCGCCGTTGTCTCCACCTCGACCTGCCCTCGCCGCGCGACGACGCGTGGGGCGAGGCCCGCCTCGGCGCCATGGTCGGCGCCCACTTCGGCGACGAGGACCCCGGCCGCAACGACGAGCTGATCCGTTCCTTCCTGCACTCGGCACCCGGCGCGCTGCGCGCCGCCGACCAGCTCCTCAACGCCATCTACCTCACCCAGGAGGCGGTCCGCGACAGCGAGCCCGACCGGCGGCGGCTCGCCGAGCTGCTGATGCGGCCGCTCGACCACGGCGAGCACGGGCCGGGACCGCGCTGATGACACCACCGGACGGAGACGGGCGGCTGGGCGGGCTCACGGCACGGCTGCGCGCGCTCGGCGCCGAGCCGTCCGCGCGGGAGCTCGCGGAGGCGCTCTGGCTGGCGCGGCACGTGGGACCGGCGCGGACGGACACCGGTGCGCCCGGCCCCGCCGAGCCCGCCGATCCCTCCGGGGGCCCGCCGCCCGGCCCCGTCGCACCCGGCCGGACCACCGGCGACGACGACGGCGACGGCGCGGACCCGGTGCCCGCGCCCGGCGGGCACCCGGGGCGCGTGCTGCTCCACCCGGACCGCGCGGCGCCCGCCGGGCGGACCGTCAAGGCCGCGGGGCCCGGCCCCCTCCGCGTCCGGGTGCCGGTGGCCACCGCGCTGCCGGACCCGCTCACCCTCCAGCGCGCCCTGCGCCCCTTGCAGCAGTACCGGCCGCCCGTGCGCACCCCGGCGCTCCACCTCGACGAACAGGCCACGGCGGAACAGGCCGCCGAGACCCGGCTGCTGCAACCCGTGCTGCACGCGACCGCCCGCCGCGAGTCCCGGCTGCGGCTGCTCATGGACGCCTCCACGTCGACCGGCGTGTGGGACACGGCGCTGGAGGAGCTGGGCCGGCTCTGCGCGGGCCTCGGCGCGTTCCGCGAGGTGACGGTGCACTACCTGCGCGAGGGCGACGACGGGACGCTGCTCGCCGCCACCGGGCGCCGCGGCGACCGCGGGCTGCGCGCCGCCGAGCAGCTGCGCGACCCCACCGGACGGCAGCTCACGCTGGTGCTCAGCGACTGCGCCGGACCGCTGTGGCGCTCCGGGCGGCTCCAGCGGCTGCTGCACCACTGGGGACGGGCGGCACCCGTCGCGGTCGTCCAGCCACTGCCGCAGCGCATGTGGCAGCGCACGCACCTGCCCGTACTGCCCGGCACCCTGCGCCGCCGCGAAGGGCTCGGCGCGCGCCTGGAGTTCACCCCCGCCGAGGGCGAACCGCCGCCGGGCGCCCTGCCCGTGCCGGTGCTCTCGCCGACGCGCGGCGCGCTCGGCTCCTGGGCCCGGCTGCTGGCGGGCGGCACCGGCCTCGCGCTGCCCGGCCCGGCCGCCTGGGTGCGCGCCGACCACCCGCCCGCACCGGCCCGGCGGCAGCGGCCCGCCGCCGACCCCGAGGCCGCCGTGCGCGCCTTCCGCCGCACGGCCTCCCGTGCGGCCGTGCACCTGGCGGTCGCCTTCTCGGCGGTCCCGCTCACCCTGCCGGTGATGCAGCTCGTCCAGCGCGCCATGCAGCCGCGCTCCGGGCCGACGGTGCTGGCGGAGGTCCTGCTCAGCGGCCTGCTGCGGCGCGGCGACGAGGAGGACGGGTACGAGTTCGGGCCCGGGGTGCGCGAGACGCTGCTGCGGCTGCTGCCCCGGGGCGACGCCCTGCTGGTGCTCAAGCACTGCGGCGAGTACGTCGACCGCCACTTCGGGCGCCGGGCGCGCAACTTCCCGGCCCTCGCCCTCGCCCGGCTCAGCGGGACGGACACCGGTGCGGAGCAGGGCGACGCCGACGCCGTACCGGCGGCGTTCGCCGAGGTGTCCGCGCTGGTGGCGGGCCGTTTCGGGGCACCCGCACCGAGAACGCGGCGGCGTACGGTCGACCTCGTGTACGCCGGGCAGGACGAGCCGTGGGCGGTGTGGGCGGCGCAGGTGCTGGCGGCCCGGGGGCAGGAGGTGTCGCTGCGGCCGGTGCGCGGCGGCGCGGGCGCGTTGGCCGACGTCCTCGCCGACCTGGTGAGGCGTCCGGGCCCAGAGCGGCGTGTGGTCCTCCTCGTCGGCGACTGGCACAGCCGCCGACGCCCGGCCGACCCGCTCCGGCCGCTGCCCGGCCACGGTGACGACCGGCTCGTGCCGGTCACGGTGGCCCGCACGGCACCGTCCTCCTGGGTCCGGGACCTGGGCCCCCTGACGGCCCTGTGGGACACCACGGAGACCGAGGCCGTACGGCGGCTGCTGGCCCGTCTGGACATCGGCCCGGGCGAGCCGGGGGCCGGGGCCGGGGGAGCGGAGTTCCCCGGGCCCACGCTGCCCGCCAGGGACGGCGTGCCGGAGCCGGACCCCGCGGTGACCGTGCCCGACGACCGGCTGACCCTGGTACGGCGGCACCTGGAGCCGGACCGCCGCTCCGGGGTGTGCGCCGTGACGGGCCCCGCGGGTTCGGGCAAGACGGCGCTGGCCGCCGCGTACACGCACCGCTACGGCTCCGCCTACGACCTCGTCCGGTGGATCCCGCCGGGGGACGCGGCCCACCGCCGCGGACAACTGGCCCGGCTCGGCGCCGAGTTCGGACTGCCGGCCGACGGCGGCGGCACCAACCGGCTGGGGGCACTGCGGGACGTGCTGCGCGACACGGCACTGCGCTGGCTGATCGTCCTCGACGGCTGGGACACCACGGGCGACGCGGAGGACGTCGAGGAGCTGCTGCCCGGCGGCGGCCACGTCCTGGTCACCTCCCGCGACGGCCACTGGCACGAACGGGCCGGGCTCGGCACCGTACGGCTCGGCCCCGGCGCGGATACCCCGGCCCCGCCCGTGCGGCGGACCCGCGCGGATCCCGTGGCCGGGGCGGTGGCCCGCGTCGACGCGGGCGGCACGGCGACCGGCAGCGGCTTCTTCATCGCGCCGGGCACCCTCGTCACCTGCGGCGCCGTGCTCCACGAGCGGCCGTTCGCCGACCGCGGGCGGCCCGCCCAGATCACCGTGACCACGGCGGACGGCCGCAGCCACCCCGCCCGCGCGGTCGCCCGGATCAGGGAGCTGACGGTCCTCGAAGTGCCCGGCGTCGGCGCGCACCGCTGTCTGTGGCTCACGGACGCACCGGACACACGGCCCGTGGACGTGCTGGTGCAGGGCGTCCCGCGCGCGGGGAACCCCGTCGCGCCGGTCGCCGTACCCGCGCGCGCGGAGGGCCGGAACGCGGAGTCGGTACGTCTGGTGGGCGCCGTGCTGCCGCCCGGACACCTCGGCGGTCCCGTGCTGAGCCGGTCCGACGGGGCGGTCGTCGGCGTCGTCACGGACACCGCGGCGCTCGGCGGCGGCCGGGTCTGCGGGGCGCTGCGCATCGAGCTCCTGCGCAACCTCTGCCTGCTGGGCCGGCGCAACGCGGAGCTGTGGCACCGGACCGTCCGCGCGCACGACCTGCACCACGCGGCCCGCCGCCGGGACGAGGCCGGACCACCGCCCGCCGACCGGGCCGAGCTGTACGGTCTGCTGGCCGGTCTGGAGCCGCCCGCCGAGGCCCGGACCGTGCTGCGGCTCCAGCGGGAGGGCGGCGGTCGGCCACCGGCCGCGCCCGGCCACACCGCCCGGAGCTGGCGCGACGGCGCCGGACAGCTCTACGCGGCCGGCGCCGTCGGCCCGGTCGTGGTGTACGCGGCCCGGATCTGGGCCCACCTCAGCGACCGTCGCAGCACCCAGGGTCTCGCGCCGCTGCGGGCCTGGATCGAGCAGACCGCCCGGGACGGGCTGACCCGCGCGCAGGTGCGGGACGTCACCGCCGCGCTGTCCCGCACGGGCGCCACGGCCGGCGGCTGCCACATCACCGTCGACGTCAGGCCGGACCCCGCGGGCGGCTGCACCTGGAGCGTCCAGGCGGTCCAGGAGGGCCGCCGGACCCACCACGTGACCTCGGGCCCCGCGCCGGTGCGCCCCGACCGGCCCGCGCCGGCCCTCGGACAGCAGCTCACCCGCGCGCTCGCGGGCGCCGACACCGGCATGCTCAGGGCGACGGTCGAGTACCGGCTGCCGGACGCACTGCTCTGGGACCTCGACGTGGAGCGCTGGACGCCGGGCGCCGCCCTGCGCACCGAGTGCAACGTCTTCGTCCGCGGCCGGGACCGGGCGCCGGCCGGAGCGGCCAGCCAGTGGGCGCAGCGCTGGGAGGCGGTCTCGCGCGGACCCCTGACCGGTCTGCGCCCGCCGGACCCGCAGACGCCGGACCCCTCCCGGCACGAGCTGCGCCGCGTGCTCAGCGACGCACCGGCCAACGCCGTACCCCTGTGGTGCCGCCACGCGGGCGACGTCCCCGGCACGGCCGTCCTCGACGAGGCACGCTCCCTGGGGTACCCGCTGATCCTCTGGAGCCGAGCGGCGGAGCACCGGCACTGCGCCGAGTTCTACAAACGGGCCGAGCGGGAGCTGCGCCGCTGCGACAGCGTCCGCGAACTCCTCGCCCGGGTCCGCGGCCTGCGGCTGCGCACCGACGTCTTCCGCGACGACCGGTCGGCCGCCTGGGCCCGCGACCTCGCCGTGTACTACGACCCGCCGGACGGCACCCGCCCCGCCGACTCCCCGCTCTGAGACCGTACGGCGAAGGGCCCGCCCCCGAGCCGGAACTCGGGGACGGGCCCTGTGCTGCCCTGAAGGCGCTTACGCCTCGAAGACGTCGCGTACGAGCTGCTCCTGCTCGGCCTGGTGGCGCTTGGCCGAACCCACCGCCGGGGACGAGGAGTGCGGGCGCGAGATGCGCCGCAGCCGCTCGCCGTGCGGGACGTCCGCGCCGACCGCCAGGTCCAGGTGGTCGATCAGGTTGAGAGCGATGAAGGGCCAAGCGCCCTGGTTCGCCGGCTCCTCCTGCGCCCACAGGTACTTCGCGGCGTTCGGGTACTTGGCGATCTCGGCCTGGAGCTCGGCACCCGGCAGCGGGTACAGGCGCTCGATCCGGATGATCGCCGTATCGGTGACACCGCGCTTCTGCCGCTCGGCCTCCAGGTCGTAGTAGACCTTGCCCGCGGTGAAGACGACCTTCTTGACGGCGGCCGGGTCGACCGAGGCGTCGCCGATGACCGGACGGAACTGACCGGTCGTGAACTCCTCCGCCTTCGACGCGGCGGCCTTCAGGCGCAGCATCGACTTCGGCGTGAAGACCACCAGCGGCTTGTGGTGCGGGTTGTGCACCTGCCACCGCAGGAGGTGGAAGTAGTTCGACGGCGAGGTCGGCATCGCGACCGTCATGTTGTTCTGCGCGCAGAGCTGGAGGAACCGCTCCGGGCGGGCGGACGAGTGGTCCGGGCCCTGGCCCTCGTAGCCGTGCGGCAGCAGCAGCGTGACGCCGGAGGTCTGGCCCCACTTCTGCTCGGCGGAGGAGATGAACTCGTCCACGACCGTCTGGGCGCCGTTGACGAAGTCGCCGAACTGGGCCTCCCACATCACCAGGGACTCGGGACGCGCCAGCGAGTAGCCGTACTCGAAGCCCATCGCCGCGTACTCGGAGAGCAGCGAGTCGTAGACGTTGTACCGGGCCTGGTCCTCGGAGAGGTACAGCAGCGGCGTGAAGTCCTCGCCGGTCTCCCGGTCGATGAGGACCGCGTGGCGCTGGCCGAAGGTGCCGCGGCGGGAGTCCTGGCCCGACAGGCGGACCGGGGTGCCCTCCAGGAGCAGCGAGCCGATGGCCAGGGTCTCGCCCATGCCCCAGTCGATCGTGCCGTCCTCGACCATGGACGCGCGCCGCTGGAGCTGCGGGAGCAGCCGCGGGTGCACGGTGATGTGGTCGGGCACGTTGACCTGGGACTCGGCGATCCGCTTGACGACCTCCGCGGTGACCGCGGTGTTCACGGCGACCGGGAACTGGGCCTGCGGGTCGGAGACGGGCGCCTCGCCGGGCTGCGAGGTGGCCTCGCGAACCTCGGTGAAGACCTTCTCCAGCTGGCCCTGGTAGTCCTGGAGCGCCTGCTCGGCCTCTTCCAGGGTGATGTCGCCACGGCCGATGAGGGACTCGGTGTAGAGCTTGCGCACCGAGCGCTTCTTGTCGATCAGGTCGTACATCAGCGGCTGGGTGAAGGCCGGGTTGTCCGACTCGTTGTGACCGCGGCGGCGGTAGCAGATGAGGTCGATGACGACGTCCTTGTTGAACGCCTGGCGGAACTCGAAGGCCAGGCGAGCGACGCGGACGACGGCCTCGGGGTCGTCGCCGTTCACGTGGAAGATCGGCGCCTCGATCATGCGGGCCACGTCGGTGGCGTACATCGAGGAGCGCGAGGACTCCGGGGCGGCGGTGAAGCCGACCTGGTTGTTGATGACGACGTGCACGGTGCCGCCGGTGCGGTAGCCGCGCAGCTGCGACATGTTCAGGGTCTCGGCGACGACGCCCTGGCCCGCGAAGGCCGCGTCGCCGTGGATCGCCACCGGCAGGACGGTGAAGTCCGTGCCGCCCTTGTTGATGATGTCCTGCTTGGCGCGGGCGACGCCCTCCAGGACCGGGTCGACCGCCTCCAGGTGCGAGGGGTTGGCGGCCAGCGAGACCTTGATCTGCTCGCCGTCGAGGCCCGTGAAGGTGCCCTCGGCGCCCAGGTGGTACTTCACGTCGCCGGAGCCGTGCATCGACTTCGGGTCGAGGTTGCCCTCGAACTCGCGGAAGATCTGCGCGTACGACTTGCCGACGATGTTGGCGAGCACGTTCAGCCGGCCGCGGTGGGCCATGCCGATGACGACCTCGTCCAGGCGCGACTCGGCGGCCGAGTCGATGACCGCGTCGAGCAGCGGGATGACGGACTCGCCGCCCTCCAGGGAGAAGCGCTTCTGGCCGACGTACTTCGTCTGCAGGAAGGTCTCGAAGGCTTCCGCCGCGTTGAGGCGGCGCAGGATGCGCAGCTGCTCCTCGCGCTCCGGCTTGGAGTGCGGGCGCTCGATGCGGTCCTGGATCCACTTGCGCTGCTTGGGGTCCTGGATGTGCATGAACTCGACGCCGGTGGTGCGGCAGTACGAGTCGCGCAGCACGCCGAGGATGTCGCGCAGCTTCATCATCGACTTGCCTGAGAAGCCGCCGACGGCGAACTCGCGCTCCAGGTCCCACAGGGTGAGGCCGTGCTCGGTGATGTCGAGGTCGGGGTGCTTGCGCTGCTGGTACTCCAGCGGGTCGGTGTCGGCCATGACGTGGCCGCGGACCCGGTAGGAGTGGATCAGCTCGAAGACGCGGGCGGCCTTGGTGACGTCGTCGTCGTGGCTGGCGTCGATGTCCCTCAGCCAGCGGACCGGCTCGTAGGGGATGCGCAGCGCCTCGAAGATCTCGTCGAAGAAGCCGTTCTCGCCGAGCAGCAGGTTGGCGACGATCCGCAGGAACTCGCCGGAGGCGGCGCCCTGGATGACCCGGTGGTCGTAGGTCGACGTGAGCGTCATGACCTTCGAGATGCCGAGCTTGTTCAGGGTGTCCTGGGAGGTGCCCTGGAACTCCGCCGGGTAGTCCATGGAGCCGACGCCCATGATCACGGACTGGCCGGGCATCAGGCGCGGGACCGAGTGGACGGTGCCGAGGCCGCCGGGGTTGGTCAGGGAGACCGTGACGCCGGAGAAGTCGTCCATCGTCAGCTTGCCGTCGCGGGCGCGGCGGACGATGTCCTCGTAGGCCTGCCAGAACTCGAAGAAGTTCAGCGTCTCGGCCTTCTTGATGCCGGCGACGACGAGCTGGCGGTCGCCGTTCGGCTTCACCAGGTCGATGGCCAGGCCGAAGTTCACGTGGGCCGGCTTGACGAGGGTCGGCTTGCCGTCCTTCTCCGCGAAGGAGTGGTTCATCGACGGCATGGCCTTGATGGCCTGCACCATCGCGTAGCCGATGAGGTGGGTGAAGGAGATCTTCCCGCCCCGGGCGCGCTTCAGGTGGTTGTTGATGACGATGCGGTTGTCGAAGAGCAGCTTCACCGGGACGGCGCGCACGGACGTGGCCGTGGGCACCTCCAGGGAGGCGTTCATGTTCTTCGCGACGGCACCGGCGGGGCCGCGCAGCGCCACGTACTCGGGACCGTCGGCGGCCTCGGCGGCCGGCTGCGCCTTGGGCTTCGCGGCGGCCGGGGCGGCCTTCGCGGGAGCCGGCGCGGCGGCGGCGGGCTTCGGCGCCGCGGGAGCGGCCGGGGCCGCCTTGGCCGGAGCGGTGGGCGCGGCCGGAGCGGCCTGGGCCGGAGCCGCCGGAGCGGCGGGCTGGGCCGGAGCGGCGGGGGCCGCCGCCGTCGTGGTGCCGGCGGCCCCCGCGGCCGCAGCACCCGACGCAGCCGGGGCGGTGGCGGCACCCGGCTTGTAGTCGGCGAAGAAGTCCCACCAGGCTCGGTCTACCGAATTCGGGTCCTGGAGGTACTGCTGATAGATCTCGTCGACGAGCCACTCGTTGGCACCGAAGGCCGCCGCGGGATTCTTGCCCGCTTGGTCGGTCTCGGTCGAGGTGCTCGAGTTACTGGGGGACTGTGGCGACACGGCGGCAACCGCCCTCTTCCGCTTCACAAGGTGATGGACAGCGGAAATAAAGGCTACGCCTCCGTGGCCGAGAAGGTCAGACCGGGCTGCTCATCGTCGTGTAAGTCACATCGAGAAGCGGGTTTCGGGGGTGGATATGGCGGGAAACAAGCGTGGTTCCGCTTCACTCAGGTACGCCGATACCGCCGCACGTCCCTGCCGGGCGCGGGCATCTGCCTGCTCACACGTGTCCACCGGCGCGAAGCGAGATGGATCTTGTGGCTCCGGTTCGAACCCTACGTCAACTCGGCATCGAAGGTAGCCCCGGAAGAGTGATCCGGATCCGGCATCCGCGCTCGGATTCGGCCACCGCGATCCGGCCGCCGTGCAGATCCACCGCCCAGCGGGCGATGGCGAGCCCGAGGCCCGTACCGCCGTCGCTGCCGGGGCCGTGCGGGGAGGGGACGCCGCCGCGGTTGAACCGCTCGAACACCCGGTGCCACTCCGACTTCGGGATGCCCGGACCCTCGTCCAGGACCTCCAGGTCCAGCGACTCGGGCTGCTCGCCGCGGCGTGCCTTGACGGTCACCCGGCCGTGCGCCGGGCTGTGCTTGACCGCGTTGTCGATCAGGTTGGCGACCACCTGGTGGATCCGCTCCGGGTCCGCGTGCGCGGTCAGCTCGGGCGGCGAGACGTCGAGGTGCAGATGGACGTCCGTACGGGTGTGGCTGCCGGAGCCGGAGGCGATGCCCGCGCGCGCGGTGGACACCATGTTGGCCTCCTTCAGCACCCCGGACAGGTACGGCCACACCTCGAAGCGGCGCCGGTGCAGCGGCACCACGCCGTTGTCCAGGCGGGACAGGTCGAGCAGCGTCTCCACCAGGCGCCCGAGCCGCTCCGTCTGCTTCAGGGCCGTGCGCATGGTCTCGGGGTCGGCGGCCGAGACACCGTCGACCACGTTCTCCAGGACCGCGCGCAGTCCCGCGATGGGGGTGCGCAGCTCGTGTGAGACATTCGCCACGAGTTCCTTGCGCTGGCGGTCCTGGGCCTCCAGCTCGTCCGCCATCAGGTTGATCGTCTGGGCCAGGTCGCCCAGCTCGTCCCGGCGGCTGTCGCTGACCCGGCGCGTGTAGTCGCCGTGCGAGATGGAACGGGCGACGGTGTTCATCTCGTCCAGCGGCGCCGTCAGCGAGTGCGCCACGAACTGGGTGATCAGCAGGGTGGCGATCATCGAGAAGACCGTGATGAAGCGCAGCTCGGTCTTGGTGTGCACCGCGATCATCAGCAGTCCGGTGGTGATGAGCACCGAGACGACGACCAGCGTGCCGAGTTTCGTCTTGATGGAGAAGGGCCGCACCCCGCTGCCCCAGGGGGCCGCGCCCTTGCGATCCCCGTACCCGCTCATCACTTCAGCCCCCAGGAGGTCCTTCGCCGGCCCGCGCGCGGCCCGTGTCCGGGCCCGCGCGGAGCTTGTGTCCGGCCGGAGCCCGGACGCGAGCCGTCAGGGAGTCGGGGTCTCCAGCGCGTAGCCCACACCGTGCACCGTGCGGATGCGCTCGGCGCCGATCTTCCGGCGCAGGGCCTTGATGTGGCTGTCCACCGTACGAGTTCCGGAGGCGTCCGCCCAGTCCCAGACCTCGGCGAGGAGCTGCTCGCGGGAGAGGACCGCCCGCGGGGTGTTCGCCAGGCAGACCAGCAGGTCGAACTCGGTGGGCGTCAGGTGCACGTCCTCCGAGCGGACCCGGACCCGGCGCTGCGCGTGGTCGATCTCCAGTTCGCCGAGGCGCAGGATGCCGCTGCGCGGCGTGGAGGCGGCCAGCGCGGCGCGCTCGACCCGGCGCAGCAGCACATGCACCCGGGCGGCCAGCTCGCGCATGGAGAACGGCTTGGTCATGTAGTCGTCGGCGCCGACGCCGAGGCCGACGAGCATGTCCGTCTCGTCGTCGCGCGCGGTGAGCATCAGCACCGGCACCGGGCGCGCGGCCTGCACCCGGCGGCAGACCTCCAGGCCGTCGAAGCCGGGCAGCATGATGTCGAGGATCAGCAGGTCGGGCTGCCACGCCTCGGCGGTGTCGACGGCGGCAGGGCCGTCGCCCGCGGTTTGCACGAGAAATCCCTCGGCGCGCAGCCGGGCCGCGATGGCGTCGACGATCGTCGGGTCGTCCTCGACCACCAGTACGCGGCGCTGAGCGCCGGGCGTAGCCGTCGTGCCGCTGTGGGAGGTGTGTGTCTGCTCCATCGCCCGCCCCTGAGTGTGCTTTCCGGAATCCGTGGGGTGATCCCATGACTGCGCTTGACGCTTGAATGATCGGCGCCAGGAAAGCAGAGTACGGGCAGTCACCGCGCCTCGGCTATCCAGGTCTGACCGCGAGGTGCACGACGTCCGGAACGCCCCGGGCAACCGGGATCTCTTTGGTACGCACCCGCTGGAACCCGGCATTCCGCAAGGTTCCTTCAAATTCCGGAGAGGGCTGCGCGGACCATACCGCGAGAACCCCGCCGGGCTTCAACACCCTTGCGCAGCCTGCCAGTCCGGCCGTCGAGTAGAGGTCGTCGTTGCCCTCGGTGACCGTCCAGCCGGGCCCGTTGTCGATGTCCAGGCACAGCGCGTCGTACGTGGCGGAAGTCTCATGGACGTGGCGGACCAGGTCCGCCTCGACGACCTCCGTGCGCGGGTCGGCGAGGGCTCCGGCGGAGATCTCGGAGAGCGGGCCCGCGCGGTGCCAGCCGATCACGGCGGGCTCCCGCTCGACGACCGTGATGCGGCCCCAGCGGGGGTCGGCTGCGGCGTGCGCGAGCGAGAAGCCGACGCCGAGGCCGCCGATCAGCACGGCGGGGCCGGCCCGCCCGTCCAGGGCGGCGTACGCGGCGTCGACGAGCAGCCGCTCCGAGCGGCCGTCGGAGGTGTCCATCAGGAAACAGCCGTTGGCGATGATCTGTAGCAGCTCGCCGTGGCGCCGCAGCACGACCTCGCCGTACGGGCCGTCCCGCCGGTCGATGACCTCAGGGACCACAGGAGCGTCGTACGAGGCAGTCATGCCCCTCATCCTGGCAGGTACCGGTGGGCGGGGACGCGGGGTTTTCCGGGGCCCGGGCCCCCACGGGCCCGGCCCCGGGTGTGCGGGGCGGGTTGCGAGGGCGCCCTGTGGATGCCGGGCGCCATCGGAGTCACCGCGCGCCCGTCACGGCTCGGGCGTCGCGGCTTCAGCGGCACAGCCTCGGCGTACGGCTCCGGCGTCACAGCTCCAGACCGTGCCCGTACGCGAACACCGGGTCCTGCGTGTCGTTCGGCACGTCGGGCCGGGACGCCTCGACCGCCGCCATCGAGCGCGGCAGCTCGAACGGCAGCCGCCCCTCGGCGCGCGCCCGCCCGAAGGCCACGTCCAGCAGGGCCGCGTCGCTCGCCCCGAAGTCGGCGATCAGCGCGGCGGCCCGCTCCGCGATCTCCGGCAGCACCGCCGGACGCTCCAGATTCACGCAGACCAGGGTCGGCACACTCTCCAGCAGCCGCAGGATCTCCTTCAGCTCGTCCTCGGGGAAGGCGAGCGAACCCGAGTGGAAGAACGACTCGAACTTCCCGGGCCGCCGCTCGTACGGCGTGCGCAGCCGCAGCACCGCGAGGTCCGCGTCGGCCGGATCGGCCACGACATTCCCGTACGCCGCCGCCGTCCGCTCGGCCACGCCCTCGACGTACAGGTTCGGGCGGCCGGTGAGCGGCAGCAGCGAGCGGTTGGCCAGGACGGTGAGCGAACGGCGCTGGGCCTGCTCGCCGAGCGCGGTGAACTCGCTCGCCCCGACCGTCTCCTCGGCCCGGTCCGGATCCACGTAACGCTGCTCGAAGAGGCCGAGGACGAACTTCTCGCGCAGCAGCCGGCGCACCGAGGCGTCGAGACGGGTCTCGGTGATCCGGCCCGAGCGGACCAGCTCCGCGATCACCTCGGGGCACTGCTCACCGCCGAACTGGTCGGACCCGGCGTCCAGCGCCTTCGCCGCGCGCTCGGCGACGGTCAGGTGCTCGGCGCCCCAGGCCCGCGCCACGTGCTGTTCGCCGAAGATCGGCGCGTCGGTGAGCAGACCCCAGTCGGTGCAGATGATCCCGGTGAAGCCGAGCCGGCCGCGCAGCAGACCGGTGAGCACGTCGCGGTTGAAGCCGAAGCCGACCTCCTCCCAGTCGGTGCCGACCGGCTGGCCGTAGTACGGCATCATCTGCGAGCAGCCCGCCGCCACGGCCGCCCGGAACGGCGCCAGGTGGTACTCGCGCATCCCGCCCGGATAGACCTGCTCCTTGCCGTGCGGGAAGTGCGGGTCCTCGCCGTCCTTCTGCGGGCCGCCGCCGGGGAAGTGCTTGACCATGGCGGAGACGGACGCGGGGCCGAGCCGGTCGCCCTGGAGACCGCGTACGTACGCCCTGACCAGCTCGCCCGTCATCTCCGCGCTGGAGCCGAACGTGCCGTTCTGGCGGGACCAGCGCGGCTCGGTGGCGAGGTCGATCTGCGGGTGCAGCGCGACGCGGAAGCCGACCGCCAGGTACTCGCGGCGGACGGTGTCGGCGAAGCGCCGTACGAGTTCGGCGTCGCCGGTCGCGGCCAGGCCCAGCGGTTCGGGCCAGGCCGAGAAGGCGCCGGAGTTGAACGACGCCCCCGGGTTGTCGGTGAACGCGTGCCGCGGGTCGGTGGACAGGGTGACCGGGATGCCGAGCCGGGTGCCTGCCGCCAGCTCCTGGATCCGGTTGACCCACTCGGCCATCTCCCGCACGCCGTACTGGCCGAGCAGGTTGAAGTGGGTCAGATGGCGGCCCTCGACCAGCTCCGGGGTGGTGAACGGCAGCGTCGAGCCGTCCGTCTCCGTGACGAGCGAGCCGTCCGGGTTCATCGCCACCATGGAGTGGAAGACCTGGCCCGCCTTCTCCTCCAGCGTCATCCGGGACAGGAGGTCCTCGACGCGTTCGTCGACCGGGCGGGTGGGGTCGCGGTATGCGGGGGTGGTCATTCCGGACGCGAGGGTGGTCATTCCGGCTTCCTTGTACGTACGAGGGGAGGGCGGGGAGAGGAGGGGAGGCGGGGGCTACTTGACCGAGCGGACCAGCTGGACCGCGAGCGCGCCCAGGGCCGCGGCGATCGCGCCGAACAGGAACAGCGCGCCGTAGTTGCCGCCCGAGCCGATCGCGAGGAGCGCCGGGGCGATGATCGGGACCAGGGACTGGGGCAGGGCGTTGCCGATGTTCAGCACGCCCATGTCCTTGGCGGACTCGTCGGGGTTCGGCAGCACCGCGGCGGCCAGCGCCATGTCGACCGAGAGGTACAGGCCCTCGCCGAAGCCGAAGACGACCAGGGCGGCCAGGTACATGCCGAACGACTGGGCCGCGGCCAGCATCGCCAGGCTGACGCCCATCACGAGGGCGGCGCCGAGCACGTACGGCTTGCGGCGGCCGGTGCGGTCGGAGAGCTGACCGCCGAGCAGCGAGCCCGCGACGGTGGCGACGACCATGACCAGCGTGCCGACGAACACCTTGTCGGTGACCTGGCCGTCGGTGTATCCGAGCCGGTCCATCAGGAAGTACACCTGGTAGCTCGTGACGCAGGCGGCGCCGGTGAAGACCAGGAAGCGGCCGGCGAAGTTCCACGCGAAGTCCGGGTGCCGGCGCGGGCTGACCCAGAAGCTGCGCGCGAACTCCTTCACGCTGTACGGCTCGAAGGCGCCGGCGCGGGCCGGGCGGTCCTTCATCACGGCGGCCAGGAAGCCGACGCAGGCCACACCGATGACGCCCGGGACGACGAAGGCGAGAGCGATGGAGTCGGTGAAGACCTGGGCGAGCGCCGATCCTGCGACCATCGAGAGCGAGAGCGTCATGCCGACCATGCCGGAGACGCGGGCCTGCTGGTGCTCGGGGATCAGGTCCGGGATGCAGGACGTGAGGGCCGAGAGGGCCGCGTTGATGCCGAGCTGCGCGAGCGCCCAGCCGAGCATGAGCGTCAGCACGCTGCCGCCGACGGCGACGACGAGCAGACCGGCGAAGCCGGCCGCCATGCCACCGAGCAGCCAGGGGCGGCGGCGGCCGAAGCGGCTGGTCGTGCGGTCGGAGAGGGCGCCGAAGACCGGGTTGCCGATCATCGCGAGGATCGCGCCGACGGAGAGCACCTGGCCGAGCGCGGTGGAGCGGTCGGCCTCCGGGACGATCTGGTTCACCCGCAGGGCGAGGGTGACCATCACGGGCGTGAGGACCGCCAGGTAGGCGCCGAACTGGGCCAGGGCCAGGGCGAGGACGAGTTTGGCGGGGGCGTTCGGAGGTGCGGTCGCGGGGGCCTCTCGGGATGAGGCGTCCGACGGGATGAGCTCGGGCGAGCGGGCACCGAGCGAGGCGTCTGGGGTGACGGCCATGGCGGCTCTCCATGGGGACGAGGGCGGCTTCCTTGCCACCGGCCCGATCAGAGAAGCATCAAAACCGAGTAGGTACTAGGTTTTGTTCGCGTGGCCAGAATCACCTGGCACGTGGCTTGAAAAACAGGAGTGGTTACTCGTGTAACCGAGGGTCTGCGGGGGCGCTTTGAGCGGGCTGTGAGTGGGGCTGCGGGTGCCTGTGGGTGCGGAGTGGAGGCGGGTGAGTGCGGGTGGCGGGTGGCTGTGCGGGCGGGGTGAGCTTTGATCGCGGGTGGTGCCGGGTGAGGGGCTTCTGCGCGTGGGCAGGGGGCGGCTGTGTGCGGGCTAGGGTGACCGGCATGGCGCAGAAGCAGAGCTCGACGACCCGCGACGCCCGGCCCAGGAAAGGTCCGGGAGGCGGCGGCGGGCGCGGCACGTACGCCGTGGGCGACGAGCGGCGGCTGCGCATCCTCGACACCGCCGTCGGGCACTTCGCCCAGTGGGGGTTCCACGCCTCGTCCCTCGCGCGCATCGCCAAGGACGTCGGGATCACCCAGGGCGGGCTGCTGCACCACTTCCGCAGCAAGGAGGATCTGCTCGTCTCGGTGCTGAGGCGGACCGACGAGCGTGACGTGGAGCGGTTCTTCTCCGTCGAGTTCGACTCGGCCGCCGACTGCTTCGCGACCCTGGTCGAACTGGCCCGCCTGAACGGCGAACGGCCCGGCCGCACCAAGATGTTCAACGTCCTCGCCGCCGAGGCGGGTGATCCGGGGCATCCCGCCCACGCGTACTTCGCCCGGCGGTACGCGGACGTCGTCGAGCACACCGCCCGGCCGCTGCGGCACGGTGTCACCACCGGTGAGCTCCGCCCGGACACCGACTGCGAGGCGCTGGCCGGCGAGATCGCCGCGGTCATGGACGGGATCCAGCTCCAGTGGGCGCTGAATCCCCGGGGGGTCGACATGGCCGGGCGGATGCGGGCCTATCTCGATCGGCTGCTGCGGACCGTGTCGGTTTCGGGGGCTGGGCTGGGCGTGGTTGCTGTCGAGGGGTGAGCTCTCGGCGGGTCGCGTCGGGGCGTGAGCTCTCGGCTGGGCGGGGGCCGCGGGTCGCGGGCCGCGGGTCCAGGCCGCCGTGCCGGGTTTCGGGTCGGGGCCGTGCCGGTACATCCGCCCGTCGCTTGCGTGGTCGCCTGACTCGGTGAGCAGGGTGCCCTCTCGGTACGACCACGCAGTCGACGGGCATTTGATGTACCGGCACGGCCCCTTCCGTGCGTCGGCGGCCTGCGGGTCGTGGTCCCGTCCGTCGGCAGCTGTCCTGTCACGTTCGATGCTGCATCAGGGCCGGTGCCTTACCTGGAAGATGAGCGACCGGATTGATCGGCAGGGCGTGGCTGTGTGCAGGTTGACTCTGCACTTTCCGTGTGGAGTAGTCGGCATGCGCTGACGAGCATGTCCCACATCCCGTCGTCACGGCGGACCTCGTGAAAATAGGTCCCGCGCGGCCGTTCCTGTGGTTGGGGCTCCAGGAGACCGGCATCCACTAGGCGTTTGACGACGGGGCGGACAAGGCTGTCGGTCAGATCTGTACGCGAGGCGACCATGCGCACGGTGACAGGCATGTCGCCGGTGGCGGACGTGAGATCGACGACGGCGACTACCACCTCGGCCATATAGCGGTTCCCGAACAGTGCTGATGACCGCCTGCGCAACGCCTCCCGGGCGTCTTCGTTCATGCGTATAGTGTGACGCGTTACATGAATCGCGTCACGCTTGGATGCGGAGGCGTTCTGCGATGGGTACTGCGATGGCTTCTGGTGACACCCTCGACGGACTTCAGGGCGAGCTGGATCTGGCGCTGCCTGCGGGGCGTGTGACGCCACAGGACGAGCGGTCAGCGCCGCCCCTCATCCGGGTTGCCGGACGTCGCCTCCATCCGACGCCTGTCTTCGACACGTATTGGCGCTTCGCTGCGCGCCGGCATGCGGTCTATCAGGCTCGGCTTGAAGGCAGACCAGGTCCCTGGACTGATGATCCAATCCTGCTGCGCCACCGGTTCACCAACTGCTATCGGGCTGCGGACCGGGTTAGCCAGTTCCTCATCCGTCATGTCTCCTACACCGGAGTGCAGGACGTGCCGGAAGTGGTGTTCCGGACCTTGCTGTTCAAAATGTTCAACCGCGTCTCAACCTGGGAACTGTTGAGCGGGGAGATCGGGGAGCTCTCCTGGAAGGACTTCAGCCGTAGCACCTACGACGAAGTGCTGACCCGTTCCTTTGACGCGGGTCGCAAGCTGTACTCAGCGGCTTATGTGATTCCTCCGCCGCGGCTGGGAGCAGGCCGCAAGCACAGCAATCACTTGCGGCTGCTGGAGTTGATGATGACCACGGACGTGGGGGGACGCATCGCGCGTGGCGGGTCACTGCGCGCGGCCTTCGAGGTGCTGAGGTCATATCCAGCGATGGGTGACTTCCTCGCCTATCAGTTTGCCATCGATTTGAACTACTCCGCCGTCTTCGACTTCGATGAGATGGAGTTCGTCGTGGCTGGCCCGGGAGCACGCGACGGGATCCGCAAGTGTTTCGGCCCCTCGGCCGACGGCATTGAAGCAGACGTCATTCGCTATATGGCCGACCATCAGCAGGAGCACTTCGCCCGCCTGGACCTTTCGTTCACCGGCCTGGCCGGCCGGCCACTGCAGCTCATCGACTGCCAGAACTTGTTCTGCGAGGTCGACAAGTACGCCCGCGTGGCCCACCCTGAGGTAGCCGGACACAGCGGCCGCAGCAGGATCAAGCAGCTGTTCCAGCCGGTGGCCGAGCCGGTTGGTGCCTGGTTCCCGCCGAAGTGGAACCTGTCGGTCTGACCTACCCGGAGGCGGACTTGGCAATAACCCCACCGAGTCTCGTGCACCTTGTTCCGGGGACCCTGGTGGTTCTGGAAGGCCTGGACCGCAGTGGCAAGAGCACGCAGCTCGCCGCCCTGGACCGCTTGCCATGGGCCGATCCCAAGCCCCTATTCATGCATCTGCCCTCCGGGCAAAGCCGTTTTACCGAAGGTGTCTACCGACTGACCGAACAGGCGCCGATCTCCTCGGCACTGGCACGCCAACTGATGCACCTGGCCTGCCACGCCGAGAACATCGATACCTTGAGCGAAGCGCGGGCCGGCGGAGGAGCCGTCCTCGACCGCTGGTGGTGGTCGACCGTGGCCTATGGCTGGTACGGCGCACACCTGGCGGAGCAGGGGCTAGATGAGGACGCCTTCCTCGGCATGATCGATCTTGTCTGGTCCGGCCAGTCGGCCGACGTAATCTTTCTCTTCACGACTCCGCACGAAGCCGACGCCCTCAACCGCGAACCGGTCCGCGCTGGCTACCGCCGCCTCGCGGCCGAGCACAGCGCCATCACCGTGGAGGTCCCGACGGCCGACCCGGCTGCCACTACCGACTTCCTTCTCGCCACCCTGCGCGAGCGGGGCTTGGTGACGCTCTCCTGACCTGCTACCTTCCTGCGGCCCAGGCCCACGGGCAGACGCCCCTTGACAGGGATGTCGGAATATCCGACTATCGATGTCATGACAGAGGACATGCACAGTGCGTCAGGCGCACCGCTGTTCTTCCCCGTGCCCGCCGCGACGCCCAGACCCCAGCTATCGGCGCCCGGGTGGGCCGACGGCTGTGACCCGAGCCGAGGGCCCTCGGAGATCCGCCTGGACCGCCACGCGCTGCAGGCCATGACCGAGGCGGAGATGGAGCAGCAGGTCCTGGAGATGCTGATGTGCCTGCGCCGCCAGAGCCTGCAGGACATCGTGAACAGTCCCATCCACGCGGACGGCACCCCGGAGATCGACAGCATGACCGCGGTGTGGGTCGTCTCCACCGTCGGCAAGGCCTTCGACCGGCCCCTCGTGCGGCTGTCGAACGTCCGGCGAGAGAGCCTGCGCAGCGTCGGCGGCGTGGCCACGCTCATCCGGCAGTCCATTCCCGGTCAACTGGTGATCGGTGCGGCATGAGCGACTACGTCGAGCCGGCCGAAGACCTGGGCGAGGCGTGGCTGCGCACGCTGGAACTCGTGCACGCCCGCGGCGGCCGGCGAGTCAACGTGCTCACGACGATCACTGATCCGCTCGCGCCGGAGGACCCGGCTGTGCGGGCGGCGATCGATGCCGTCCTGGTGCCCGGCCCACACAAAAGCGGCACGATCCACTCGGTGCAGACGGTCGCGAGCACCATCTTCCCCCAGGATCTCTACCGGGCTCCTGAGGTGGCCTGGGATCCGGCACTGCCCGATGAGCAGAAGGGGCGCCTGGACCAGGCGGCCGACGATCTCTACGCGGCGTACACCGGCATGCTCCCGCTGCTGCGCACCGCCGACGGCAATCCCCGCGGCACCTACTTCGGCCGCATGGTCAGCTGGCCTGGCAAGGAAGCGGGAGGGTACAACCAACTAGCCGCCCGCGTAAGGTACTTGCGCAACGAGCACCGCGCGGGACGTCGCAGGCATAATCTGTCCGACATAGCGGTTGGCGGCGAGGCGGAGCCGCCCGAGGACCACACTGCGGCCCTGCAGGACGTAGGGGTTCAAGTCTACGCACCGACCGACGAGCGTCAGCGCGGCTTTCCCTGCCTGGTGCACATCGACCTGACCTTGCTCGACGGCCAGCTCAGCATGCTCGCCGTCTACCGTCATCAGTACCTCGTCACCAAGGCGTACGGGAACCTGGTCGGCCTGGCACGACTGCTGGCGTTCCTCGCGCAGCAGACAGGCTTCGAGGTCGGCGAGCTCGCCGTGCAGGCGACCATGGCGGACACCCAGCAAGGCCATTTCGGAGGACGCAAGGGGATCAAGGCCCTCATCGACTCTGCTCGGAACAAGGGCGGTTAGCATGATCGGGATAGTGCTGCAGACCGGTGTCGACATGGTCGACGTGGAGAAGCTGGCCCGAATGGTCACCCTGTCGGGGGACGCTTTCCTCGAGAATTCATGGACGCCCGCAGAGCGCCTGTACTGTGCCAACCGCCCTGAACGCCTGGCATCGCGGTGGGCCGCCAAAGAGGCAACGATGAAGGCGTTAGGGCAAGGAGTGGGACAGATCAGCCCTCTGGAGGTCGAGGTAGAGGCCGCCGAAGGACAGATGCCAACCCTGCTGCTGAGCGGCAACGCCGCGGCCCGCGCGCGCCAGCTTCACCTGAACACCTGGTCAGTATCACTTACGCACGAGGGCCGCTGGGCCCTCGCATTCGTCGTCGGACTAGGGAATACAGGCCATGGATAAGAGCAAGCCGCACCGGCAGCCGGACGGCGAACAGCAGCCAACCGAGCAGCAGCAAGTCGGCCGGCGGCTACGCACCGCCCGCGAGACCTTGGGGCTGACCCAGGACGATGTCGCCGGCGCCCTCGGTGTTCCTCGTACCAGCGTCACCGCCATGGAATCGGGGCAGCGCAATGTGACCGCCCTGGAGTTGAGGCGGCTGGCCCGCTTGTACCGCCGCACCGTCCACTGGCTGCTCGGCGAGGAGGAAGAAGACGCCGCCGTCGACAGCGCCTTGTACCGGGCCACCGCCGAGCTCTCCGAGAACGACAAGGAGCAGGTTCTGCGTTTCGCTCAGTTCCTCGCGGCCGCGGGCTCGCCCCCCACTCCCCGGAAGCGACGCAGCGCACCCGCGCCGTTCGGCACGCCCATTCCGCCGATCCAACCGCCGGGCCAGCAATGAACAGCCCGTTCCTGGGCCGCAGCCGCCGCGCCCTTCAGGCTGCCGCCAGCCTCCTCGATGAACTCAACGTCGATCAGGAAAAGCCGGTGGACGTCTTCCAGGTGATTGAGGAACTCGGGCTGTGGCTCGTCTTCCAGCCCTTGGACGCCCTGCTCGGCGCCGTACTGCCCCGGGGCAACGGCGGCATTGTGATCACCACCGAACGGCGGTCGACGATCCAGCGCTACACCGCCGCTCACGAAATCGGCCACTGGGAGCTGGACCACAACCAGCCGGTATTCGATACGGACGACGACGTTTTCAGGGTCAGCGGCAACGAGCGCGAACGGCTCGCCCAATACTTCGCCTCGTACTTCCTCATGCCACCGCCGCTGGTTCACGCCGTGGCAAGCCGTCACGGCATCCGCCGGAGCGAGACCGTCTCCCCGGCCCAGGCGTATCTCGCCGCCCGAGACATGCGCGTCAGCTACGAGGCCGCCCTGCGGCAGATGAACAACTTGCAGGTGATCACCGAACGCCAGCGCGACACCCTGCTGCAAACGCCGCCGCTGCGGGCGAAGCAGGAACTGGCATACGGCCACCGGCCGGAAACGGGCAACGCCGATGTGTGGACGCTGGACGTGCGTTCCCCTCGCCAGCAGGTCGACGTCCTCATCGACGACGAAATCGTGATCGCACTGCCGGAGAACCGCTCCACCGGATACTGCTGGCTGGACGACAACCTCAACGCTCAGCGCGCTGCCCGCAGAGCCCACCCTGCCCCACCCCCGCTTCTTGCCGAAAGCGGCACAAGGGCGCCTGCGGACGGTCAGACGGCATCGACTGCAGCACGTGCTCGGACAGAGCGCACTGCGGGGGACGATTCTCTGCAGGTCGTCTTCGACGCCTACGAGCCAGGCTGGGCACCAGTGACCTCGCGCAACGCTCCGGCCGTTCGACGCCACCTAGCCGCCGCAGACCACACCGAAGGCACACCTCTCGAACTATCCGCCGCAGACGCACCGGTCCCCTCAACCCCTGGTGTGGGCGCGACAGGCCGACGATGGATGGCGTTGAAGGCACGGGCAGAGGGCACCTCCACCTTCCAACTGCACTATGCCGCTCCATTCGAGCCACGGACACCGCCGGCAGCCACTTTCACGGTCGAGGCGACCGTCCAGCCAGCGCCCCACGTTTGGCACAGCCGCCACCTGGTCCGCGCACTCCTTGATGACACAGACGATGGATCACCGCGGTGAGCCCTACCTTCATGACGCCCGAACCCGCCCCTGGGACCCGAACAGGCCCAGCCCTACCAGCGCCCACCCCCCGCCCCCCGGTGGACCTGCGGCCGCTCCTCGCAGCCGACCCCATCTCTCAGGGGCCCCGGCCGGTGTGCGTTCCCATGGCGGTCTCCGTCAGCCACGAAGCCGCCCGTAGCCGTGCTGGATCGCCTCCAGGCGCCCTCGCCCCCGAGTCCATCTGGTGGTACTGCAGCGCGCGTGGCCAGACAGGACCACAGGGCATGCTCGTGACCGACGCGGCCGAAGCCCTGACCAAGGTTGGTCAGCCGCCGATCGAAAGCTGGCCTTTCAACGTCGGCCTCGGTATCAGCACCGAGCAGCCGCCCGCGAACACGGCACAACCCCCGTGGCACACAGGTACATTGTCCCCGCTCGACCTGGCTCACGACGGTGTGGAAGACGCGCTGGAAGACGCGTTGGCAGCAGGGTCCGCAGTGCTGCTGGTCCTGGAAGTCACGGACGAGTTCATGGAACCGGACGATGACGGACACGTCGCGGTGCCCGACGTAGCGTCCGCCATGGGCGACTACCACGCGGTGGTATGCGTAGGCGCCGCCACGCATCCCACACATGGCAGGCGCCTGCTGATCCGCAACAGTTGGGGCGAGTACTGGGGGCTCGGAGGCTACTGCTGGCTCCCGCTGCAGTATCTCGTCGCCTTCGCTCCGCAGGCGGCAGTCATTTACCCCATCTCAGAGTAACCAGGTCCTTTAGCGCCGCACCGACGAGAGGGCAAGGTTCGTGAAATTCGCAGAATATGAGCGTGCCGTTGCTGAGACCGACATCCTGGACTCTGAGGATCTCGTCCTCCCCATGCTAGGCCTCGCCGGGGAGATCGGCAGCCTGGCGGCTCAGTACAAGAAAATCCAGCGAGACCACACAGGGTATCGCGCCTTCACGGATGAAGTCCGAGAAGAACTCGGTGACCTGTTCTGGTACGCCACCGCTCTGGCTCGCCGCTGCAACCTGAGCCTGGAAGAAATACTCTCCGACAACGTGCGTAAAACACGTGAACGGTTCCTGCGACCTGCGACTCCTCCTCCGAACCCACTCTTCGACGAGAATGTCTCCGCCGGTCAGCAGCTTCCGCGAAGCCTCGACATCACCTTTACTGACACCCTGGTCGAGGGTAAAGGAAAATTGCCAGTCCAGACGGTCCGGATATATCGTGGAAATGATGCTGTCGGTGACCCGCTGGACGACAACAGTGACGATGATGATAATTATCGATATCACGACGTATTTCATCTCGCACACATGGCCGTACTCGGTTGGTCGCCCGTCATGCGAAGTCTTCTGAAAATGAAGCGCAATGCCGATCGAGATGTCGATCGAATTCAAGACGGCGGTCGTGCAATTGCTGTGGAGGAGGGCATGACGGCCTACGTATTCTCCATGGCTCGGGCCCACAGTTTCTTCAGTACTGCCGCTTCCGTACCGGCCGAGATCGTCAAGGCATGCCAGGCGATGACAGCGCACCTAGAGGTGTCCCGTCGCTCGGCTCAGGATTGGGAATACGCCATTCTGGCCGGTTATCGCATGTTCGAGGAGCTCACGGCCAACAAGGGCGGAACCGTGCATCTGAACCTGCACGCCCGCACCATCACCTACAGCGGGCGGCGGTCGGGCGACGCGGACGACGAGTGAGCGGCATGCCTCGCCAGGGTACTGGGAAAGGATCTTGAAGGTCCCGAGAAGTGATCTTGATGCCTGCAGGCATCCCGCTGGTCAGCCCATTCCCCTGGTTACGGCGTCATCTGGGACGGCCCGCGACCTTGACGAAGGTCCCGCCTCGTCCCCGACGAGCCCTCCCATCCCACACCACAACAAAGCCCCAGCCGGGGAAGTCGCGGGTGTCGCACAGCTCACCGAGTCCTGAGTCCAGCCTGTTCGCCCTCGCCCAGGCTCACGGACGTTCTCTGAGGGATCGACGCTTCTTAGCGACCTCTTCGCGCATGAGGTCGTCGGTGCGTGCGCTGTGCCAGATGGTTCCTTCCCACTTCTCGTACCGGTGTTCGCGGTCACGCAGGAGAACCGGTTTGAGGTGGCTGTGGAAGAGGAGTGTCCGGCCCTGGTCCTTGCGGGTGCGGCTGAACCACATCGCGCCTTTTTCGTGGCGTGCGAGCCGGTTCGCTGCGAGCCCGGGGAGCTTGCCGCGCATCCGGCCAGGTGTGTAGGTGGTCAGTGGTTGGCTGGGCGGGCGCCAGGAGTCGGCGAGGGACCAGTGCGCGACGGCGTCGCCCTTGCGGTCGGGTGAGTTGTAGGGGTAGGTGACGCGGTTGCTGATCTCCGTGAAGAAGCGGGCTTGTTCGGCCTTGGTGCCGTCGGCCAGCTGTCGCCAGTGGGGTGAGGCGATCAGGGGTGCCAGGGCAACGGCCTCGGGATAGACCGCTGCGAACATTCGCGAGGTGCTGTAGTCGATGTAGTCCTGCTTGTCCTGGTCGAACGGGATGAGGAGGTCGATGCGGTCGTCCCAGGCGTCCCAGGTTCCGAATGGGACCGGGTAGCCGTCGACGGACCAGATGTGTGCGCAGAGCATGAGGCCGCTGAGCACGGCGTCGTAGGTAGCGGTCCAGCCGTAGCGGCTGAGGATGCGCAGGTGTTTGCGCTGGGCGTCGACGATTTCGGGCAGTTGGGTGAGGCCGACGGCGGGGTGGTCGATGTCGGGCGGGCCGATCCAGGTGCGGTGACGCAGACAGACGTAGCGGTGGTGGGGCAGGAGCCGGGTCACTTTGCCGCCGGGGTGCCGGGCGTCGCAGCGGTGGCAGCCGGTCTGTGGCTGGTGCCGGAACATCGTCCAGTCGGGCCGTGGCCTGCGCAGTTCGGGCAGGGCTCCGGCAAGGGCGTGGACGGTGCGACCGGTGAGCGCGGCGAGGTGTTCGGGGACGACGACGCGGCGCATGCCGCCGGACTTCTCGCGCTCGGTGACCTGTGTCCAGAGGTCGTTGATGTCGAGGCCGTGGAGGGTAGCCAGGCGCCCGATGTAGGAGGCGGGGATCTCGTGCTGTGCGGGCGGAACGGGATCGGGCAGTCGGCGGATGTGCATCAGGCCACGCGCCTCCGCTTCCTTGCGGGTCTGGCGGGGGCGGTGCGCTTCTCGGACTGCTCGGCTGCGTAGTCGACAGGAACGGCCTCCAGGAGGTCCTCGGTGATGCGCTCGCTCCCGTCCTCGATGGCGAGGACGGCGGCGCCGCGGACGACCTGGGAGAGGCTGCCGATCATGCCGCCGGTGCGGTGGAAGAGGTACTCGCTCAGCCCGGTCAGCATGCCGGGCGTGTGATGGTGCAGTCGGAGTGTGGATTCCAGGGTGCCCACCAGGGCCCGCCAGGCGTCCTGGTCCTCGGTAGTGGCGTGCGAGAAGGCGGCGGCGGGGATGACGACGAAGCGTCCGGCGATCTGCCCTCCCCGGGTGCCCCTGAACAGACCCTTGGACTCGACGTCGATGCCGGCGTAGGCGAATGTCGCGGGCAGCCGTTCGGCGAAGTACTTCAGCTGGTCGGAGGCTTCGGCTCCGGACCGGGTGGCGAGGGTCAGGTTGTGGATCTCGTCGACGAGCACCAGGTCGACACGGACGTGGGCGGCCGTTGCGCAGACAGCGTCGACGATGTCGGTCACGTTGGCCCGGGAGGGGAAGGTCAGCCCGAAGAAGCGGGCGAACTCCATCGCGAGCATCTTCGGTGTCGCCGCGGGCGGGACGGTGACGTAGAGGACCGGGAGCCGGTTGCGGTCATGGGGGTGCCGCTTGCGGACGGCGAGCTCGTGGGCCCGGCCGAGTTGGGTCAGGGAGGTCGTCTTCCCGGTGCCGGAGGCGCCGGAGAGGATCACGCCGCGGCGGGCGGAGATCTGGTATCGGTTGAGCTGGATCAGCAACCGGGAAGTGGCGGTGACCTTGCGGATGACCGGGGTGTGCACCATCGGAAGATCGGCGTGATACTCGCGACGCCGTTCGTCCTCACGCACCAGTTCCCGAGGACTCAGCGCCGCCCGTTCCCCGGCGGTCAGCGGCCGGGGCGGAACCGACTCGTGGTCGACGAAGTGACGCCAGCCCTCCTTGCTGGTCAGTGGGTTGTCCGGCGGAGCCTCCGTGTCCGAGGCGGATGGGGAGGGCGTGTTCATAGCCACCTCTCGGCTTCTGCGTGCGCGTCGAAGATCCCGAACTCCACCGCCGCCGCGGGCGGCTGGACCTTGGGCTCCGGCTCCGTCCGGTGCTCGGTCTCGGGTGCCGCAGCGGGCGCCGGGACGGCGCGGGCGGTGCGGGTGCGGGCGGCCACCTTGGCCGACCGGGTGTCCGGACCGTGCTCAGCACGAGTGAGTAGGCCGTCCAGGATGCGGGCGACGGCCGTCTCGTTGGTGTCGTCCAGTCCGGCTTCGGCCGCCAGACGGCGCGCGTGCTGCCAGGTGAAGTCCGCGAACGGCGCGTTGACCAGCGGCCACTGCGTCCAGGGCGCGGTGACCCAACCGTCCGGCGTGCGGACGAAGACCTGGGACGGGTCGTAGGGGTCGTAGTGCACTTCCCACAGACCGCGTTTGGCGGTGATCCCGGAGTGCTCGCGCCGGTGCGGCCCCAGGTCGGGGCTGTCGTAGGTGCGGTAGCTGATCTGGATGCCGTAGTCGTTGATCGCCCGCCAGGCCACTGGCAGCAGTTCCAGGTAGTCCTCGCCGCGCAGCACCAGCGGCAGATAGCCGCAGGCCGCCACCAGCGAGGCGTATTTGTCGTTCGGCGACATCGCCCTCTTAGGGCGGAAGGGGTCGCGTAGAGCGCTGTGCGGCCTGGCCTGCCACCCGGCCAGCAGCCATTCGTCGAGCAGGTCCTGAAGTTCCGGGACCGTCCAGACGGCCCGGTCCTCGACCCGCTCGCCACGGCGGGAGACATCCCGGCCGGTGTAGCCGGCCAGGTGCTGGGTGAACAGTGTGTTGATCGAGGAGAACGTGGCCTCCACGATCGCCTTGTCGGTCGGCGTGCGCGGACGCGCCCGCTGCACCGAGACGCCGAGCCGTTCGCAGGCCCGCAGGAACGTGTCGGAGATGAACACCTTGCCGCCGTCGATGACGACGGAGTCCGGCACGATCACCGGTTTCGCCGCAGCCTGTTCCATCCGCGCGTCCACGTCCAACAGCCGCATGTGGGGCATCCGTGAGGCCGCCATCCGCAGCGACGCAGGCCAGCCAGGCCGCATCGGCTCGGGCACCAGCATCCGGGCCAGCAGCAGGGAGGCGTCCACCGCCTTGGTGCCCACCGGCCGCAGCACCGCGGCGCAGATCGTGCGGGTCGCGACGTCGACCGCGATCGTCAGATCCGCGCGGGCCGTCAGCCCCGAATCGAGCACCACCATCACATCCAGCGGGGTGGAGTCGATCTGTACTTGTTCCCCCGGCCGGTCCGCGAACGTCGGCGTGAACGGCCCCTGCGGCCGGTTCACCGTCTGCCGCCGCGTGACCGCCGAACCGAATGTATGCCGCCCGGCCGACAACGCGTCGATCAGCCTGTAGAAGGTGTTCTTGCTCGGCAGCGGAACCACCCCCTCGCCGTGGGTGGCCTCCACTCGCTTCACCACCCGGCGGATCAGCCGCGAGCGCGTCCCCGTCGAGCCGGACGTCTCCGCGTCCACAACCTCCCGGATCGTCGCCACCAGACGGGCATCCGCGCGCCCGGTCGGCTCCGACACCCGCACCAGACGCTGATCGACCAGGCCCCACAGCCCCTGCCGGGCATAACGGGCCCGCTTCTCGTTCACTGTGCGCAGGCCCACCCCCAGCTCGACCGCCTTCGCCCTGGCCCGCTCGCTCAACGGGTGCACCGCCGGGTCGTACTCCGGCCGAGGAGACGTGCCCGGCCTGGCGTCGGCGGGCAGCCCCGTGTTGACTTCGGCAATGTGCCGTTCCCACTCCTTTGCCGCCCTCAGCACCGCCTCCGGAAGCGCCGTCAGCAGCCCGGACGGCTCCAGCGCGGGCAACGGCTCCGTGCCGGTGACGGAGAAGTCCGGCGCCGCCATCAGATGCGCGGCCAGCACCACCGATTCCGTCCCAGACTGTGACCGCAGCCGCACCGCCGTACCGGCGAGCGCCACCACCTGGTGGTCCTCATCGCCGTAAGTAATCCAGTCACCGGGCCGCAGCACCGCCCTGTGCTCAGCAGTCACCGGCCACCCCCGCCGACACCGCAGCTTCCGTGTGCAGAGGAACGGACACGTCCACAGCCAGCTCGTGCATCCACAGCAGGTGGAACAGCACTGGCAACACCGTGATCTCATCCCCCACCGAAGCCGCCCCGTCTAGTAGCGGCCGCGGCTCGGCGAACGCCGCCAGCAACTCGGAGGCGACCGGCTCCAGCCGGTGCCGGGGATGGCGGTAACCAGCCAGCCAGCGCACATTGCGCACCACGATGGCGTCCGGCGTCCCCACCAGCCGGAACTCCCAACCCACCTGAGCACAGGCCGACCGAGTCGCCTCGAATTTCGCCACGTCCCGAGGCTTGCGGCGATCCGCCGGACGGCAGTCGACCACCACCGCCGTGCCGTCTTCCTGGCGGGCGAAGTAGTCCGGGGCGTGCGAGACGGCCTTGCCCGCCTCCGACCGCCAGAACAGCCAGAACGGCTGCGAGGAGATCCCCACCACCGACGGGTCAAAGTCCATCAGCATCACGTGATCGCGCTCCAGCCAGGACTCGTACCCGACGTGCCCACCGGCCGTCGCCGACCACCACAGACCGGGCAGGTGACGCTGTCCCTTGTACGACTTGAACGCGCGCACCGGAGCGACGTCCTCGAACCGTACGGCCCACGCATCCACCAGCGGCAGACGGAACTTTGACCCGTCCCGGTCGGCGTAGGCGACCTCGAACCCCTCGATCGGTGGTCCGGCGGACCCGCCCGACAGCACCTTCAACGCATGCACCACGACCAGCTAACGCTGGCCCCCGATGCAAGGTCACGCTGACCTGTGCGAGATCACATGCAGGATCAATCTGACCTTTGCAAGGTCAAGGGCTACAGGACAGCAGCACCCCGTGATCGCTCACGGCGAACACCGCTTCGGGAACACTGAGTGGCTCAGGTGCATTGAGTCTGCATAGCTCAACTTGACTGCCGAAGGGGAGATCATGGCTGCTGAGTCTGGACAGTTCACGGAAGCCACGCCGTTCGCTCTGCCCGTGCTGCCGCTCGATGACGAGGTCGTGCTGCCCGGGATGGTGGTGCCGCTGGATCTGAACGACGCGGATGTGCGTGCGGCCGTCGAAGGGGCGCAGGCCGCCGCTCGGGCCGATGCCGGTAAGCCGAGGGTGCTGCTGGTGCCCCGGATCGACGGGGCGTACGCCGGTACGGGTGTGCTCGGTACCGTCGAGCAGGTCGGGCGGCTGGCCGACGGGGACCCGGGGGCGCTGATCCGCGGGCGCGGGCGCGTGAGGATCGGCGCGGGGACCACCGGGCCGGGCGCCGCGCTGTGGGTGGAGGGGACCAGGGTCGTCGAGACCGTGCCGGACCCCCTGCCCGGGCAGGTCGCCGACCTGGTGAAGGAGTACAAGGCGCTGGCCACCAGCTGGCTGCGCAAGCGCGGGGCCTGGCAGGTCGTGGACCGCGTACAGGCCATCGAGGACGTGTCCGCCCTCGCCGACAATTCCGGTTACTCGCCCTTCCTCACCACCGAGCAGAAGGTGGCGCTGCTGGAGACCGCCGACCCGGTGGCCCGGCTGAAGCTCGCCACCGAGCAACTGCGGGAGCACCTCGCCGAGCAGGACGTCGCCGAGTCCATCGCCAAGGACGTGCAGGAGGGCGTGGACAAGCAGCAGCGGGAGTTCCTGCTGCGGCGTCAGCTCGAAGCCGTCCGCAAGGAACTGCGCGAGCTGAACGGGGAGAAGGACGGGGAGGAGTCCGACGACTACCGGGCGCGCGTGGAAGCCGCCGACCTTCCCGAGAACGTCCGCGAGGCCGCGCTCAAGGAGGTCGAGAAGCTGGAGCGGGCCAGTGACCAGTCCCCCGAGGGGTCCTGGATCCGTACCTGGCTCGACACAGTGCTGGAGCTTCCGTGGAACGAGCGGACCGAGGACGCCTATGACATCCGGGGTGCTCAGGCCGTGCTCGACGCCGAGCACGCGGGGCTCGAGGATGTGAAGGAGCGCATCACCGAGTACCTCGCGGTGCGCAAGCGGCGGTCCGACCGCGGGCTCGGTGTGGTCGGCGGGCGGCGCGGCGGTGCCGTGCTCGCGCTGGTCGGACCGCCCGGAGTCGGCAAGACCTCGCTCGGCGAGTCGGTCGCGCACGCCATGGGGCGCAAGTTCGTCCGGGTCGCCCTCGGCGGTGTGCGGGACGAGGCCGAGATCCGCGGCCACCGGCGTACGTACGTCGGCGCGCTGCCCGGCCGGATCGTCCGCGCCATCAAGGAGGCCGGGTCCATGAACCCGGTCGTGCTGCTCGACGAGATCGACAAGGTGGGGTCCGATTTCCGGGGGGATCCCGCGGCCGCGCTGCTGGAAGTGCTCGACCCGGCGCAGAACCACACCTTCCGGGATCACTACCTGGAGGTCGAGCTCGATCTTTCGGATGTCGTCTTCCTGGCCACCGCCAATGTGCTCGAAGCCATTCCGGAGGCTCTGCTCGACCGTATGGAGCTGGTCCGGCTCGACGGGTACACCGAGGACGAGAAGGTCGTCATCGCCCGTGACCACCTGCTTCCGCGCCAGCTCGAAAGGGCCGGGCTGGGGGACGGTGAGCTGACGATCGACGAAGGCGCGCTCCGCAGGCTCGCGGGGGAGTACACGCGGGAAGCGGGGGTGCGCAATCTGGAGCGGGCCGTCGCGCGGCTGCTGCGCAAGGTCGCCGCCCAGCACGAACTGGGCGAGCGGGAGCTGCCGTTCACGGTGACCGACGCCGATCTGCGCGCGCTCATCGGGCGGCCGCACCACGTGCCCGAGTCCGCCCAGGACCCGGCCGAGCGGCGGACCGCGGTGCCGGGTGTCGCGACCGGACTCGCGGTCACGGGTGCGGGCGGCGACGTGCTCTTCGTGGAGGCGTCGCTGGCCGATCCCGAGACGGGCGCGGCAGGGCTGACGCTCACCGGCCAGCTCGGCGATGTGATGAAGGAGTCCGCGCAGATCGCGCTGAGCTTCCTGCGCAGCCACGGTGCGGAGCTGGAGCTGCCCGTCGGTGATCTGAAGGACCGGGGCGTGCACATCCACTTCCCGGCCGGCGCGGTCCCCAAGGACGGGCCCAGCGCGGGCGTCACCATGACGACGGCACTGGCCTCGCTGCTCAGCGGGCGGCTGGTCCGTACGGACGTGGCGATGACCGGTGAGGTCTCGCTGACCGGGCGGGTGCTGCCGATCGGCGGGGTGAAGCAGAAGCTGCTCGCCGCGCACCGGGCGGGGGTCACCACGGTCGTCATCCCCAAGCGCAACGAGCCCGACCTGGACGACGTCCCGGCCGAGGTCCTGGACAAGCTCGACGTGCACGCCGTCACCGACGTCCGCCAGGTCCTGGAGCTGGCGCTCGCCCCGGCGACGAACGTCACGGGTGCGGACGAGGGCGCGGAGGCCGTCGCCGCGGCGTGACCGGCGGTCGTGCGACGCGGAAGGCCCGGACCTCTCCCAAGGTCCGGGCCTTCGCGGTGGGGCCGCCGCCGGCGGGGTCCGGGCCGGCGGCGGCGCAGGTGCGGGTCGGTGTCCGCGTCAGCCGTTGGCCAGCGCGACGACCCGGTCGAGGGCCCCGTTGAACACGTCGTGGTCGCCGACCGTCGGGCCGGACGACGTGTACTGCCACATCGTGTAGAAGTCCCAGCCCGCGGGCAGCGTGCCCACGGAGCTGGCGTAGCGGGCTATCCACAGCGGGTTGCTCGTGGCGAAGCCGCTGTAGTTGCCGGTGCATTCGGTCCACCACGTGGTCGCCGTGTAGATCACGGCGTCCCGGCCGGTGCGCGCCTTGTACTGGGTCAGGAAGCTGCTGATCCAGCTCACCATCGCGCTCTGCGTCTTGCCGTAGCAGCTCGCCCCGTACGGGTTCCACTCGATGTCCAGGACACCCGGCAGCGTCTTGCCGTCCTTCGACCAGCCGCCGCCGTTGTCGACGAAGTAGTTGGCCTGCGTCGCACCGCTCGTGGTGTCGGGCGTGGCGAAGTGGTACGCGCCGCGGATCATGCCCACGTTGTAGGAGCCGTTGTACTGCTGGGCGAAGTAGGGGTTCGTGTAGTACGTCCCCTCGGTCGCCTTGCTGTAGGCCCACTTGACCCCGCTGCTCCACAGGGTCGACCAGGCGACATTGCCCTGGTGGCTGCTGACGTCGACGCCTTCCGTCTGGGTGGCCTGGCTGGTGATGGGCGTGCCGTCCTGGCCGTCGTGCGCGAGGACGCCCATGCCGAGGCGGGCGGAGCCGCGGGCGGGCGTGTCGGCCGCCGCGGCCGGTACGGCGAAGGCGGCGAGGAACACGGCGAACGCGGCGAGCAGGGTCGCGGCCGTGGGGAGCCGTCCGGTGGAGCGTCGTGGGCCGGCGGTTCCGGATCTGTGCACGGACATGCGTGCCTCCGAAGGATCGGCGGGTCGGTGGGGGGAGAACCTGTGGCAGGGCACGCCGGAGCGCCGACGACCGGGCATGGCGTGGGCATGCCAGTAGCCGCCCGCTGAAGAAGCTACGCACGTAGACCACCGGCTGGGAAGGGGGGTTGGAGGCTGCCGTTGGTCTACTCCTGCGAAATACTGGCGGAGCTGCGGCAACGGCCTCACATGGCGGAAACTTTCAGGATCGGGAAATCGGGCAGGGGTGCTGACGTGCACGAGGACGGAAACGACGGCGCACATCGTGTCGAATCCGAAGCGTCGGAAAGTGGTGTGGACCAGGAGTATCTGGCCCTCGAACGCGAATTGACCGTGTTCCTGCGCCGCGCCCGGGCCAACTCCGGGGAGATGGCGCGCGAGGTCCATCCCGACCTCGAATCGTCCGCGTACGGGCTGCTCGTACGCCTCGACGAGTGCGGCAGGCAGCGGGCCACCGATCTCGCCGCGTACATCGGCGTCGGCAAGGCCACCATGTCCCGGCAGCTCCGCGCCCTGGAGACGCTGGGGCTCGTCGCCCGCGAGCCCGACCCGGCCGACGGGCGGGCCTGGCTGGTCCATCTGACAGACGAGGGCCGGCACCGCTTCCGCACGGTGCGGGCGGCACGGCGCGCCCGCTACGTGCGCCAGCTCGCCGGGTGGAATCCGCGCGAAGTAGCCGAACTGGCCCGGCTGCTGCACCAGTTGAACCGCGGGGTGGAGAACGGCTGACCCCCCGGGCCGCCCGGGTCAGTGCCTCACAGCTCCGCGTACGCCACCGTCGCGTCGTCGTGGGCCTTGCCGCGCCGCGGTTGCGTACGGTCCCGGGCGTCCGCGGACTCCAGTGCCCGTACCCGGTCGATCAGACACTCGGCGCCCTCCTTGCGCACCACGGTGAACAGCTCCGCCCAGCCGCCCCGGTGGAACCTCTCCGTCCAGCGGGTCGCCCCGTCCGTGAGCGCGGCCAGGGCGCGGACATCCGCGCGGGGCAGCGTGCCCGTCACCGCGCGCCCGGCCACCGCCGGATCCGCCGCGGCGGTGAAGAAACCGCCCTCCTTGTTGCGCACGGTCGCGTCCGCGACGGCGTCCGAGACCAGCGACCGCCGGGGTATCCGGGACAGGCGGTCGTCCAGCACCGGGGTCACCTCGCCGGCGGGCGACTCGATCAGCAGGGCCGAGTCGCAGAGCACCAGGTACTCCACCGCGTCGGCGGACCAGCGGGCGAGGGCCACGGTTGCCTGCGGTGTGCGCGGGTGAGAAAGGTCACAGGTGGCGGCGTGTGCCTCGGCTGTACGCGCGATGGCCCGCGCCAGCACCTCGGTCAGCGTCAGATCTGGTTGTGAAACGGACAGTTCGGTCAGTGCTCCGCCCAGCCGCGCGGTGAACCACGGGACCGGATGCAGACAGCCGGTGCGCGCCGCCGGAGGTGTCACGCCGTCGAGCACGACGAGGGCGCCGCCCTGTCCTGAGGCCGGAAGTCCGACGGAGGCGAAGTCCTCGTTGGGGCGGGAGGGGTCGCCGGGCCGGGTGGCGAGTTCGGTGCGCATCCGGCCAGTCTGCACGAGCCCTTCACATTGTCCGCGAAAGGCTGGCATCGGTTGCCGAAAGGGTGCGGCCCCGCGGCTCGGACGCCGGGTTTGGGGCGGATTGAACGGCTCCGGTGAACCGTGGCGGCGAATAGTGCCAAAGCCCGCCGCCGACGTCCAACCGGCCCGCTACGCACGGCCACGGCAAGCGCCGAAGGAACTTGCCCGCCAACTCCCCGGCGATGTTCACTCCTTCGGGTGGCGGCTCGGACGATGCGGGAACACTGCCCACCCGCACTGGGAGGGTCGGGAGCCGTACCGGGCGATCGCCTCAAACGCCTCATTTGACGGAACCTCACCCGGGCCCATGGGTACACGAGTCAGGAATGCGAGCACCGGTGCAGAAAACGCGGCCTCGGCGCACAGGCAAGAAGACGACCGCCAAGGAGGGCGCGAGCGCCAAGGGGGGTGCGAGCGTTGAGGAGGGCGCGGGCGGCAAGCCCCCTGCGGTCCCCGCGGGGCGTGGCCGTCCGGCCCATGTGCGCAACCGGCTCTTCGTCGCCGTGGCCGTCGTCGCGGCCGCCATCGCCGGAGCCGGCGCCCCGACCGTCCTGGCCGCGTCCACGCAGCTCAACGACTCACAGAACCTGGTCACGCTCTCCGCGCAGACCCAGCAGGCGCTGACCCTCGCCCACTCGCTGGCCGACGAACGCGACGAGGTCACCTCCTACATCGCCGCCGGCCGGACCAAGTCCGAGGCGCCCTCCGAGCAGCGCAGCGCCCGCGTGGACCGGCAGGTCGAGGAGTTGCGCGCGGACGAGGACATCCCCGCCTCCCTGCGGGACGACCTCGACGCCGTCGCGGCCCTGCGCCGGGCCGCGCTCACCGGCAAGAGCACCGCCCTCGAAGCGCACCAGGCGTACTCCGACGCCATCACGGAACTGCACGCCCTCGCCGCCCGGCTGGCCGAGCAGCTGCCGCCCCGCGCGGGCTCCGGCGCGTACGCGCTCGCCGACCTCGACACCGCGGTGCAGCAGGCCGCCGCCGCCCGCGGGCTGCTGCTCGCCGCGTTCAGCGTGCCGCGCTCGACCCGGACCGGCATCGACCCGGTCACCGGCCTGCCGACCACGAGCAGCGGCTCCTCGTCCGCCGACACCGAGCAGCGCGACGCGCTCAGCGCCGCCGCCCAGCAGGCGTCGGTCCGCTCCGAGGCGGCCCTCGCCGACTTCCGCGACACCGCGCCGAAGGCCGCGCGCGCCTCGTACGACTCCACCGTCAACGGGCCCGACGTGACGGCGGCGGAGAAATACCTCGCCACCCTCACCGACCAGCCGACGCTCTCCGACTCCGACCTGGAGACCAGCGCGAAGAAGGTCGAGGCGGCCCTCACCGCCCGGGTGGAGCTGATGCGCGGCGCCGAGGCGTCGCTGAACGACCGGCGCACCAAGAGCCTCGAACAGCTCCGGGACGACGACGTCACCGCGCTGGAGATCCGGGTCGCCGCGCTCGGCGTGCTGCTGCTGGTCGCCGTCGGCATCGCCACCGCCATGGCCCGCACCCTGACCCGCCCGCTGGCCGTCCTGCGGATCGGCTCGGCTCGCGTCGCCGGTGACCCGGCCGCGGAGGAGCCGGTCAAGTTCACCGGCCGCAACGACGAGTTCGCCCAGGTAGTCCGCTCCGTGAACGCGCTGCACGCGCACGCCGCCGCACTCCAGGAGCGGCTGACCACCCTGGAGTCCGACCGCAAGCACCTCATCGGACAGCGGCAGACCATGGCCGAGGAGCGGGACCGGCTGCGCACCGAACTCGACGCGGCCGGCGCCCACCTGGAGCAGGTGCGGCACAGCATCCACGGCACCTTCGTCAGCCTCGCGCTGCGCACCCTCGGCCTCGTCGAGCGGCAGCTCGCCGTCATCGAGCAGATGGAGGACCGCGAGCAGGACCCGGACCGCCTTTCCACCCTCTTCAAGCTCGACCACTTCGCCACGGTCATGCGCAGGCACAGCGAGAACCTGCTGGTCCTCGCCGGTTCCGAGCAGGTGCAGCACCACGCGGGCCCGGTCCCGCTCGTCGACGTCGTACGCGCCGCGGTCAGCGAGATCGAGCGGTACGAGCGGGTACGGATCGACTCGCTGCCGCCGCACGCGCACATCGCCGGGTTCGCCGCCGACGATCTGAGCCACCTGGTCGCCGAACTGCTGGAGAACGCCACCTCGTTCTCGCCGCCGGACACACCCGTCGAGGTCTCCGGCTGGCTGCTGGAGAGCGGCGAGGTGATGCTCTCCGTCCAGGACGAGGGCATCGGCATGGACACGGAGCGCCTCGAACAGCTCAACGCGCGGCTCACCGACTTCGACCCCGAGGACGCCTACGACGAGGAGAGCGGCGAGGGGCTCGGGCTCGGCCTGTACGTGGTCGCCCGGCTCGCCCACCGGCACGGCGTACGGGTGCAGCTCCGCGACCAGAAGCAGGGCGGGGTGGCCGCCGTCGCCGTACTGCCCCGCAGCCTCCTGGCCGCCGGGCCCGGCGTCACCGGCCCCGCCGCCGCCCACGTCGTCGGCGGTGCCCCCGCGCTGACCCTGCCCGGGGTGGACGCGGAGGCCAACTCGAACGTCCTGCACGGCCGCACGACGGTGGCTTCGGCGGACGACGAGGACGAGGACGCGGTTGCACCGCAGGGCAAGCAGCGGGACGAGCACGAGGGTGCCGTCGCCGACTCGGCCGAGGACCCGCTGATCGCCGCCGCGGAACAGGCGGTACGTGAGCACGGCGCCGCCGGCGAGGAAACCGGGACCGGACGGCCGACGCAGGCCGAGCGCGCCGAGCGTGACGACCGACTGACGTCGGCCGAGCCGGGCGAGCCGGACGTACAGGAAAGGGAGGGCGAGACCGTCGCCGAGGCCCCGGCGACGAACGAAGCTCCGACGGACGAAGCTCCGGCTGGTGGAGCCAGCGCCGACGCCCCGGCGGCGGACGCCCCGGCGGCGGACGAACCTGCGGCTGACGACCCGGTGGCCGGCGGACCCGAAGCCGACGCCCCGACGGCCGACCGAGCTCAGGTGGCCGACGCCCTGATGGCGGACGGGACCGCGACCGACGCTCCGGCGGCGGACGAATCGGCGGCGGGCGAAGCTACGGCTGGTGGAGCCACCACCGACGCCCCGGCCGCCGACGCCCCGGCGGTGGACGAGTCCGCGGTCGGCGCTGCGGCGGCTGGCGCCCCGGTGGCGAACGAAGCCGCGGCCGACACCCCGGCGGCGACCGGATCCGCCGCCGCGGAACCCGCCGCCGAACCCGCAGTCGACGCCCCGTCCGCCGACGCGTCCGCCGACACCCCCGCCGAAGACCCGACGCCCGACGCCGCCACCGACGCCGTACCCCCGGCGGACGGCGAGGTGGACGGCGAAGCCGGAAACGGCGCCCCGTCCCCCGAGACCACCATGGAACTGCTGCTGCCGGAGCCCCCGGCGGTCGGTGCCACGGAGGTCGTACCCGAACACGCAACCTCCCCCGAGGCCGCCCCTCACCCCCCCACGGGTGCCGGCCTCCCCGCCCAGACCGCCGCCGACCCCTACGCCATCGGCCCCGACACCCACGAACGCGCCGAGGAGGAACCGCAGCAGGTCACCGCCAAGGGCCTGCCCAAGCGGACCCCGAAGATCTCGGCACCGGACGAGGCCCCCAGGCCGCGCACCGGCGGCGTGGACGCGGAGGCGCTGCGCCGCAGGCTCGGCGGATTCCACCGCGGTGCCGAGGAAGGCCGCCGCGAGGTCGAGGCGGAAATCGCCGGGCAGACGTCACGGACGGCGGCGGACGCCCCGTCCACGGCGGCTGACGGTCCAGTCACGGGGGGCACAGTCGAGGAGGCAAGCAGTTGACCGCGTCCAGTACGTACGGGCTGAGCAGGGAGGCCCGGAACCTGCACTGGCTGCTGACGAACCTCGTGGAGGAGGTCCCCGGCCTCCAGTCGGTCGCGGTGGTCTCCTCCGACGGCCTGCTGCTGCTCTCCTCCGACCCCGGCAGGAACGCCGCGGCGCGCGAGGCGACGGGCACGCGCGGCCCCAAGGGTTCGCCCGCCGACCTCGCCACGGTCGTCTCCGGCATCGGCAGCCTCACGGTCGGCGCCGCCGGGCTGATGGACGGCGGACGGGTCAAGCAGACGATGGTCGCCATGGACGAGGGCAGCCTCTTCGTGATGGCGATCAGCGACGGCTCGCTGCTCGGCGTGCACGGCTCCGCCGACTGCGACATGAGCGTGGTGGCGTACCACATGGCGCTCTTCGTCGGCCGGGCCGGCCACGTGCTCACCCCGGAGCTCCGCAGCGAGCTGCGAAAATCCCTGGAGGCCGAGTCGGCGGAAGGTACCCGATGAGTACCGGCAGGCTCCCGGTCCGCGGCGGTGACCGCAAACCCGCCCGCGTCCGCCCGTACTCGCTCACCGGCGGCCGTACCCGCTTCGGGCACGTGCTGCTCGTCGAGACGTTCGTCGCGGCGCTCGAAGGTCCGGAGGAGCGCCAGGAGCTGACCGGGGGCACCTCCGGGACCGCCGGCCTCGGGGCGGGACCGCTCGCCGCCCGGCTCATGCCGGAGATGCGGGCCATCGTCGAGGTGTGCCGCCGGATGCGCACGGTGGCCGAGATCGCCGCGCTGCTGAGGATGCCGCTCGGCGTGGTCCGCGTACTGCTGAGTGATCTCGCGGACCAGGGAAAGATCCGTGTGTACGGAACCGGTCACGGCCCGGGACAGCCGGACCGCGCTCTGCTGGAAAGGGTGCTGAGTGGACTCCGTCGCCTCTGACTCCGTTGCCTCCGACCTCGTCGCCGACGGCCCGGTGGTCTCCGACTCCCTCGTCTCCGACGCCGACTCCCTGAACTCCGCGGCCCTCGCCGTCGCCTTCGGCGAAACCGACGAGGAGCTGAAGCCCTGGCAGACGGACCGCACCCGCGCCCCGGTCGCCACGAAGATCGTCGTGGCGGGCGGCTTCGGCGTCGGCAAGACCACGCTGGTCAACGCGGTCTCCGAGATCCCGCCCCTCCAGACGGAGGCGCTGATGACGCGGGCCGGCGAGGACATCGACGATCTGAGCGCGACGCCGGACAAGACGACCACCACGGTCGCCATGGACTACGGCCGCATCACCCTCGCCGACGACCTCGTGCTCTACCTCTTCGGCACGCCGGGCCAGGAGCGGTTCTGGTTCATGTGGGACGACCTGGTGCGCGGGGCGATCGGCGCGGTGGTCCTCGCCGACACCCGCAGGCTGGCGGACTGCTTCCCCGCCCTCGACTACTTCGAGAGCAGCGGACTGCCGTACGTCGTCGCCGTGAACCACTTCGACGGCAGCGAGCCGTTCGAGCCGGAGGACGTGCGGGAGGCGCTGTCGGTGCCGCCGGAGATACCCGTGATGATCATGGACGCGCGGCGCCGGATACCGGTCCTGGAGACGCTGCTCGCCCTGGTCGGCCACGCCCTCTCCATCAGCTCCGAATGACGGCCGGGCACCGGCCGGGCCGCTGAACCCGGCGCCCGGCCGTACCCGCATCTGCACAGTTAAGGACCCCGTATGCGGAAGATACTCGTCGTCGGAGCCGGGCAGTCCGGTCTCCAGCTCGCACTCGGCCTCCAGTCGCGCGGGTACGAGATCACCCTGATGTCCAACCGGACGGCGGACGAGATCAGGTCCGGGCGGGTCATGTCCACCCAGTGCATGTTCCACACCGCGCTCCAGCACGAGCGCGACCTCGGGCTCAACTTCTGGGAGTCCCAGGCCCCGAAGGCCGAGGGCGTGGGCATCTCCGTCGCGGGCCCCGGCCCCCAGCGCGTCGTCGACTGGGTGGGCCGGCTCGACGGCTACGCGCAGTCCGTCGACCAGCGCGTGAAGATGGCCGGCTGGATGGAGACGTTCGCGCAGCGCGGCGGCCAGCTGGTCATCCACGGCGCGGCCGTCTCCGACCTCGACTACTTCGCCCGCGCCTACGACCTCGTGCTCGTCGCCGCGGGCAAGGGCGAACTGGTGTCGATGTTCGGCCGCGACACCGCCCGTTCGCCCTTCACCGAGCCGCAGCGCGTGCTCGCGGTGGCCTACGTGCACGGTCTCGGCCCGCGCCCCGAGCACCCCGGCTTTGAGGCGGTCCGCTGCAACCTGGTCCCCGGCGTCGGCGAACTCCTCGTCTCGCCCACCTTCACCCTCTCGGGCCGCGCCGACATCCTCTTCTGGGAGGGCCTGCCCGGCGGCCCGCTGGACGTCTTCCAGGGCGTCACCGACCCGGCCGAGCACCTCTCCCTGACGCTGGAGCTGATGGAGAAGCACACGCCCTGGGAGTACGCGCGTGCCACCAGGGTCGAGCTCACCGACGCGAACGGCACGCTGTCGGGCCGGTACACCCCGACCGTCCGCAACCCCGTCGGCCGGCTGCCCGGCGGCGGTCTCGCCCTCGGCGTCGCGGACGTCGTCGTCGCGAACGACCCGATCACCGGGCAGGGCGCCAACTCGGCGGCCAAGTGCGCCGCCTCCTACCTCGACGCCATCGTGGAACACGGTGACGGGCCGTTCGACGAGGAGTGGATGCGGGCCACCTTCGACCGCTACTGGGACACCGCCCGGCACGCCACCAAGTGGACCAACGCGATGCTCGGCGTCCCGCCGGAGCACGTCCTGCACCTGATCGGCGCGGCCGACAGCCTCCAGCCCGTCGCCGACCGGTTCGCCAACGGCTTCGACGACCCCGCCGACTTCGAGCACTTCTTCTACGAGCCCGAGAAGGCCCGCTCCTACCTCTCCTCGGCGGCGGAGGCCGCCGCGCCGGTCTCTTCGGACGAGGCCGCCGTCCCCTCGGCGGCGGGTACGGACTCGTACGCGTAACCGTCGTCGGAGCCGTCCGCCGCGTCCGGCGGGAGGACCGGCGGCGTGTAGTGCCGCAGGGGTTCCCCGCCGGCGTCGGGCCGGACCGCCCCGAGCACCGGGTTCGCCGCGATCGGGGACACCTTGATCCGAGCGCCGGGCCGCGGTGCCTGCACGACCAGGCCCTCGCCCAGATAGAGCGCGACGTGCGTCGCCTCCGGGAAGTAGATCACCAGGTCACCGGGGCGCAGCTCGTCCAGCGGCACCCGCGGCAGCCGCGCCCACTGCTCCTGGCTGGTGCGCGGGATCGGCCGCCCCGCCTTCCCCCACGCCGTCGAGGTCAGCCCCGAGCAGTCGTACGACCGCGGGCCCTCCGCACCCCACTCGTAGGGCTTGCCGAGCTGCCGCACGGCGTACCGCACCGCCCTGCCGCCCTCCCCGGTGGGCGTGCGCCGCGCGTCCGGGCTGCCGAGCGCGCCCGAGGCCACGAGGCTCCGCTGGGCCCTGGTGACCCCGGCCCGTTCGAGGCCGGCCATCCGCGTCAGCTCGTCCTCGCTGAGCGAGGCGAGCAGCTCCTCGACCTCCGAGAGCCGTTCCCGTACGGCGTCCCGCTCGTCCCGCTGCCGCACGGCGAGGGCGAACCGGTCGGCCAGCGCCTTGCGGGCGGCCCGCGCCAGGGCCTCGGTCCGCAGCTCGTTCCCGGTCAGCCGGTCGACGGTCTCGGCCCGCTGCCGCGCCACCTGCCCGATCACATGGGCCTGGTCCAGCGCGTGCTGCGGATCCCGCGCGAGCAGCAGCCGTACGTACGGGGAGATCCCGGTGCTGTTCTGGTACTGCTGCCGGGCCAGGCGGCCCGCGGCGCCGCGGCTGTCGTGCAGGGAGTGCCGCGCCGCGGCCAGCCGCCGTGCCAGCCGGACGGCCTCGGCGCGCTTCTCCTTGAACCGTTCCTCGGCGGTGTTGTACGCCTCGGTGGCCTGCTCGGCCTGCCGGTACAGCTTCTGAAGGTCCGTCAGCAGCGTGGCGACGGAACGGCCGTCGGGAGCGGAGGGCTCCGAATCCTCCTCGGGGCCCGGGGAGCCGGTGCCGGGTCCGGCGGCCTCCGTGGCCGACACGGGGGAGCCGGTGTCGTCGTACTGGGGGGCGGCCAGCGCGGGCGCGGGGACCAGGGCCCCGGCCGTCACCGCCGCCGTGCAGACCAGACGGAGAAGCCTTGCCGACAGACGTCCTGACACACCATCACCTCCGGGCGTGAGACGGACCTTCCGTCCCGCACCGTGAGGATCAGACGACCGCGCGCGGTCCGCGCGCGGAAGGTGGGCGGTTCGGCCCAAGCACGTCACCCGTCGGCGTCGTCCGGCCTGCCGGTCGGCGTGGCGTCGTGCTCCGTTCCTTCCGGGGTGCCGGACTCCGTGCCCTTCGGGGCGCCCGGCTCCGTGCCTTTCGGGGTGCCGGGCTCCGTACCGCCCGGGGTGCCGGGCTCCGTACCGCTCGGGGTGCCGGGCCGGGACCACGGCCGGCGCGGGCCGCTTCCCCTGCCGCCGTCGGGGTCGTACGCGTACTTCCAGCCCCGGGGCAGTCCGAGCCGGCTCTGCCCGGCCTGGACCCGGCGGTAGACGAGCACGGTCGGCGGGCCGCCGGCGGCGTCCGGGACGGGGACCCGGTAGACCTTCGGGGGGTGTCCGGTCATGCCGAGCAGGACGGGCAGCACCCGGCCGTCCAGGGGGCCGCCCTCGAAGGGGGTGTCTTGGCTCTTCACCCCACCAGTGTCACAGCAGGCGGGCCGGGGGCATGGCAGGTGTGCCGGGGTCAGAGCAGGTGGGCCGCGTCGCCGACCACGGGGAGCACGCCGCGGACTAGCATGCCGACGGGTCCGTCCGCGGGCTCCATGGCCAGCGCGGCCTGTACCACCGCGGCGGTCTGCGGGTCCCGGCCCGCGGTCGCCACCAGTACCGCTATGAACTGCCCCACGAGCCAGTCCCGCACCTCGTCCAGCGGCGGTTCCTTGTCCTCGTCGAGCCAGATCAGCGAGGCGGCCTCGACCGAGGTGATCCACATCCGGACGGTCATCCGCAGCCGGGGCCCCGGCTCGGCCACGTCGAGATGGCTGAGGATGTGCTCGGCGGCGGCCCGCCGCACCCCGTCCACGGTGGCCGTGGTCCGCGAGGTCTCGACCACGCTGCCGCCGTGCAGCAGGGCACTGAACCCGGCGTCGTGCTGGTCGACGAAGGCCAGGTACCGGTCGAGGGCCCGCGACAGCCGCCGGGTCAGCGGGCCCTCCGCCGGTTCCGCGAAGCACTGCCGCAGCTCCTCGGCCGCCGACCGCAGCGCGGCCTCGTAGAGCTGCTGCTTGCCGCCGGGGAAGTAGCGGTAGACCAGGGGCCTGGACACCCCCGCCGCCTCGGCGACGTCGTCGAGCGACACCTCCTCCGGCGCCCGGTGGGCGAAGAGGGACAGCGCCGCCTCCAGGAGCTGGCTGCGCCGCTCTTCGACGCTGAGCCGGCGGTACGCGGGGGTGGGAGCCTGCGAGGTCATGTTTTGCAGCGTAACCGTGTTCTCCCGGCCGAATGGCGCCGCTGCCGGGTTACCCAAGGTCACGTGGACACGCGCTTCAGGCGAGCAGCCCCGAGGACTTCCACAGCCGCCGTCCGGCGCCGCGCAGCACCCCTATCTCGTCGAGGAAGTCCGTCAGCCGCCGGGCGCCGCTCTGCATGACCTCCCGGCGGTGGCCGCTCGCCTGGACCTGGGCGACCGCCTCGCGCCGGTCGAGTCCGACGTTCGTGTAGACCTCCGGGTTGATGAAGGCGAGCGAGAAGACGCGGGCGAACTCTCCCGAGGTGAGCCGGGTGAACCCCTGGGACCAGCGCGGCGCCGACACCATCTGGCGGCGCAGCTCCTCGCGCGCGTAGCGGACGTGGCGGGCCTCCTCCACGACGTGGATCCGGGTGACGCCCCGGACCAGGGTCTGCACCCGCTCGTCGGGGAAGGTCAGCCGCTGCATCCAGTCGAGCACCTCCTCGCCGAGCAGCGTGGCGGTGAAGGAGCCGGGCGTGGTGGAGACGGTCTTGAACAGCCGGCCCAGGTTCTGGTGGACCCGGCTGACCGGGTAGTACGGGGTGTCACCCTTGCTGATCAGCCGGGCGAACATCTTGGAGTGGCGGCACTCGTCCTCTATCTCGGTCAGCGCGTACCGCACATGGGCGCTGGTCGCCTTCTTGTCGTAGATGTGGCGGACCAGGAGCTGCATCAGGATGATCTCGAACCAGATGCCCAGCGAGGCGAGCGCGGCGGCCTCGTGCTGCGACAGCGCGATGCGCTGCTCCTCGCTCATCCGCCGCCACATCGGGGTGCCGTAGAGCGAGACCAGCTCGGGCGGCCAGAACCATTTGCCCGGCTCGAAGGGGGCGTCCCAGTCCAGTTCCCGGTCCGGGTCGAAGGAGTGCTTGGCGGAGGAGTCGAGCAGCCGCTCGGCCACCTGCTCCCGGTCCTTGAGCAGGCCCAGGGCGTCGCGCAGCACCTCGGCCTCCGTCACGGTCGTCATCGCTGTTCCGTCCCCACAGTCCGCGCAGCCCGGAGTTACCGGCGGTCACGTCTTATGAGACTGCTCGTCAGCAAGAGCGTCAATCCCTTGCGCGTGACTTGTTGACGGCTGGTCTACCCCGTGTGAGCCTGCGAGGTATGCCGACGTATGAGCTGTACGCCAAGGACGCGGGAGATCCCCTCTGGGCGGTGCCGGCCGGCGGCGCGGCGCGCTTCAGCTGGGAATACGACGACGGAAGAGACCGCCTGCTGGCCCTGTACCAGAAGGGCAAGGACAAGCAGTGGGACGGCTCGCGGCGGATCGACTGGGACCTCGAGGTCGATCCGTACGACGCCCTCGGCACGCCTGACGAGGCCATGAACCTCTACGGCACGCCGTACTGGGACAAGATGACCGACCGGGACAAGGGCGAGCTGCGCAAGCACTACGCCTCCTGGCAGTTCAGCCAGTTCCTGCACGGGGAACAGGGCGCCATGGTCTGCGCGGCCCGGATCGTGGAGTCCGTCCCCGACCTGGACGCCAAGTTCTACTCGGCGACCCAGACCATGGACGAGGCCCGGCACGCGGAGATCTACGGCCGCTTCCTGCACGACAAGATCGGGATGCTCTACCCGATCAACGACAACCTCCAGTCGCTGCTGGGCGACACCCTCCGCGACTCCCGCTGGGACATGCCCTACCTGGGCATGCAGGTGCTCATCGAGGGACTCGCCCTGGCCGCCTTCGGCATGATCCGCGACACCACCGACAAGCCCCTGCCGAAGCAGATCCTGGCGTACGTCATGCAGGACGAGGCCCGCCACGTCGCCTTCGGCCGGATGGCCCTGCGCGACTACTACAAGCAGCTCACCGACGCCGAACTGCGCGAACGCGAGGAGTTCGTCATCGAGGGCTGCTACCTGATGCGCGACCGGCTGCGCGGCGTCGAGGTCCTGGAGAACTTCGGCATCCCCGCGGCGGAGGCGGACGAGCTGAGCGAACGCTCCGAGTACCTCCACCTCTTCCGCAAACTGCTCTTCAGCCGCATCGTGCCCTGCGTCAAGGACATCGGCCTGTGGGGCAAACGCCTCCAGCAGGCGTACGTCGACATGGGCGTCCTGGAGATGGGCGACTCCAGCCTCGACCTGCTGATGGCCCAGGACGAGGAGATCGCGGAGCGACTGGACGCCGAACGCTTCGCGGCGGAGGAGAAGGCGCGGGTGGCGGAGGTGACGGACGCGATCGAGGAAGGGGGCGCCGCGTAGCGCCCCGATCGAGGAGGGGGCGCCGTGTAGCGCCCCGATCGAGGAGGGGGGGCGCCGCGTAGCGCCCCCGGTACGTCGGCCTCGTGCGCTTACCGCACCCCTGGTACGTCGACCTCCTGCGCTTACCGCGCCGGCCCGGCGGCCTCCGCCGGGACCGGCGTCGCCGACGGCTCCGCGGCCCCCGCCGGGTGCACCGTCCGCAAGGTGAACGCGTACCCGGTCGGGCCGTGGGCGCGCAGGTGCGCGAGCCGGGCCTCGGCCTCCGCGACCGTGGGCCGGTGCCCGGCGGGGACCCACCACAGCGCGGTGACCGCCTCCTGGAGCCGCTCGAACCACTCCCGCCTGCGGGCCAGCAGCTCCCGGTGGAGCCCCTGGTACATGAAGGCGGTCAGCGCGTCGGCGTCGCGCCAGGTGGTCAGATTGATGATCAACCAGCGGTCGCCGAACACGGGGATGTCCGTCGCGTCGCCCGAGTCGTCCTGCAACCGCCAGACGAACCCGTCCGCGGCGTCCGCGACCGCGTTCACGGGTTCGAGCGCGTCGACGAAGTCCTTCAACTGCGGTGAGTCCAGCGGGGCCTTGAGGCGGGCGATGTTGACCTGGGCGAGGTCGTACGCGGCACCGCGGGCGGGGTCGTGCGCTGTCGGCTGTGTCATGTACCGAACGTTAGGTCGGTGGGGTGGCTGGATTCCATACCCGTCTCACGGACCGGGAAGCGCCAGGTGGAAGACCTGGACCGGCTGACCGGCGACCGGCTGACCGAGTGGTCGGCTGACCGGCGTCCGGCGTCCGGCGTCCGGCGTCCGGCGGACTGGCGGACATTCAGGACCGGTCCGCCGATCTGAGCACCGCCTTCATCACCGCCTTGGCGATCGGAGCCGCGTCGCCGCCGCCGCTGATGTCGCCGCGCACCGCCGAGGCGTCCTCCACGACCACCGCGACCGCCACCGCAGGCTGCATCGCGTCGTCCGCCTGCGCCCAGGAGACGAACCAGGCGTACGGGGTGCCGGAGTTGCCGATGCCGTGCTGGGCGGTGCCGGTCTTGCCGCCGACCGTGGCGCCCGGGATCGCCGCGTTCCCGCCGGTGCCCTTGGCCACCACGTCCGTCATGAGCTCCCGCACCTTCGCGGCGGTCCCGGGCCGCATCGCCTGGCGCAGCGTACGGGCGCCCTTCGTGCGCACCGTCGCACCGGTCCGGGTGGTCGTCCGCTCCACCAGATAGGGCGACTTGACGGAGCCGCCGCCCGCCACGGCACCCGCGGCCATCGCCATCTGGAGCGGCGTGGCACGGGTGTCGAACTGCCCGATCGAGGACAGCGCGAGCTGCGCCCGGTCCAGGCGGGCGTCGAAGTTGCTCGGCGCGACGGCGAACGGGATCCGCAGCCCCCGGTCGTTGAAGCCGATCCGCGCCGCCGAGCCCGTCATGCCGCGCAGCCCGACGTCCCCCCCGAGCTTGGCGAAGACCGTGTTGCAGGACCACTGGAAGGCGTACCGCAGGGAGGCGTTCGCGCAGCCCTTCACTTCGTTGCCCAGCCGGGTCGTGGTGCCGGGCAGGGTGTACGGGTCGGGGGAGTCCGTCGGCGCGTCCAGGTCCTTCACCACGCCCGCGTCGAGCGCCGCCGCGGCCGTCACCACCTTGAACGTCGAACCGGGCGGATAGGTCTGGCCGATCGCCCGGTTGAGCATCGGCTTCGCGTCGTCCGCGTTCAGCCGCGCCCACTCCCGCGCCACCGCGGGACCCGTACCGGACAGCGTCCCCGGGTCGTACGACGGGGCGGAGACCAGCGCCAGGATGCGGCCCGTCGCCGGTTCGACGGCCGCGACCGCGCCCCGCCGTGCGCCGAGCCCCTCGTAGGCGGCCCGTTGCGCGCCCGCGTCGATGGTGGTGACCACCTGGCCGCCGGGGTTGCGGGCCCGGGTGACGTCGTTCCACAGGGGGAGCGGGGCGAGCAGCGGGTCGGCGCCCGACAGGACGCCGTCCTCCGTCCGCTCCAGGAGCGAGGTGCCGTACCGCTGCGAGGCGAAGCCGGTGACCGGCGCGTACAGCGGCCCGTCGCGGTAGGTCCGCTCGTAGCGGAGCAGCTCGCGGGTGTCCCGGGAGCCGGTGACCGCCTGCCCGCCGACGAGGATGTCCCCGCGGGGCTGGCCGTAACGGGCGATCGTGGGGCGCCGGTTGGCGGGGTTGCCGTCGTAGGAGGAGGCGTGGAACACCTGCACGCGGAAGGCGTTGAGCACCAGGGCGACCAGCAGCACGGCGCACAGCGTGATCGCCCTGCGGATGTACCGGGTCATGGGGGCCGCGCTCCCGTCGTACCGGGTCATGGGGCCGCCGTACGGTCGTGGGGCGTCTTGCGGAGTGTCACGGGATGGCCGGTCCTTCGTGCTGCTGTGAGTGTCACGGGATCGCCGGTCCTTCGTGCTGCTGTGAGTGTCACGGGATCGCCGGTCCTTCGTGCTGCTGTGCGCGGGCCGAGTCGCTGATCCGGATGAGCAGGGCCACGATGATCCAGTTGGTGACCACGGACGAGCCGCCCTGGGCGAGGAACGGCATCGCCATGCCGGTGAGCGGGATCAGCCCGGTCACCCCGCCCGCGATCACGAAGACCTGGAGGGCCACGATCGAGGCCAGCCCGATCGCCAGCAGCCGTCCGAAGGGGTCGCGGACGCCGAGCCCGGCCCGGTACCCGCGCTCCACCAGCAGGGCGTAGAGCAGGAAGATCGCGCAGAGCCCGGCCAGGCCCAGCTCCTCGCCCGCGGTCGCCAGGATGAAGTCGGACTTCGTCGCGAACCCGATCAGCGTCGAGTGACCGCGCCCGAGGCCGGTGCCGAGCATGCCGCCCGCGGCGAACGCGAAGAGCGACTGCGCGAGCTGGCCCGCGCCCTCGCCCGCCTCGATGGAGGCGAAGGGGTCGAGCCAGTCCTCGACCCTGCTGTGCACATGCGGTTCGAGCCGGCCCACGGCCATCGCGCCGACGAGGGCGAGCAGCAGGCCCACCGCGATCCAGCCGGTGCGGCCGGTGGCGACGTACAGCAGGACGACGAACAGGCCGAAGAAGAGCAGCGAGGTGCCGAGGTCCCGCTCCAGGACGAGCACCCCGACGCTCAGCAGCCAGATCGCGACGATCGGCCCGAGCACCCGCCCGGCGGGCAGCTGGAGCCGGCGGAACCGCCAGATCTGCCGCCCGGAGTACGCGAGCGCGTGCCGGTTCACGGCCAGGTACCCGGCGAAGAAGATCCCGAGCAGCACCTTGGCGAACTCGCCCGGCTGGAAGGAGAGTCCGGCGACCCTGATCCAGATCCGGGCGCCGTTCACCGACGGGAAGAAGATCGGCAGGGTGAGCAGGGCGAGGGCCGCGACGACACAGACGTACGCGTAGCGCTGGAGCACCCGGTGGTCGCGCAGCAGGACGACGGCCACCGCGAAGAGCGCCACGCCCAGCGTCGACCAGACGAGCTGCGCGGGCGCCGCCCGGTCGGCGGGCGTTTCCAGGTCGAGCCGGTAGATCAGCACCAGGCCCAGACCGTTGAGCAGCACGGCGATGGGCAGCAGCAGCGGATCGGCGTACGGGGCGCGCAGGCGCACCGCGCAGTGCGCGAGGAGCGCGAGTACGCCGAGCCCGGCGCCGTAACCGGCGGCGCCGGGCGGGACGGTGCCGTGCTTCGCAAGCCCGACGGCGCAGTAGCCGAAGACCGACAGCAGGACGGCCACCACGATGAGGGTGAACTCGACGCCGCGGCGGCGGGGCAGGCGCACGGCGGTCGCGGACGGGTCCGCCGCCACCGTGGTTCCGGCCTTCGCCGTTCCGGCCCTGATCATGTCCGGAACGTAGCAAGCTCGGGGCGTGATGTCCCGTTATGTGCGGACAATCGGGCCATGGGGGTGGAGCCGGAGCGGGCGGCGGCGAGGCGCGGGCGACTCGGGACCGGCACAGGCTCTCAGCACCAGCGCGGGGCCGGGCCGACGTTGTCGATGTACTCGGCCGCGCCCCAGGCCCAGGTGCCGTCCGTCAGGAGGTACCAGAGGTTGTTGTGGCCGACCTTCTCGCCCTGCGTCTTGCAGAAGATGTGCACGATCGCGCCGTGCGGCTCGACGCGGACGACCGCACTGCCGCGGGTCGGCGCGTCACGCAGCGTCAGACCGCCGCGGGCGTTGATCCGGCCCGTGTAGAGGCGGTCGTGACCGCCTTGGTTCTCGTAACCGCCTTGGTTCTCGTGACCGCCTTGGCTTTCGTGACCGCCTTGGTTCTCGTAGCCGCCTTGGTTCTCGTGACTCCAGTCCTGGCCGTGTCCTGAGCCGGAGTCGGTCTCCCAGCCCTCGTCGGCGAGGACGGGGGAGGCGGCGGCGAGCGCGACGAGGGCGCCGCCGGCGGTGGCTATGCCGAGACGGGTGAGTGCGGACCGCAGGTCCATGGTGCTCCTCCTGAACGGTGCAGAGCGCTGGGGGCGCGAGGCGCGAAGCGCTGAACGGCGCAAAGCGCTGAACGGCGCAAAGCGCTGAGGGCCGCGAGACGCGAAGCTCGCTGCGCTGACTTATCGCCACACTAGGAGCGGTACGAGTGATCCGCCCGCCACGCTGAGCCATCAGGGAGAACACCCGAGGAAGCGTTTACTCGCTCACTCGGTGAGCTCCTCCAGCAGTCGGGCCGTCGGGAGCCCCGCCCGCAGGTACTCCACGAACAGTTCGTTGTGCAGCGCCCACGGCGATCTGCGGGTACGGATGAGCCGGATCACGTCGTCGGGGGCGCGTCCGGAGCGGACGAGGGCGTGCGCCACGACGAGCCCCGAGCGGTTGTAGCCGTGGTAGCAGCGGACCAGTACCCGGCGCCCCTCCGCGAGCGCGTCACCGGCGGCCTGCGCGAGCCGCATCACGCCCGCGAGCTGCGTACCGTCCAGGGGTCCGTCCGGGATCGGCCACACATGGTGCTCGACCCCCGGGTCCGGACCGTGCCCGGGTAATCGGAGCAGGGTCAGGACCAGGTCGAACTCGTCGTGCACGACAGCGAACTCATGCCGCCCCGAACTGCTGCGGAACTCGTGCCCGCCCATCCACAGACCGGGCACTATCTCGCTCCACGGGCTGTCCGGAGCCGGGACGTCGGAGTGTCTCCCACGGGTCCGCAACGGCGCCTCCCCCTACGGCCTGCGCAACCTTGAGCCCTGCCCAACTCCCCCCAAAGGTAACCGCCTTCTTGCCCTGGGGCACCCCGCCTGTTCCCATGGTCATGGGGTGATGGGGCATGAGCGGACTGCGCGTCATACCGGCCTGGCGGCAGGGCCAGGAGCGGCTGTACGTCTGTCGCACGGACGGGAGGAACGTCGCCTGGTACGACCGTGAGACAGCCCGGGTCAATCTCCTCAGCGAGGATCAGCGGGCGGACGTGCTGAACGTGCTCCAGCCGTTCCTGACCGGACCCGTGACGGTGGGCCCGCCCCCCGTCCCGACCCCGGCGGAGCTGGCCCGCCTCACCCTCCACCCGGACGACGACCTGGCACCGAACCGCCCCGGCGAGGCGCTGCTCGTCGACCTCGACCGCGATCCGGGCCCGCCGCGCCGGCTGCGCCCCGACCCGCGGCGGCGCGCGCTGGCCACCGAGCAGGCGATCGGGGAGGCGCTCGACGGCCTCGAAGGCGCCGGCTGGCACACCCTGCACTCGGTCCCGCTCCCCGGCGGCGACCGCCTGCACCACCTGGTGATCGGCCCCGGCGGCCTCTTCTCGGTGCTCCCCCTGTACGCCCGTAAGCAGCGGGTCCTGGTCGCCGACCCGATGGTCACGGTCGGCCGCCGGGAGCCGTACCCGCTGCTGCGCCGGCTGCGCGCCGACGCCGACCGCGCCGCGTACGCGCTGACGGCGGAGGTGCACCCGGTGCTTGCGCTGGCGGGCCCCGCGGAGGTGCTGGTCACGGCACCCTTACGCAGGGTCCGGGTGTTCGAGGACAGCAACCTGTCGTCGCTGACCCGCCTGGGCGGCGTCCTGAAACCGGCGGACGTGGAGGCCCTGCACGCGATGGCGCGGGACCGGCACACGTGGCTACGGGTGTGAGGGCAGGCGCCGCTGTGCGTCCCGGAGCTGGTGTCCGTCCCGGCGTCACGGCAGCGGACGGGCGCGGGCGGGGTCGAGGAGCGGGGCCAGCAGGTCCCCGTGGCGTTCGACGCGGGCGGCGACATCGCCCGCGGAGAAGATCAACTCCTCAGGGCCCGTACAGCCCGCCACCTCGTCCCAGGTGACGGGGGTGGAGACGGTGGGAAGGGGCCGGGCCCGGACGGTGTAGGGGCTGGCGGTCGTCTTCCGGGCGGCGTTCTGGCTGAAGTCGACGAACACCCGGCCGGGCCGCAGGCTCCGGGTCATCCGGTGGGTGACGAGCCCGGACATCGCCCGCTCGGCCTCGACCGCGAGGTCCTTCGCGTACGCGCTGACGTCGTCGGAGGGCGTCGGCTCCAGCGCCGCCAGCAGATGCAGCCCCTTGGACCCGGAGGTCTTGGCGTAAGCCTCGATCCCGTCGGCGGCGAGCCGCTCGCGCAGCCACAGCGCGACCTCGCAGCACTCGACGACGGACGCGGGCGCACCGGGATCGAGATCGAGAACCATCCGGTCGGCCATCCCCGGCTTCTCGACCACCCACTGGTGCGTATGGAACTCGGCGACGAGGTTCGCGGCCCACATCAGGCTGGGCAGATCCTGTACGAGGACCATCCGGGAGGGCCCGGCCAGCCGGGGGACCTCGGCCGTCGTGACCCAGTCGGGCGTACCCGGCGGCACGTTCTTGGCGAAGAAGACCTGCCCGTCGGGCCCGTCCGGATACCGCAGGAAGGACACCGGCCGGTCGCGGAGATGCGCGAGGACGGGCGCCGCGTTGACCGCGTAGTAGTGCAGCAGCTCGCCCTTGGTGAAGCCGGTCGCCGGATACAGGACCTTCTCCAGATTGCTGAGCGAGAGCCGTCGCCCCTCCACTTCGGTGATCGGCGTCATAGAATGACAATCTCACGCAATCGGTAGATAACGGGTGATTGTCATTGTCATGTAAGGGATGCGGCCCGTGAGCCCGAAGCCCGAGAGGTCCACGAGGGAATGATGAGATCCATCTGGAATGGCGCTGTGTCCTTCGGTTTGGTCAGCATCCCGGTGAAGCTGATGAACGCCACGGAGAACCACTCGATCTCGTTCCGCCAGATCCATATGGAGGACGGCGGCCGCATCCGCTACCGCAAGTTCTGCGACCTGGAGGACGCGGAGGTCACGACGGACGAGATCGGCAAGGGGTACGAGGACGCGGACGGCACGGTCATCGAGGTCACGGACGAGGATCTGGCCCAGCTCCCGCTGCCGACGACGAAGACCATCGAGATCGTGGCCTTCGTACCGGCCGACCGGATCGACCCCATCCAGATGACCACCCCGTACTACCTCTCGGCGAACGGCGCCCCCGCCACCAAGCCGTACACGGTGCTGCGCGAGGCGCTGAAGGACAGCGACAAGGTGGCCGTGGCCCGCTTCGCCCTGCGTGGCCGCGAACGCCTGGGCATGCTGCGCGTCGTCGACGACGTCATCGCCATGCACGCCCTCCTCTGGCCGGACGAGATCCGCCCCGCGGACAACGTGGCCCCCGACACGAACGTCACCGTCCGTGACAAGGAACTCGACCTGGCCGACGCCCTGATGAACACCCTCGGCGAAGTCGACCTGGACGACCTCCACGACGACTACCGCGAGGCCCTGTCCCAGCTCATCGAGGCGAAGATCGCGGGCGAGAACCTCCCGGAACCGGGCGGGGACACCGGGACCGGCGGCAAGGTCATCGACCTGATGGCGGCACTGGAACGAAGCGTGGAGGCGGCGAGGGAGTCGAAGGGCGGGGGCGGGAAGGGGGCGGAGGTGACGGAGCTGCGGGGGAGGGAACGAAAGCGGGCACCGGCGAAGAAGACGACTCCCGCGAAGAAGACGGCTGCCGCGAAGACAGCTTCCGGCAAGAAGACGACGGATGCCAAGAAGGCGACGGGGTCTGGGTCGGGGAACAAGAAGACAGCGGCGAAGAAGCAGACGACGGAAAAGTCGGGGACGCGGAAGTCAGTAACGCAGAAGCCGGGAACGAAGAAGGCGGCGGCGAAGAAGAAGACGTCGGCGTGACGAAGAGACCAGCGCGACTAGGACGCCAATTGACCTATTGCGCACCTACCTTCGGCGTCGACGACACCACACCACCGCCGAAGGAGCCCCGATGCCGCAGACGTTCGACAAGCCGACGACGACCGCGACGCCCGTCCCCGCGCCGCCGGGTTACACCACCGTCGCACCGTGGGTGGTCACGGACGACACGGGTGCGTTCCTCGACTTCGTGAGCGAGGCGTTCGAGGGCGAGGAACTCGCGCGGATCAGGACCGAGGACGGCATGATCGGCCACGGTGAGATCCGGGTGGGCGACACGGTCGTGCTGGCCTTCGACCGCCGCACCGACTGGCCGGTCATGCCCAGCTTGCTGCGAGTGTTCGTCACGAACGCGGACGACGCCTTCGCTCGGGCCGTAGCGGCCGGCGGCCAAGTGGTGACCCCTTTGGCGAACGACGCGTTCGGCGGGCGTGGCGGCCGCGTCAAAGACCCCTTCGGAAACATCTGGTGGGTGACCGGCCGCGTGGAGGACGTCGCGGAGGACGAGATGTGGAAGCGCCTGAAGGACCCGGTGTACGCGGAGACGATGCGTGTAGCGCAGGAAACCCTGGACGCGGAACTGAGCGGCCGCAGCCGGGGCCGCAGCAGCGCACCGCGCCGCTGAAGCGAGGCGTGGGCGGGACGCGACGGGGATAGATGTCAGGGCCAGACGTTGGCCTGGGCCCGGAAGACCTCGGGGTCGCTCTCCACGGGCAGCACGCACAAGAGGTGACCGCCCGGCGCGCGCAGCACATGGCACTCCAGCCACTGCGAGACGGGCTCGGCGCCGAGCCCGACCAGGCGGGCGACTTCCGCCTCGATGTCGTCGGTCTCGATGTCGAGGTGCATACGCGGCGCGTCGTCGACCGCCTGCACGGCGGTGATCAGCCCCGGCAGGGCCTCGTGCAGCGTGGTGAACTGCGGCGCGGGCGCGAACGGCGAGGCCGTGACGCCGAGCGCCGCGGCCCAGAACCCCACGGCCCCGTCGGCGTCGTCCCGTGGCGTGTCGATGATCAGCGCGTACGTCCGACTCCTGTGCATGGGCGGCAAGTCAAGTCGGCTTGCGGCTCGGCCGTCAACGCTCGCGACAGGCTTTCAGCTGTCGGGTGAGCTGCTGGAACACGGACCAGGCCCGGGGATCGGTCCCGTCGCTCAGTGGGAAGTGCAGGGCGACCTGCGCTGAGTCGCCGAGCCTGACGGGCGGGATCGGAGGACGAACATCAGAGGTGAGGTCGGTCAGGCCGACACGCTCGACCTCCTGGCGGCCGAGCGTGAACGAGACAGGAACCGGTGACGCCTCAAGACGCGCGGGGACGGTCAGATCCCGACGCCCGGCGCGCACTGCTGTGAGCATGCTGACAAGAGGGTGCGAGGCGTCAAGCTCGGCTGCCAGTCCCTCCACGGCGCTCAGGGGAGGCGTTTCGCCGCTGCCGTACCCGAACGCCAGGGTGACGTCCTCCTCGACACCTGCCGGGGTACGGAGTACGCGGACGGTGGCGAGGGCGGGCCGACCGGGCCGCCCGACGACGACCAGCAGAGTCGGACGAGGCGCACGCGCCCGGGCGAACTCGGTCAATGTGCGGGTGGACCACGGCAGATTGACCGGCTCGGCGGTACTCCACCCCGCCGGCGGACCCCCGGTCAGATGCCGGAACACGCTCTCCACGGCAGACCCCAGCACGAGCCCTTCGACGGCGGGATGCCGGACACGCAGACTGAGAACGAGCTGCCGCTCACCGGCGTCGACCGGGTCCGAAGCCCTGAACCCCTCGGCGACTCGCGTGGCGCCGCGCTCATCACGTACGGGCGCGAAGGTGCCGTTCTCCCACTGGAGCAAGGCACCGGACAGACCGTCGTAGTAGCCGTGCTCGGCGTCCCTCACGACCCACCGATTGGGCAGCCCGCGCAGCGCCGTCCGGGTGGGCAGGGTGAGCCGAGTGGCGGGCGGCGTGACGATCTGCAGCGCGCGGCCCGCCTCGGCGGCGGTGCGCATGGCGTCGCCGAGCCAGCTGCTCATGGGAACCAGCGGCCGGTCCTGCATGACGACGGCCGTAGTGTCGGTCAGTACGTCCACGGCGGGACCGCCGTCGGGAGCCGGGTTGGCCGAGACGTCGGTGTTAAGGGGGACGACGTCGGTAGTGGCAGCCTCCGCCGGCCAGACCTCGCCGCCCGACACCGTGGCCAGCCGCCCGGCGAAGGAACCGGCGAGCCGCCCGGCCTCGGCCACGGCGGTTGACGCCCGCGCCTCGGTCCACCACACCGCCCCTTCCCCGACCTCGCCCTCCAACAGACGCGCGGCCTCCCCCGGCACCTGAACAAGAACGGGCGCCTCCACGGAAACGAGCGCCCGCTCGTCAGGAGCACAGAGCTGCACGACAGCCCCATCGGCCACACTGCTCACGCCGACGTCGGGGCCACCGGCGTAGAAACCCGCGAGAAGCGCGCGCAGATCAGGCATCTCCGGCGTGAGGGCGATGACGTCTTTGGTCATGAGGGTCTCTTCATCGGTTCGGCTGGTGAGTTGCGATGAAGGAGACCGCTTCCGCCTCACTGATCTCCTCGTGATCGACCTCGTTGTGCCCCAGTTCGTACAGCCGCAGGTACTCGGTGGGCTCCCAGCGCAGGTTCCGGGTGAAAGCCTCGTCGTGCGTCACGCCATTTATCGTGCGACGCCTGACGACGCCCTGGGGATCGCTCCGCGAATAGCCCTCGCCGAACTTTGCGTAGTAAGCGATGGTGGTGGACCGCGGTGCGAGAACACGCACGTTCGCGCCACGGTCGTTGAGCCATCGTTCGAGCTGCATTCCGCTGAACTCGCATCGCGAGCCTGCCTGGTCGATGACCACAGGGCCGAAAAGCGTGCCGGACAGCCCCTGCACGACGGTGTGTTCGTCGAGCGCTGCCTTCAGAAAAGTCTCGTGCACCGACGCGTTGGTGAGGTCGGCGCCCAGCAGCTTGACATCGATCAGGGAAGCGCCATCGAGTTTCGCTCCACGGAGGCGCGCCGCCCGTGCATCAACCGCCCAGAGTTCTGCACTGCCCAGGTCTACGTGGTCCAAAGTGGCACCGCGCAATGACGCCTCATCGAGCTCGGCCTTGACCAGCGAGGCACCGGAGAGGTCGGCCTCGTCGAGTACAGCGCCCTGCATATGGGCGCGATAGAGGTCGGCGCCGATGAGCCTCGCGCCTCGAAGAACGGTTTGCGTCAGGAGAGCCATGGCGAGGTCGGCTCCGGACAAGTCGGCCCCGGACAGATCGAGCCCCGAGACGTCCAGGAGCGAGTCCGTCTGCCCGACCCACTCCCGCAGAACGGCAGCGGCTCCCGCGTCAGGAGGCATCACCCGGACCCTCCGGCTCACGTCACGGATTTTGAACGTCACACTCCGGACCTGTCTTCAGTACCGGGCTGAGCGTTCCTCAAGGACGTCCAAAGAATCAACCTCCTGAGGAACGCCCTCAACAATCTGTCCCATCTCCGGTTGCAGTGGGTTCTGCGCCACCCAACTCAGTGCGGCAAGCGCGCTTAGGCCTCGGCCATGGGCATCTCGCAGGCGCAGCAGCCACGCAGCACCCACATCAAAGGCTTCCTCTCCGGCGGCGGTGCGGGGTTCGTAACCCGCGGCCTCCTCGCCGACCGAAGCCCAGACGTAGCCCATCGTTTGTTCGCCACGCCGTACCGTGAAGTAGCGCACCGGGTGATCAGTGATTTCCTCGTACTCGTTCTCGGAAGCCGGAATCTTGGACCGGAGCCGTTCGGATCGGTCCGCGACCTCGAAGGTCCCCCAGGAATCGTCGTAGGCGGGCCCCTCGGCCCTGGGATCCTCGAAACCGGTCGCAGTGGGAGTCGCGTAGCGGTTCGGGTCACCCGGCGTCTGATCGGTACCGAGCACTTTCGCGATACCGGCCAGAGCGGCCGCGAGACGGGGCGCGTTCTCGGTGTACACCCCGAGTTGCTCCCGGTCGCGGGTGTCCATCGTCAACCATGCGTCGGAGTACGTTTCCAGCGTTACCGTGAGCAGGCTGCCCTTCCAGATGTCCACCTGGATGACGAACAGCTTCTCTGCCCGGTGCTTGACCCCTGATTCCAGCCAGTATCCGGGACAATCGATTCGTACTTCTACGACGAAGTCGCCGTCGAGGGAATCGGCCTCGGCCAGCGCCTGCCCCAGGGCCGTAGCAGAGGACAGCGGTTCCGGTTCCAGTCGCAGACCGTCGGCCCGGACCCGCACGTCGCGAACGTCACCCGCAGCCCGCACCGAAAGGCTTACCCTCCCGACGGGATCCGCCAGTTGATGCACGGCGAGGACGTCCCAGACCGCCAGTGCGTATTTGGCTGCGTGAACAGGCCGGAGCGCGCGGCCACCCATTGTGACTTCCCAGGTCCAGTCACCGATGGGCGCAGAGGTGATCACAGCATGTCCTTGGGGTCGAGCTTGCTACCTGGCGGCACTACGAGGTTCCCGTCCTCGAGGCGAATGACGAAGGTGATGCCTTCGCCCTTCGGCCCGCGCGCACCGCCGTGAATGTCCATAAGAGCATCGTAGGAGCCGTTGGCCATCCAATCGGCGAGCGTCCCCCGGCCTCCGTCCACAAGCATCACGTGATGGTCGGCTTCGGACTTCGCCAACTGAAGCAAGTACTTGCCTCTCGTAATCTCGCTCACAGGATCCTGGGGGTCGTTCAGACGTTTCATCTGGTAGGCGTAGACGTCGCCGGACTCGTCCGCGATGCGGATGTCCATGTCGGCGCCGGGCGGGTACTTCTGCTCGAAATCTATGGTGTGCCCGGGAACTCCGCTCTTGACCAGATCGTCCGCGAACATCAACTGGTCGGCCCCCGGCCGGAACATCTGCGTTCTCTTCGCGGACAGGGACGACACGACCTGCCCGTAACCGTCGCTCTGATTGAACCGCCCAGAGCCGATAATCTCAGCGATGCGCTGACCGTCGGATTCCGTGGCGAGCCTTGCCAAGACCCTGTCGAGGACGTTGGGAGTCGGACGTTGCTTGCCCGGGACGCCCTTGATGGCTTCACGGATCCGCTGCTCCGTCTCTCCGCCGCGCACCATGGGCAGGCCCTCGCCACCGGGTGAGGATCCATGCGGAGCAGGCGGGTCACCGTCCGCGTGGCCATGGTTGCCGTCGGATCCCTGTCCGTGAACAGCGTCGTGCCTCGCGCCGTCATCGGCTTGGATCTCTCCGCCGTCAGCGCCCTGGTGCTCGGCGGCGTGGACTTCTCCGGAACCACCGGATCCGCGAGGGTGCCCATTCCCGCCGGGTGTGGTCGACTCACTGCCGCTCCGGCCGGACCCGTGCGAGTACGCAGATTCCGTGCCACCGGGGATGTCACGGTTGGTTCCGGAAGGGGTGTCACCCGATCCCGCGGTCTCGTGGCCCGACCGAGGCGTGGCGCCGTCATCGACGTGGGCCCGCACTTCAGGCGCATGCGAACTCGCACCAACCCCAGTCGGCTCCCGCTGCCGCGCCTGTGACAAGTCCTCGGCCAGTGAGCGTTCCCGGATCGGCGTACCGGCAACGACCTCCCCGTCCCTGACCACGACGAACCGGCCGTCCTCCACGACCAGCACGGAGCGCCCGGCCCCGTCGGAGAACTCCAAAACGCTGTGCGGGGCGCTCAGTTCGGGCAGACGCCCCACGCCCCGCAGGCTCTCCGTGATCTGGGCGATCTTCGGTATGCCATGGCTCGTCACCCTGACCGAGGCGGCGATCGGGTCGATGGCGTCGCCGACGTTCGCGATCGCGGTGGCGACCTTGGCGCCGGTGCCGGCCCGCCCCGCGGCCGCGATCCTGAGCGGACCGGCGCCGAGGGTGAGCCCGTTGAAGACGACCGTGGCCGCGGCGCGAGCCGGATTCTCCTGCCACATGTCCCAGGCGACGAAGGACTTGGCGAACTCCTTCGCGTAGACCTTGCTGCCCTGCACGTAGTCGGAGGAGAAGACAGCGGCCGGTTCGTCGGTGTCGGCCTCCACGGAGTACGCCACGGCGCCGACCACCACCCGGGCCAGCCCCTCCCAGGACTGCTTGGACTGAGCCCAGCCCTTGACGCCCGCCAGGGTGGCCAGGCCGTCGACGGTGCCCACGACGTTGTCGATGATCAGCCCGTCCCACAGGAAGCTCTTGGCGTAGTAGCCGTAGTCGTCCGGGTCCCACCAGTCGTGGGACTGGCTGACCGGCGTGCCCCAGGGCAGCTCCTCCGCCTGGTCCAGCACATCGGCGCTGTACCCGTAGAACTCCGCGTCCAGCGGCCTGAGCTGCTTCGCCCCGGTGTTCATCACGTACTGCGTGCCACCGACCAGCGCCGTGATCCTGTTGTGGCAGGCGATCTCCGCGGCGGTGAACGCCTCCTTCGCGACATTCACCTCATGCATCAGCGCCTGGTGCTGCTGGACCTTGTCGGCGTCGTCGGTCCAGTCCTCGTCGAACGCCCCGCCACTGGTCCTCAGCCCGGCGACGAAGACGGTCGCCCGCTCCTTCAGGTGCTCCAGCTTCGCGGCGATCGGCGCGACCTCGGCCGCGTACGTCCGCAGCGCCTCGGCCACCACCGCGACCTTGTCCGCGAAGCCGTCGGCGGCATCCCGGGCCGGCGCGGTGGAGGCGAAGAGGTCCTCGGCCTCCGGCGCCCGGTAGAAGGCCGACAGCCCCTGAAACCGCCGGTGCGCCGCGCCGCCGGCCTGGCGGATGCCGTCCGCCTGGAGCCCCAGAGCGTCGACGTGCTGCTCCAACTGCCCCAGATCACCGGTGAACAGCGGTATGGACTCCGGCTCGATCACAACCGGCCCGCCCGCCAGCCGTCCGGCATGTCCGGCCGCACGACACCGGCCGCCCGCCGCTGCACCTCGGCCGCCATCTCCAGGTCACCGTCCCGGTACGCCACGGTGGCCTCCACCGCCCCGTTCACGGACTTCCCGACGCGCTCGCCGACGAACCGCAACTCCTCCGCCGTGCCCTCGACGAACTCCGCGAGCGCGGCGGCCACCAACCCGCCATGCCCCTTGTGCTCCCCGCTCGCCCCACCCGGCGCAAGCGTCCCGGCCACGGTGGCCGCACCCTGCACGTCGTCCGAGTACGCCTGGACGATCTCGCCCAGGACCGTCATCACGTCCCCCACGTTCGAGACCACAGCCCCGACCCCGGACGGAGAGACATCCCAGCCCTTCACGCGCCGCCCCCGTTCCTCTCCCCGCACTGCTCCTGCCGCGCGCCACGACGACCACACCGTGCTAGGCGGACCTCACAGCCTGTCAGACACTGTCTCGCATCGCACATCCCTGACACAACGCAATAGCAACTGAAGTGGCGCGATCCGGACGACCACTCCGGGTCGGCACCGACGGAGGGTCCAAGTACGGGCGGCCTACCCGCCCTTGTCCGCAGTGGAGCGGTGTTCCTCCAGATAGGTACACTCCTCCGCCAAGGCGCCGCGACGCGAAATGCCCCCGACGGCAACCCGATCGGCGCCCTTACAGCGTGCGGGCCAGCCCGTACGCGCATTTCCATTCGCTCACATATCAACGGGGAATTCCAGACATGTCGATGCAGCCTCCTCCTGCCCAGAATCAACCGCCGTACGGTCAGCCGCAGGCCCCGTACGGTCAGCCGCAGGCCCCATATGGACAGCCCCAGGCCCCGTACGGACACCCGCAGCCACCGCAGCCGCAGCCCCCGCGCGGACCCCAGCGACCCCAGCAGCCCGGGTTGATGCAGCGCCTCATAGGAGTGGTCGTCGTCATAGCCGTGTTCGGCGCCGTCGGTTACTGGGTCTGGGACTACAACACCAGCCCCACCGGCGGAAAAGCGAAGGCGGAGGCTTCGCAGTCGGCCCAGGCGAAGGAGGATGCGACGCACGATCCGGAGATCGGCGACTGCGTGACGGTCGAGGACCCCGAGGGCGAGCCGGTACCGACGGTCATCGACTGCGACGACCCGAAGGCCGAGTACAAGATGGGCGAGCGGCTGATAGGCGCGGGCAAGGAATGCGGGTCGGCGTACGACTACGGCATCCAGGTCCAGCAGAGCCGGGGCATCGACTACACGATGTGCTTCACGAAGGTCTGACCGGAGGCCTGAGCGAGGCCCGACCGGGCTCGACGGTAGTGACAGTGACGAAGCAGCAGTGAGATGAGGTAGCGAGAAGCCCGTGCCTCCGCACACGGCGACAGCGACAACGACGGCGGTTGCGGTGGCACGGGCGCAGGCGCAGGCGTTACTGCGCGGCCGGACGATTCGCTTCGGTCATCGGGTCGGTGATCGCCGCGACGCCCGGAAACCGCAAGGGCGCGTACGTGGCGACGACCCGGCCGTCATCGGCGGACGAGACCACGAACGGATGCCCGACGTAGGTCAGCCGGACGTGCGCGCTGCCCGGCTCGATCACGCCCTGGTCGTGCCGATTCCCGCCGTGATCGATCCACGCCAATCGCAGCGGCGTACGGCTTTCGTTGATGAAACGCAGCGCGGTGCGAGGACCGTCGACGGAGCGGAGCGCGGCCAGGTCCGCGTCGGTGGGGGCGGGGGTGGGCCGCACGACCGGCATCGAACTCGGCACGCGTGTCACCAGGTACAGCACGGCGACGGCGAAGGCCACCTGCGTGAGTTCGGCGACCGCGAGCATCCCGATATCGACGCCGTTCGGCCGGTCGTCGCCCCGCAGAGCCAGTGCGGACACCACGGAAACGAGGGCCACGGCCACGCAGGTGACCAGGGGCGCGGTCCGCACTGCGGAAGACCACTTACGGGCACGAGCCCGCGCACCTTCCTTCGCTGACTCCCAGTACGCGGTGATGTGTTCGTCGGTCTTGGGAATGATCAGCGCGACCACGAACCCGGCGAAGGTGATCAGTCCCCAGACGGTAGAGAGAACGTTCCCCATGAGCCCCCCGTCGCTACGGCGCGACGACCGCATGCACGCACACCATGCACCCGCACCGTGCACGCACACCATGCCCGCGCCTACCGCTTCAGCGCGCGATACCGCTTCATGAGCGCAGTGACCCGCGCCTGGTCCGCCTGGCCGTTCAGCTCGGCCAGCAGGTCGTCAGGGCACATCTCGTAGAGGTCGCCCCACCAGCGGCGCCCCCGGTTGTCCCAGATCCGATACCCACCCGGCACACCCCTGGCGACGTAACGCCTCCTGCTCACCATCCCCCCGGTCACCGGTCACAGGCGGGCCCGTTCCCCCGCCTCATCAGCGCCCGACCGTACACAGCGTCCGATGGCCGCGCGAGGCAATTGATGACAGGGCTGCTCAATTCCTCGCCGTTGCCCGCAAGTGCCCGACGAAGGCGGTCCACGCACGGGGCGAGAAGGCGAGCGCGGGGCCGGCGGGACGCTTGCTGTCGCGGACGGGTATGAGGGCGGGGAGGTGGTCGTCGGCGATTTCGACGCAGTTGCCCTGGCCACCGCTATAACTGCTGGCGCGCCATGCAGCGTCCGCGAGTACGAGTCGTATGTGATGGTCCTGGCTCATGCCTGGTACTCCTTGGCGATACGGCGGATCAGCGTAAGCGACTCGGTGGGCGGCAGCGCTGTAGTACGGGCGTCATCGAAGAGGGTGCGGTAATACGCGACTGCTGGCTCGCGCTCCATCCAGACGTTGCCGGTTGGGATCTCCGTCAATACAAGGTCGAGTGAAGTCACCTGCGGAAAACTCAGCAGTAGGTACGGGCCGAACATACCCGAGTGCGCACCTCGCGAGAACGGCAGCACCTGGACGGTGATGTTGGAGAGCTCAGCCATTGCGGCGAGGTGTTCCAGTTGTGCACGCATCACGGCGGGTCCACCCACGTGCTGGCGGAGCGCCCCCTCTGCCAGCACCGCCCACAGGGACATGGGGTTCTCGTCAGTGAGTCGTCGCTGCCGGGCAAGTCGTACTTGGACGAACTGATCGATCTCCTCAGGCGTTTCCCAGGCCCGCGAAGCGACTGTCACGGCACGGCCGTACTCCGCGGTCTGGAGGAGTCCGGGAATCAGCTGCACCTCGTACGTGCGGACACTGTCGCAGATGGCCTCCAGTTCGATCTGATCGCGGTAGGAATCACCCAGAACGGCGCCGTACTGGTGCCACCATCCCTCGCGACGACGTCTGTTGGCGCGTTGCGCCAGGGCGCTGAGACGGTCGCGAGTCTCAGGCTCTTCGACGCGGTAAGCGTGCAGCAGCGCGTTCAAGTCCGGGACACGGACCGGAACGTGCCCGTTCTCCATCCGGCTGATCTTCCCTTTGGTGCAGTCGAGTACCGCGGCAGCTTCCGCCATGGACACACCCGCGGCGTCACGGAGCTTGCGCAGTTCGTCGCCGAGTTGGCGTCCGAGCAGGGTGGATGGTTTGACAGTCGGCATGTGCGACTCCTACCAGAGGTCAGGCGCGGGAGAAGCGAGGGCGCACGAACGAGTGAAACAGTGCCAGCAAGCTCCATGCAACATTGCGCCAGTACATATCCTGCGGACAGTGCTCGCGGGACTCGGATCCAACAACTGGCCCCGCAGCGCGAGGTCTTGTCACCGGCTGCCGACTCTTAGGGAGCGTCATGGCAGAGAGCACGCGCTCGAACGAAGTCACGTTCCGCCTGTCCCGTTCCCGCCGCAGCGTGCCCAGATCCAGGGCACTGGCGCACGCCGTACTCAGCGCATGGGGCGTAAGCCAAGACGTACAGGACGCCGCGGAGCTGGTGCTCTCCGAACTGCTGACCAACGCGCTGCGCGTACCCGTACCGAGCGACCGACAGGTGGGCGTCCGGATCGCGCGATCACCGACGGACGGGCTGCTACGGCTGGAGGTCAGCGACGCCGGCGCGGGCAGGCCCGAGGTTCGAGCGCCAGGAGCGGAGGAGACAGGCGGACGCGGGCTGCTGCTCGTGGAGGCGTTGGCCCACCGTTGGGGCGTCGAGGAGCGCGAGGCCGGAATCGGAAAGACGGTATGGGCGGAGCTGAAGGCCCCGGACATCGTCGCCGAGCCCGCCGGTGAGGAGATCGCGGCGGCAGTGGTGCGCCCTGGCCAGCACGTGAGGATGTGGGGCGGGTGGCACGTGGTCGTGAGCGTACGCAGCGAACAGCGCGACGACGCAGGTGACCCGCATGTGGTGCTGGGACTGACCGAGGGCCCGGCACTGCGCGTACGGACGACCGAACCGCTGGTGGTGCGGTGCGGGGACGACGTATGAGCCTGGACGACCACCTCCTCTTCGACCTGGGAGCGCGACTATGGTCGTGAGCGCATACCTGCCCCGAGGAGAACTGATGAGCGCGCAGCACGCCGAGACACCGCACGGGTCACTGCCGAACCTCAGGACGGTGGCCGACATCCGTGCCGCGCTGCGGGACGGGCGGGGCTTCCCGGGCGACTCAGAGAGCTTCGAGGCCGACCTAGCTCGCGCCCTGGACAGTTCCACGGCCACCGATCTCCACCTGGTCGCCGACGTCATCAAGACGTATGCCGGCAGCATCCGCGCTTACAGCGACCCTGAGTTCGAGGATGCGGTGCATGAAGGGCTGGACGTCATCGCAGAGATCAAGAAGGGCCACCAGGAGTGAGCCGAGCCATCGCCGTGATCACGGGTTCGGCGGCGAAACGACTACAGACGCTCGGTGTGACCGCCCAGCGAGCCGTAGAAGAACTGCGGCGAGAGCTGGAGGACAACCCGAAGCTCGGCATACGCCGAGGCCCGGTACAGGGCAGAAGCGACACGGTCGTGTACCGAACCCGACTGGAACCCCGCACTGAGATGCCGGGCCTGACCGTGGTCTACGTGTACGCACCACAGCCACACCCACCAGCGGTCGCCATCATCACCGTCGCACCCGACGACAACGAAGACGACCCGGAAGCCTGACGGGTCCATCCTCACAGCGAGGCTGCTCCTTACGTGCCGGGCTGAAGGCCACCTTGCCTGTGACGGTGCGAATGCGTCCGAACCTCCCGCGGGCCTACCGCTTCAGCGCCCGATACCGCTTCACAAGAGCAGCGATCCGCGCGTGATCACCTGGTCATTAGGCTCGGCCAGGAGATCGCCAGGGCGACTCGAGTGAAGGTCCCCCCACCATTGGTGCCCCCGGTTGTGCCTGGCCTGGTAATCACCCGGCACGCCTCTCGTGACATGACCTCTCCTGCTCACTGTCCTCAACCGTCCGATATAGCGAGCCCGTACCCGGCCTCGCCGGCGCGTGACCATAAACAGCGCGTGACTGCCCCGCGAGGCGGTAAGAGGCAGCAACAGCTACAAACCCCGCACCCAGCGTTCTCACTGGCGACGGAGCCTGACGACACCTTTTTCGGGGCACCCCCGGCAGGACTAGTACCTGCGCACACGGCTCCGGAGAGCGGTTCGGCTGTCTGCGTTCACCCTGGTCACGGCAGTTCCAGGCCCCGAAGTTGCCTTCCTGTCCACAGATAGTCCACAACCCCTGATGCCTCAGTGCATGCTCCCTGTTAGGTTGATCGCCAGTTCGGGTCAACATGGAGGGGGGCCCGTGGAGTTCCACGGTTCAGAGGTGCCATTTGCGCGCGCAGTCGAGAAGAAGTTGCTGGGGGTCGAGGTTGTAAATGTTGAGCAGCTGCTTGCGCTGAACGAGCGCCAGCTTCGGTCGTTGCCCGGGATCGGGCCGAGCACCGTATCGCACATCGTCTCGGTACTGGAGGAGGCGGGACTATCTCTGGCTACCGACCCATATGCGGCGTATGAATGCGCCCGCCATTCAGAGGTTGCCCGAGACGTCGAACTACGGGCCTACTTCTTGTGTAACTCGTGTAGAGATGCTTACGTCCATCGCGCCTTCGGCGATCGGGGACCGGAGTGGGTTTCAAGGGAGCAGATCGACGGATACTGCGGCCACTGTAATGCATTTCGAGAAGTGCGCCTCTCGCAGTGGTTTCTTTGCGGTACCTGTGATCGTGTCGTGCGGTCGATTGGGCGGGGCATTGCATCCGTCAAATTTGTCGAATCGCAGTGGGCGGATAACTTCCGGGAGGCGCCGGAGTTGTCACTTCGGGAAATTGATCCGGTCGAGTTGCGCCCTCGGGGGCAGCGGTCAGACGCGGATCGGGTGGCGACAGCCGATTTTGTGGCCAATTACGTGTCAGGTGAAGTCGCGCTGGGGATCGAACTGAAAAGCGGCCGCAGTGCACTTGCTGGAGGCGGCATAGGGAGTCCCATGTCCCAGTTCCAACTCGACACAACCGACTGCGATGACATAACGGCAGCCGCGGTAGCGTTGAACGCCCCAATTTTCTTGGTCCACGCCCAGGTCATCGGTCGAGCGCATGCACCGACAGAACGGTATGTAGGAGTGGGGTTGTGGTTCGCCCGACCTTGGGACATGCTTCAGCACTGCGAATCCGTACGAAGACGTCCGCGCGAAACGAGAGACGCTGCTTACTTCAGGACCGCTATTTTCCGACCCTTCACACAGTTTCCTGCTTATGTGAAGAATGAATTTCCTTCTGATTTGGAATCCATACAACGCGATGGTTTTCCTGTCCTATACCGGCGCTGACTTGAGTGACGCACGGCCTCAGTGTCCTGGCTCGCTGGTTGGTGAACTACCCCCGCAGCTCAGAAGCTGTCGCAGGTCATCAGCCGTCCGAGCGAGCTCGGGTTCGTCCAGTGACGCCGCATAGATTTCCCCCAACGACCTCATCGGGGGGTGCCCCGTGAGAGAATCACCGCCGTGAAACTGATCGAGAACACCGAGGCGCGACGGGTGGAGGCGCTCAGTGTCCTTGCCCCTGAGACTCAGGCCGCACTGGGGCAGTTCTTCACCCCTGCACCAGCCGCCGCCCTGATCGCCTCAATGCCTCGCCTGGACGCGCTGAGTAACACTGTGCGTGTTCTGGACCCCGGCGCCGGGGTCGGCTCGCTGACCGCCGCACTGGTGGCCCGACTGCACGAAGAGCGTCCCGGCGTGGACGTTCACGTGGTTGCTGTGGAGACCGACCCACAGGTCGTGCCCTACCTGCGGATCACGCTCAAGGAATGCAGGGACACCTACGGCACCACTTTCGACCTCGTGCAGGGCGACTACCTTACCGACGATGACGCACTCATCGATGGGCCGTTCGACCTTGTCGTCGCCAACCCGCCCTATGGAAAGCTCGCCGCAGGCAGCCTGCACCGTACGCGCATTGCGCAGCACCTGGTCGATACCAGCAACATCTACACAGCCTTCTGGGCCAGGGCGACAGCCGCCCTCGCCCCCGGCGGCCAGATCGCGATCATCGTGCCCCGCTCGTGGGCCAACGGCACCTACCACCGCGCCTTTCGTCAGTGGGTACTCGACCGCACCAGCCTCGACCTTCTACATGTCTTCGAGAGCCGCAACACCGTGTTCGCCGACACCGGCGTCCTCCAGGAAAACGTCATCGTGGTTGGCACACGGGGCGACCAGCAGCCACATGTCGTCCTGTCGGCGTCGATTGCGCACGATGATGCCCCGCTCCGCCGCACCGTCCCGTTCGACGCCGTAGTCCTGCCCGGGGACCGCGAGCGGTTTGTCCGCTTCGATGATTCCGCCGTCGTGCCGCCGGCCGTCTCATTCACCTTGGCCGACCTGGGCCTGGGCGTCAGCACGGGCAAGGTCGTCGACTTTCGCAATCGCGAGCACTTGACCGAAGACCTCGGCGCCGACGGTGTCGTGCCGATGGTCTACCAGGCCAACGTTCGCGGCGGAGAGATCGAGTGGCCACAGCGCCGCGCGAAGAAGCCGCAGGGCTTCTCCCCCAGCACCGAGGCTGCCCGCAAACTGCTCCTGCCCGAAGGGCACTACGTCGTCATCAAGCGCTTCTCCGCAAAGGAGGAGAAGCGGCGCGTGGCCGCGGGCGTTTGGAAGCACGAGGGCCCGGTTGCCCTGGACAACAAGACCAACTACCTGCACCAGAAGAAGGGGCCTCTCGACCCTCAGCTCGCGCACGGGCTGATGCTCTGGCTGAACTCCTCGACGCTCGACGCGATCTTCCGCACTTTCTCCGGGCACACCCAGGTGAACGCTGGAGACGTCAAGACGCTCCCCTTCCCCTCCCGTGACGACCTGGTGCGCTTGGCACAGAACGCGCCGGAATGGCTCCCGGAACAGACGAAGCTCGATGCCCTCGTGGCTGACTTGTTCCCAGCTGTCGTAGGCTCCTCAGGGTGATCAGTACTTCACGAGCAACCGTCGACAATGCCAGTGCCCTCCTGCAAGCTTTCGGCTTTGACAAGGTCCGCTGCAATAGCAGGTCCGCCCTTACAGCCCTCGCCCTACTCGGCCTGGATCCCGGCGAGCCGTGGGAGACGGCTACCAACCCGCGTCTCGGCGTCACGGAAGTTATGGGCGTCATAGCGGAAAGGTGGGGCAAGGAGTACGCCCCGAACTCGCGCGAGACCTTCCGCAAGCAAACGCTTCACCAGTTTGTCGATGCGGGGTTCGCTGAGCACAACTCCGATGCTCCCGAAGGGCGCGCGGTTAACTCCTCCAAGAATAATTACCGGATCGCTCCAGCTGCTCTGTCCGTAGTGCGCCTCTTCGGCACCGGGGGATTCCAAGACGCCCTAGACGATTGGCTAGCCGGAGCTCCTACTCAGCAGGCCGCTTACAAGGCCACCCGCGAGATGCAGATGCTCCCGGTCATGCTGCCCGATGGCTCTGTATTCCGCCTCTCTCCCGGTGGCCAGAACCCCCTGATCCGGGACATGGTCGAGGAGTTTTGCCCCCGTTTCGCCCCCGGCGGACAGGTGCTATACCTGGGGGACGCTAGAGATCACCGCTACGACATCCGCCAAGACGACGACTTCGCACGTCTCGGGCTGACCTTTGACGAGCACGGCAAGAACCCGGACCTTGTTGTCTACGACGAGCAGCGCGGTTGGCTCTTCCTGATGGAGGCCGTCACTTCTCACGGACCGATCGACTTCGGACGGCGTGAGCACCTGAAGAACCTCTACGTGACGGACAAGGCAGGGCTGGTGTTCGTGAACTGCTTTCCGGACCGCGCCACGATGCGCAAGTGGCTGGTCGACCTTGCATGGGAGACCGAAGCCTGGGTGGCTGACGCGCCTGACCACCTCATCCACCTGAACGGCTCACGGTTCCTCGGCCCCTATGAGTGAGCCTTTTCAGCTCGCGCTCTGATCGGGTAATGCCCAGGTCGCGGTGCACCCCGAGGACGACTTGGTGGCCAGTGGTGCACAGAGCTCCTCCTTTATCGGAGTCTTGGCGGTCGGCGGACGTAACTGCCGACCCGTTCCTCAGCCGGTTCGAGGCAGGCCTATCGAGATTCGAACTGGTGAGGACCTACCCCAACACGCTTTCCAACTGTGTTGGTGTCTTGTGGGGCCACGTACGGGGCCGTTCACCCGCGTTCATGGACGGCCGGTTGCTCGAGCGGCTACGGGCTTCGGTCTGCTCTGAACGGCCGTGAACGGCGCTGCACGAGACGGAAACTGAGACGGAGGGCGGCACCAGCTCGCTAAGCGTGTATCCAGAAGTCTTGCGCTTGTTGGAGGGCAAGGCCGTGCGGGGCGGCAGATGTTGACATGGCCCTCGCCGGGTGTTCGATCGAAGCGCCGGCATCGTCCGCCCACCCGGCGAGGTTGTTGTCAGTGTGCGCCCGCCCGCCGTGTTCGCCGATGCGTCTGACGCCGAGCGTGAGCGATTACGGGACTTGCTGCGCGGCCGGGGCCGGAGGGTGGTGCGGGCGGTGATGGTCCTGCTGTCTTTGCACGGTCTGTCACCTGCGCAGATTGCCGTGCTGGTGGAGTACGACCCGGCCACGGTGCGCCGCTGGATCAGCCGCTTCAACGCCTGCGGGGCAGCGGGCCTGGCCGACCGGCCCCGCAGCGGACGGCCGAAGCTGGGCGGCCGGCGGCTGCCCACGCGGATCGCCGCGCTGTTGGCGCGGCCGGGCCCCTGGACTGTCCGGCGGCTGCATCGTTACCTGCACCGGCCGGCGATGAGCCGGCGCACGCTGTACCGGCGGATGCGACAGGTGGCCGTCTGGCGGCGGCCCAAGCTCGTCGCCCGCGGCGATCCGCGGCGCCCGGCTGTGATCGCCGCCATCACCCGCCGGTTGCGGCTGCTGCCGGCCGGAACGGTGGTGTGGGCGGCCGACGAGACTCATGTGCACCTGCTGCCGCGCCTGCGGTCCACCTGGACCACGTTCGCCCACCGTCCGCCCATCGCCACCCCGAGCAAGAACCGGCAGCTGGGCGCGCTGGAGGTGACCACCGGCGCCTTCCTCTACCGGCTCGGCCGCCGCCGTGCGGCCGACGTCCTGGCACTGCTCCAGCAGCTGGTGGCGGCCTTCCCGGCCGCCCCGGCCGTGGTGGTGCTGTGTGACAACGACTCCATCCACCACGCCCGCTCGGTCCGCGACTTCGTCGCCGCCCGCCCCGGACTGCACCTGTGGTACGGAGCCCGCTACAGCCCGCACGACAACCCCATCGAGCGGATCTGGGGCGCACTGAAGACGTTCATCGCGAACGCCGCCACCACCTGGCCGGGCCGCCGACGACAGATCCACGCCTTCTTCCGCACCCGCTCACCCGGCCAGCTCCTGACCACCGCAGCCCCCTGGACCAGCCCCTGGTTCCCAAGCAGTTACCGACAGAACTTCTGGAATGGCGGTTAGCATCTTCACTGTTGAAGGAGGAGCCATGGCACTGACCCGCAAGGGCTCACGACAGATCGTCGTCGACGGCCAGCCTACTGCTGGCGCTTGCGCGGTCGGCCAACGCACTTTCAGGGTCTGGCCTGGTTGCCGTGCACGTACGCGGTCGACCCCTGCGGACACCCGGGGCATGACGCTCGTGGTCACCACCGACCAGCCGCATCCGAGCAACTGGATCGGTCGCGAGGTTGAGCCTGTACTACCGTCCAGTGTTGCCGCGGCCGTTCAGCTTGCCCTGCACATGGGGTGGACTCCGACGGCTTCTGGCTCCGCGTTCCACCTCGACCAGTCCGTCGGCTTCACGCCCTCCTCCTGAGCGGTGTAGAGGGTGAGCACCGCTTTAGGAGTTTGGTCCGACGTCCTCGGCAGACGGTTGCCGTGATGTCTAGGCTGATGCCTTAAGCCGCCCGGAGTTGCTGGCGTCCGGTGCTGTTGATGTCAGCCGTGGATGTCGGGTGCCCGGCCTATGGGCTGGCGATCTCAGTGTGGCGTCACACCAGCAAACGCCGCGCGTTCCCGTAGCTGCCGTCATCTTCGGCGGACACCTGGGACTGCGCCTCGAATGGGCCTAAACCTCTCCTTGATCGTTCAGAGTGCGACTCAGCTTGACGAGGTGAGGGTTCGACGGATCGCGATCCAGTCCCTTCCTCACGATTTCGCTCGCTCGCGTCGCATCCTTCGCATAGATGAAGAGCCATGCTAGGAACCCGAGTTCCGAGGGGGTAGCCTCGTCAATTCGGTCCTCCATCAAGCTGATGAGGTTCGTAATGGCGAGATGGCGGGCGTCAGGGTCCATCTGAATCAGTTGATTGCTTTGCGCATGAGCAAAACAGCTAGCCGCATTAGCGATCTCCGAATACTCAACCCCGGGAATCTCAGCCAAGAGAGTGCGCGCATTCAACTCGCCGGAAACATCCGACAATCGCCGATTAATCGCGATCAACTTTCGAAGAGCTCTAACGCTTTCGCTGTCCTTCTCCAGAAATCGTTCAATTGATGTTCTGGCGCTTACCCAGTCTTCTTCTTTCGAGCTCTCCATATAGAACTCTGCAATCCGCAACCAAGCACCAGGATACTGGTCAGCAACGTACTGCAGTGCCCGCATCTGAGTCTCATAGTTTTCACCGCGCAAGCGGAGCGCATCGATGACCCTAATCATTCGCTCGACACGAGGGGCCATGCCACGGGCAACATCGATGATTTGCATTGGGCCGAATTGTTGAACGAGGGCTGTATCAGCGAGAACTGCAGCTCTAAAAGGGCTGAGCTTAAGCTTGCTCTGACCAAAGACGCTGGCCGTGACAGGCGTGCGGAGAAACTCGTCCCCTTGTTGGTCCGTGACAACTTCAATCATCGAGTAACGTTCAAGCTGGCTCAGCGCATCGCTTACATCGATTGTGTCATTCTGCGGCCTGAGTAGAGCTGCTTCTAGGGCCATACGTGGGACAAGCGACCGCCAGTTACTGAGGGTCAGAAAGACGCGCTGCGCAGCCGGCGTCAAAAGCCCGTAAGATCGTTCAAATAGAGCCCTGAGTGAATCCTCCTTATTTAGGAAAAGATGCTTAACGGGTACGGCCTTACCTTCTCGCTGGGCATCACCTAGGAGTATTTTGGCAAAGTATGGATGCCCATCTGTCTCGTCGTAAAGCGACTCAATGTAGGCGTGATTTAGTAGGCCTTCTATTCCCAATTTTCGGGCGGTGTTCACCACGAGGTCTTCAAATTCTTCGCGTTTGAGTCCGCGGATCTCCACCGGAAAGTCCGCTTTAAAATCTCGCATGCGCGTGGTTATGAGAACCTTGTTGGGGCTCCGCACATAGGAATCGATGAATTGGTAAAGCTCGATCGGGTGCGTAGCTGTCTCGAAGTTGTCGAATACTAGCAAGAGACGTCGATTCGGATCGCGATCAGAGAGACTACTGGCGAGATACTCGGTTGCTTTAAATCCCTTCTCCTTGGACGCGCTGGGATGCATCAATGCGGCGAACTGCTTTGCAATATCTTCCTTGGAGAGAACCGCAGGGCGAACCGGCTTGGGCCCCGTAGATAGCAGGTCAATATCGCGAGAACTGAACCAAAGAATGGCGAAGTAGTCGCCGGAATCGGCCAACTTATGAAGAACCTCGAGTGCGAGCGAAGTTTTGCCGATCCCGCCTCGTCCGACTAGAGTAACAATTGGGTAGCGGTCAGCCTCTTTGAGGAGAGCGATTACCTCATTTTCTATGTCAGGTCGCCTGATGTAATCCGGCAGACCTGGGGGAATATTGGCAAATGAGTTGCCGTCGACATCGAGATTCGGCTTCCCCTCGGTCTCGCTTGGGGGGAGCGACTCAGGTGGCGTTTGGTAGGCTTCTGCGCTTTGCCGATGCCGAGTGTCGGAAATATAGGAGAGCAATTCATAGCTTGCAGTGGGAACCTGGGCAGATTTCGACTTGTACCCGCCGTTGGCAACAAATACATCTTGGACGTCCACGTCGCTTGAAATCAGTGGAACTGCCAGTAGGCGATCAGCTATTCCAATGTAGACGCCATCCTGGTAGGCGTGATCCCTTTCGCTTTTAAGGTATGAATATCTCTCAACGTTTCCGGCAATCACGGAGACTCGATATTTGCCAGAAATATTCCGATGGAGATAGAGCCACGGTGTAGAAAATATTGAGCAGCCAATCAGAAGTGCTGTTATCGACTTTTCTAGTGACGGTGCAGCGGCAGAGCACTTAACTCCAGTGATTGCGCCATGCCCTCGCGTCCTATTGCGCAGTGCGGCAAACGCGGTGGCCCACCATTGAATGCTGGATTTCCGTGGGGCTTCCTCCAGGATGCCATCGATGGATTTCACTGCAGCGCTTAGTGCGTCAATTGCGGTACGTTGCCATGAATCTGATCCCTGGGAGAAGTTTTCTGTGAACTCGCGTACGAATGGGCGGGTATCAGCGGCAATAAAAGCGCTAGCAGGTCCAACGAGAACCTCACTGAAGGCGCGACTCCACTCGCCAATTCCGTCTGCGCGAGATAGCTGGTATTCAATTTTATAGCGCTGTCGATCGCGATCGCTCTCAACGCATGCCAATGTAGCCACGGTCATCAGCTTTACCGCGAGTTCGCCTAGTAGCATGAGATCATGGAAGTAAGCGATATCTGAATCGAGCTTGCTTTGCTCAACGCGTTGCCACATGCGATCGAGGATCTTGGAGTCGAACGTGGTCATGTGTCCCCCCAACGTGAAGAAACCGGGTCAAAGTATTGAGAACCCGTCAAAATGACCCATCGTGTCAGCAGGTTTGTGACCTGAACTGGGTCGTTCGCGCCGTCGAGAAGAATAGCGCCTCTTGTGGCCTAAATGGGGTGACTAAACCGCAACTTGTGGTTGTGTCAGGTCATCCAACCACTAGCCTCGATCCTTCATGAGGGGCCGTCAGCTTGCTGACGGGTCCTTTGTGGTGAGTGCTGGTGGAAGTTTTCGAAGTCCGGGCAGGTTGAGCGCCCGACTGTCGCGCCGGGTGTGCGCCGGGTTCCACGTCACCGGCCGGAAGGGTCCTGCTCGTAGGGACGGGACGCTGCTGGTCAGCCGGGGTTCGGCAATGCGTCGAGCCGTGTCAGAGCGTTCTCGATCAGATCCGTCCACGGCCAGTGCGCCGCGAGATGGAGGAAGCGGCGGCGGCCGGTGGTGACGAGCTGGGCGGCGGCGGAGAACAGCCGCAGTCGCAGGCGGCGGGGCTCCCACCGCCGGGCGGCACCGGTCAGCGCGAGCATCGGCATCCCGGCCAGCAGGTCCAGGGCGATCTGTACGATCTCCAGCCAGATCTGGTTCTGGGCGGTGCCGTGCAGGGGCAGGTTGCGCAGGCCGGTGGCGCGGGCGGCGCGGATGCGGTCCTCGGCGCGGGCCCGCTGGCGGTGCCGCAGCTCCAGCTCGGCGATCGGATGGTTGCTTGTGTTGGTGGCGAAGCAGGTCAGCCGCATCCCGTCGGCGTCGGTGAAGCGCAACTGGGCGCCGGGGTGCGGCCGTTCCTTCCGGACGATCAACCGCATGCCCGTGGGCCAGCCGGCCAGGCAGTCGCTGCCGGCGTCGATCTCGGCGATCCAGGCGCCGTCACGGATCTCGCCGTCGGGTTCCACGGCCGGCGTCCAGGCCGAGGCCGGGATCTTCAAGACGGCCTGGTGGATGGCGTCGGTGATGGTCATGCCGACCGAGTACGACAGCCACCGCCCGCGCCGGGCGAGCCAGGCGACGAACTCGTGAGTGCCGCCGCCGGAGTCGGTGCGGATCAGCGTCCGGCGCCCCCGCCGGAGCCGTTTCGGCAGCTGGGCCAGGGCCAGCCTGGTGGCCTCGATGTGGTCGGCGGCGGTGTTGGAGCCCGCGTTGCCGGGCCGCAGCAGGCCCACGACCGGCTCGCCGGACCCGCCGCGGCCGTGGTCGACGAACCCCATCAACGGGTGATGCCCGAAGGTCTTCTTCCAGGTCGCGGCGGCGTCCTGCTTCTCGGAGTGCGCCAGGACCAGGACCCCGTCGATGTCCACGATCACCTGCCCGCCCGCATCCGGCGCCGCCTCCCCGGCCAGCCGCCAGACGCGTTCGCGCACCTCGGCGCGGGCGGTGCGGAGCGCGGCCAGGGCCCGCTTGCCGCCTGCCGCGAGCGTGCTGATGAGGCGGGAGACCGTGGGGTCGGAGGCCACCGGTCCGAACACGGCCGGCTCGGCCCGCAGCAGTCCGACATCGGCCAGGCAGTCCCCGCCCAGCGCGACCGCGAGCGCCACATCCAGCAGGACCTTGCCCGGGTCGTGCACCGCCCGGGCTTTGCGCCACGGCTCGAGCGCCGTCGATACCGCCGCGTCCAGACCGGCCTTGCGGACCGTCTCGACCAGCAGCACCGCGCCGGCCTGCGAGACGACCCCGCGACCGCCGCCCCCGACGCGGACGTGCGGGTAGGACCCGATACGCTTCTTCACCTGGAAAGTGCCTCCGGCGGTGGCGGGAACAAGGACCTCGACAATCCTCATTCTCGCTGGTCAGAGGCACTTTCTGCTTTCCTGATCACCAGCCGGACAGCCCGCCTCGTGAAAGCGCGAGGCTAGATATGGGGATAACTGTGAACCTTGCAGGCTACCGGCAGTCACTGACAGTGGTTGGCGTAGCGGCTTGGAGGGATGGCCGTGGCCCCGTGAGATTTTTGCGCGTTGGGCGGTCTGTAGACCTACCTGTTTCACTCACCACTCACCCGAGCTCCCATCCCGTACGCCGTCGACCCACACGCCTGCTCGGCTATGCTTGGGTCGACGGCGTACGGGTTGGGAGCACGACGCGTGCCAGTACGGACCCGCGGTCGGGAACGGTGCCCCTTCCGCCCCGGTGCCGGCCGAGCCCCCGCCGGAGGCATCGTTCTGACCGTGCCCGCTCCCATGCGGCATTCGGCTTATGGCATTCAGCTCGTTGACGTGCGCCCGGGCCGCGCGCGGGGAGCGAAGCGAGCCGCCCTGACGGCCGCCAGGACATCGCTAATCACCGGGTCGCCAAACTTCTCGGGGAGGACGACGACCAGGAGGACGGGCACCTTGACGAAAATTGATCCGGATACACCCGCGGCGCACCCCCACGAGGCATGATGGCCCCTGGACTCCAGTCCGGGGACTTCGGCGTTTACTCGCCCTGACCTGCGGTTTCCTGCCCCGCGGCCAGTCCACGCATAGTCCATAGCGCCCGATATGCGCTCGCTCGAAGTGGCATACGCCTACACATACGCGAAGACCCCGGCCTCAGCGTTTTCCGCTGGTGACGGGGTCTTTGGGCACCTCACATTGGGTGCCCCCGGCAGGATTCGAACCTGCGCACACGGCTCCGGAGGCCGTTGCTCTATCCCCTGAGCTACGGGGGCGTGTCGGCCGGTTTGCGCGGCGACGGGTAGAACACTACCAGCTCATGAGGGGGTGCCATGAACGGGTTTCCGTGGGGCCGCCGCGAGGGCGACCGTGGGGGGTCCATGGTTGCCCAGGCGGTCGCCGGAACCGTCCCCAGGCGGTCGCTGGGGCGGTCCTCAGGTGGTCGCCGGGACGGTCCCCAGACGGTCCCGACGCGACCCCGACACAGGCCCCACCCCGCCGTCGCCCCGCCCCCCGCCAGCCCCCCGCCCCCCGTACGTGGCAGAAGTAGGGAAAACCCGGACGCGGCCACCGGTGCCGACCTACTCTCGAGTTGTGCCAGGCGCGTCCGGCCGGGTTCTTGTTGTGGACGACAACAAGGTCATCCGGCAGCTGATCAGGGTCAATCTCGAGCTGGAGGGCATCGAGGTCGTGACCGCGGCCGACGGTGCCGAGTGTCTGGATGTCGTGCATCAGGTTCGACCCGATGTCGTCACCCTCGACGTGGTCATGCCCCGTCTCGACGGTCTGCGGACCGCCGCCCGCCTCCGTGCCGACGCCCGGACCCGGGACCTTCCCCTCGTCATCGTCAGCGCCTGCACCGCGTACGAGGTCGAGAGCGGTCTCGACGTCGGGGTCGACGCCTTCCTCGCCAAGCCCTTCGAGCCCGCCGAACTCGTCGACCTGGTACGGAACTTGATGGAGCGCGAGCGCGAGCGCCAGCGCCAGCACCAGCGCGATACGGAGCGGGACAGGAGCCTCGGTGGTGACGCGGAGGACGGCTCTCTCCCGATCAACGGCAGCCACGCCTTCGGCCGGAATCAACGCCCCGATCGACCCGACCGTCCCGAGCGGCCCGAGCATCCAGGGCACAGCACCACCAACGCCGGCCCGCCTCTCGCATAGAGAGTGACCCCCGGTCCCCGTCCACATACCGGACCCGCCGGTAAACCGGCTCGCCTACCCACCCCCCTCCTCCCATACGCTTGTCCCGTGACACCCGTCGAGCTCTCCCGCACCGTGCTGAGCGCGGTGCGTCGTGCTGTGGACGACGGGGAGCTGAGCGTGGCCGTGCCCGCACGGGCCGTCGTGACGGAGCCCGGGCCCGGCGGGTGCGGGGACTACGCCACCAACATCGCCCTCCAGCTCGCGCGGCCCGCCGGACGGCCCCCGTTGCAGGTCGCCGAGATCCTGCGGCCCCGGCTCACCCCTGCCGAAGGGGTCGCCGGCGTCGAGATCACCGGGCCCGGCTTCCTCAACATCAGCCTCGACCAGCGGGCCTCCGACCGCGCCGCCGCCCTCGTCCGCGAGATCCGCGCCGGGGCCTACGGGCACGGCGACGCCCTCGCGGGAGACGTCGTACGGCTCCGGATTCCGTACGAGGTCCGTGCCGAGGTCGTCGCCGACGCGCTCGTACGCATCCTCGCCACCCAAGGCGCCCGCGGTGAGATCCAGCACATCCAGCACATCCAGCACATCCAGCACGGCGGGTACAGCGAAAGGGGCGGCACCGCCACCGACGCCGACGCCCACCACTCAGGCAGCACCGGCACCGGCCTCACCCCCCAAGTCGTCACCCTCCGCCCCACCCCCGCCCCCGAAGACCCCACCCCCCTCGGCCCCGACGCCGCCCGCTGGGCACTGCTGCATCCCGCCGCGCACGACCGGCCCCGCGTCACCGCCGATCATCTGCTCCAGCGCGCCGCCAACCCCCTCTTCCGGGTCCGTTACGCGCACGCCCGAGCCCGCGCGCTCACCCGTAACGCCGCTCAGCTCGGCTTCTCCGCCGTCCCCGGTTCCGTGGGCGCCACCGACGCCCCCGCCGACGGCCTCCTCCGCGCCCTCGCCGCCCACCCCCCGGCCCTCCGCGCCGCCGCCACGCACCGCGCGCCCGACCGGCTCGCGCGGCAGCTCGTCACCGTCGCCGACGCGTTGCTCGCCTTCCAGCACACCGTGCTGCCCATGGGCGAGGAGAAACCCTCGGCCGTCCACCGTGCCCGGCTCGCGCTCGCCGAAGCCGCCGGGACGGTGCTCGCCGACGGCCTGTCCCTGCTCGGCATCAGCGCACCCGACCACCTCTGATCTCCGATCTCTGATTCCGATCCCTGATTCCGATCTCTGATCTCTGATCTCCCATTTTTGAATCCTCGATCTTCTGCGAGAAAGTCCTTCCGACATGAGCCGTTCCGCACACCCCGCCGGGCCCCGTCACGCCGACGTCCTCCCCGAGGGGCACTACAGCGCGCCGCCCGCCGACCTCAACGCCCTCGATCCGAAGGTCTGGGCCCATACCGTCAGCCGCAGCGAGGACGGAGCCGTGCGCGTCGGCGGTGTCGACGTCGCGCGGCTCGCCGAGGAGTTCGGCACGCCCGCTTATTTCCTCGACGAGGCCGACTTCCGGGCCCGTGCGCGGGCCTGGCGCGACGCCTTCGGGTACGACGCCGACGTGTTCTACGCCGGCAAGGCGTTCCTCTCCCGGGCCGTCGTGCGGTGGCTCAAGGAGGAGGGGCTCAATCTGGATGTCTGTTCCGGGGGCGAGCTGGCCACCGCCCTTTCCGCTGGTATGCCCGCCGAGCGGATCGCCTTCCACGGGAACAACAAGTCCACCGGGGAGATCCGCCGGGCCGTCGAGGCCGGGGTCGGGCGGATCGTGCTCGACTCCTTCCAGGAGATCGTGCGCGTCGCCCACATCGCGCAGGAGCTGGGCACGCGGCAGCGGGTGCAGATCCGGGTCACGGTCGGCGTCGAGGCGCACACGCACGAGTTCATCGCCACCGCGCACGAGGACCAGAAGTTCGGCATCGCGCTCGCGGACGGGCAGGCCGCCGAGGCCGTACGGCGCGCGCTCACCCTCGACGGGCTCGAACTCATCGGCATCCACAGCCACATCGGGTCGCAGATCTTCGACATGGCCGGGTTCGAGGTCGCCGCGCGGCGTGTGGTGAAGCTGCTCGCCGAAATCCGGGACGAGCACGGGGTTGAACTGCCTGAAATTGACCTCGGTGGCGGGCTCGGTATCGCCTACACCAGCGACGACGACCCCCGTGAGCCGCACGAGATCGCCAAGGCGCTCGGGGAGATCGTGACGCGGGAGTGCGAGGCCGCCGGGCTGCGGACGCCGCGCCTCTCCGTGGAGCCGGGGCGCGCCATCGTCGGGCCCACGGTCTTCACGCTGTACGAGGTCGGCACGATCAAGCCGCTCGAAGGGCTGCGGACGTACGTCTCCGTCGACGGCGGTATGTCCGACAACATCCGCACCGCGCTCTACGACGCCGAGTACAGCGTCACCCTCGCCTCGCGCGCGAGCGACGCCGAACCCATGCTGGCCCGCGTCGTCGGCAAGCACTGCGAAAGCGGGGACATCGTCGTCAAGGACGCCTTTCTGCCCTCCGACCTGGCGCCCGGTGACCTCATCGCGGTTCCGGCGACCGGCGCGTACTGCCGTTCCATGGCCAGTAACTACAACCACGCGCTGCGCCCGCCCGTCGTCGCGGTGGCCGACGGCGAGGCCCGCGTGATCGTGCGGCGCGAGACGGAGGAGGACCTGCTCCGGCTCGACGTCGGCTGAACCGGCAAACCCGGGGGCTGTGAAGATCTTCCTGTACAGCGCCACCATAGAAATGAAATAGATGTCTCACGATCCGGACGACGGGCAGAAACGGCGGACCGGTGGGTGAGACTGGTTGCACCGTAGACGGTATGAGGAAACGAGGTCGGATGATGCGTACGCGTCCGCTGAAGGTGGCGCTGCTGGGCTGTGGGGTCGTCGGCTCAGAGGTGGCGCGCATCATGACGACGCACGCCGACGACCTCGCGGCCAGGATCGGGGCGCCCGTCGAACTGGCGGGCGTCGCGGTGCGGCGGCCGTCCAAGGTGCGCGAGGGCATCGACCCCGCGCTCGTCACCACCGACGCGACCGCGCTGGTCAAACGCGGTGACATCGACGTGGTCGTCGAGGTCATCGGCGGCATCGAGCCCGCCCGTACGCTCATCACCACCGCGTTCGAGCACGGCGCGTCCGTCGTCTCCGCCAACAAGGCGCTGCTCGCCCAGGACGGGGCCGCGCTGCACGCCGCCGCCGAGGAGCACGGCCGCGACCTGTACTACGAGGCGGCCGTCGCCGGTGCCATCCCGCTGATCCGGCCGCTGCGCGAGTCCCTCGCCGGCGACAAGGTCAATAGGGTCCTGGGGATCGTCAACGGCACGACCAATTTCATTCTCGATGCGATGGACACCACGGGTGCCGGGTATCAGGAAGCGCTCGACGAGGCCACCGCGCTCGGGTACGCGGAGGCCGATCCCACCGCCGACGTCGAAGGGTTCGACGCCGCCGCCAAGGCCGCCATCCTCGCCGGGATCGCCTTCCACACGCGCGTGCGCCTCGACGACGTCTACCGCGAGGGCATGACCGAGGTCACCGCCGCCGACTTCGCCTCGGCGAAGGCGATGGGCTGCACCATCAAGCTGCTCGCCATCTGCGAGCGGGCCGCGGACGGCGGGTCCGTCACCGCGCGCGTGCACCCCGCGATGATCCCGCTGACTCATCCGCTGGCCTCGGTACGGGGCGCGTACAACGCCGTCTTCGTCGAGTCGGACGCGGCCGGGCAGCTCATGTTCTACGGGCCCGGCGCGGGCGGCGCGCCGACCGCCTCCGCCGTCCTCGGCGACCTCGTCGCCGTCTGCCGCAACGCGATCGGCGGTGCCAAGGGCCCCGGCGAGTCCGCGTACGCGCAGCTGCCCGTCTCGCCCATGGGCGAGGTCGTCACGCGCTACCACATCAGCCTCGACGTGGCCGACAAACCGGGTGTGCTCGCCCAGGTCGCCACCGTCTTCGCGGAGCACGACGTGTCGATCGACACCGTGCGCCAGCAGAGCAGGCAAGACGGAGACGGCGAGGCCGCCCTCGTCGTCGTCACCCATCGTGCGTCCGACGCCTCCCTGAGCGGGGTCGTCGAGGCGTTGCGCAGCCTCGACACCGTGCGGGGTGTCGCCAGCATCATGCGGGTTGAAGGAGAGTAACGAGCAATGACCCACCAGTGGCGCGGAATCATCGAGGAGTACCGGGACCGGCTTCCGGTCTCCGACAGCACGCAGGTCGTGACGCTCCGTGAGGGCGGTACGCCGCTCGTGCCCGCGCAGGTGCTCTCCGAGCGCACCGGCTGCGAGGTCCACCTCAAGGTGGAGGGGGCCAACCCGACCGGCTCCTTCAAGGACCGCGGCATGACCATGGCGATCACGCGGGCCAAGGAGGAGGGCGCCAAGGCCGTCATCTGCGCCTCCACCGGCAACACCTCCGCCTCCGCGGCGGCCTACGCCGTACGCGCCGGGATGGTCTCCGCCGTCCTGGTCCCGCAGGGCAAGATCGCGCTCGGCAAGATGGGCCAGGCCCTGGTGCACGGGGCGAAGATCCTCCAGGTCGACGGCAACTTCGACGACTGCCTGACGCTCGCCCGCTCGCTGTCGGACAACTACCCGGTCGCGCTGGTCAATTCCGTTAACCCGGTGCGCATCGAGGGCCAGAAGACGGCCGCGTTCGAGATCGTGGACATGCTCGGCGACGCGCCCGACATCCACGTCCTGCCGGTGGGCAACGCGGGCAACATCACGGCGTACTGGAAGGGCTACAAGGAGTACGCCGCCGACGGGATCGCGGGGAAGACGCCCCGGATGTGGGGTTTCCAGGCGTCCGGGTCCGCGCCCATCGTGCGCGGCGAGGTCGTCAAGGACCCCTCGACCATCGCCACCGCGATCCGCATCGGCAACCCGGCGTCCTGGAACTACGCGCTGGCCGCGCGGGACGAGTCGGGCGGCTTCATCGACGAGGTGACGGACCGTGAGATCCTGCGCGCCTACCGGCTGTTGGCCTCGCAGGAGGGTGTCTTCGTCGAGCCCGCGTCGGCCGCGTCCGTGGCCGGACTGCTGAAGGCCGCCGAGCAGGGCAAGGTCGACCCCGGCCAGCGGATCGTGTGCACGGTGACCGGAAACGGGCTCAAGGACCCCGACTGGGCCGTCGCCGGCGCCCCGCAGCCGGTCACCGTCCCGGTGGACGCGGTCACCGCCGCCGAGCGGCTGGGCCTGGCGTAAGCCGTCGGATCCGCCCGTCACCTGGGCGGATCCGGTCGGACGCGGTCAACCGCGGGCGCACCCGACAGTGGGTGCACAGGGGGCCTACGACACGCATCGTGCGCCTCCTGTGCGCCCTATGTCGCCACAGAACCTTCCTTCGATAGGCTGTAGTGAACCCGCCCGCCGCATATGCCGCGGTGCTGCGCCGTCGTAGCGACCTGCGGGCATTCCGCACGTCGAGCAGATACGTCGGGCAGGTCTTGCAGTTCTCGGAAACCTCGCAGTTCTTGGAAATCTCGCAGAAATCGCAGCTCAAGGAGAGTCATCAAGCGATGGCCGGTCCAGCGTTCCGTGCCGCCGCCGTCCGGGTGCGCGTCCCCGCCACCAGTGCCAACCTCGGCCCGGGCTTCGACGCCCTCGGCCTGTCACTGGGGCTTTACGACGACGTGGTCGTCCGGGTGGCCGACTCAGGGCTGCACATCGACATCGCGGGCGAGGGCAGCGAGACCCTTCCGCGCGACGAGAACCACCTGCTCGTACGCTCCCTGCGCACCGCCTTCGACCTGCTGGGCGGACAGCCGCGCGGCCTCGAGATCGTCTGCGCCAACCGCATCCCGCACGGCCGCGGCCTCGGCTCCTCCTCCGCCGCCATCTGCGCCGGCATCGTCGCGGCGCGCGCGGTGACCATAGGCGGTGACACCCGGCTCGACGACACGGCGCTGCTGGAGCTCGCCACCGAGATCGAGGGCCACCCCGACAACGTCGCCGCCTGTCTCCTCGGCGGTTTCACCCTGTCCTGGATGGAGAGCGGCGCCGCGCGGGCGATCAGGATGGATCCCGCCGATTCCGTCGTTCCGGTGGTCTTCGTGCCGGGCAGGCCGGTCCTCACCGAGACCGCGCGCGGCCTGCTGCCGCGCACCGTGCCGCACGTCGACGCCGCCGCCAACGCGGGCCGCGCCGCACTGCTCGTCGAGGCCCTGACCAGGCGCCCCGAGCTGCTGCTGCCCGCCACCGAGGACCGTCTGCACCAGGACTACCGCGCGCCGGCGATGCCGGAGAGCGCGGCCCTGGTGGAGCGGCTGCGGGCCGACGGCGTGTCCGCGGTGATCTCCGGCGCCGGACCGACGGTGCTGGCGCTGGCCGACGAGGCCAGCGCGGACAAGGTCGCCCACCTGGCGGGCGAGGGCTGGGCCGCCAACCGGCTCGACCTCGACGCACAGGGGGCCTGCGTGCTGCCGCTCGCGCCGGTGAGCGTCGATCAGTAGCCACGGTTGCCGGATTTCGAGAGGGGGAATGTTTGTTGGATCCGGTAGTGTTAACCTCAAGTCTGCACCCGACCCCGCCATGGCGAGGTGCTTCGTGTCCCCGTCCGGGACAACCATTCTTCCGGGAGCCTCCCAAGCCACCCTGTGTATCGCACCCCGTGCGACGGCACTGAGCGGTTTGCCGAGCACGCTCCGGAACCGGCGTGACCGAGCCGAGTGACACAGGCACGACAGTGCCGCGGGTTCGGGGCAGCGCCATCACCAGAAATCTCTTCCGCCGCTTTGGCGGACCACCGCCCCGGCACGGTCCACTCAAGACAGGACCAAAGCCGGACAGCACAACCGGTCGCCGAGCCAGACAGGCCGACGTCCGCTCCAGGGAAGGACCCTTCGTGAGCGACACCACCGATCTGATGGGCGCACGTGTCGAGGAGACCGCTGCCGCGCCCGCCACGGACGCCTCCGCGCCTGCCACCGGTGCCGGCTCCCGGCGGCGCCGTGGTACCGGCCTCGAGGGCATGGTGCTGGCCGAGCTGCAGCAGGTCGCATCCGGCCTCGGAATCAGGGGCACCGCGCGTATGCGCAAGAGCCAGCTGATCGAGGTCATCAAGGAGGCGCAGGCCGGAGGGGGTGCCCCGGCGAAGACCGCCGACGCCGCCGAGACCAAGCCCAAGCGCCGGGCCACCTCCAAGGCCCGTACGGGCGAGGAGGCCGCGCCGGCCGCGAAGGCCGCCGAGAAGCCCGCTGACAAGGCCGAGAAGGCCGCCGAGAAGGCCGTCGCCCAGCAGCAGATCGACATCCCCGGCCAGCCGGCCAACGACGAGGCGCCCGCGGGCGAGCGTCGCCGGCGCCGGGCCACCGCCGAGGCGGGCAGCCCCGAGACGGTCGCAGCCGAGGCGAAGGGCGAGCCCAAGGCCGAGGCGTTGGTCGAGTCGCGCGGCGACGGCGACGGCTCCTCCGAGGGCCGTCAGGGCCGGCGTGACCGGCGTGACCGCGACCGGGACCGCGGCGGACGCGACCGCGGTGACCGCGGTGACCGTGGTGGCCGCGGCAAGGGCGACGACCAGCAGGGCGGCCAGGGCGGTGGCCAGCAGCGGCAGGACCGTCAGGACCGTCAGCAGCAGGGCGGCGGCCGGCAGGACCGGCAGGACCGGCAGCGCGACAACGGCCCGCAGGACGACTTCGACGACGAGTCGGGCGGCCGTCGTGGCCGCCGCGGGCGCTACCGCGACCGCCGTGGCCGCCGTGGCCGCGAGGACTTCGCGAACGAGCCGCAGCTCGCCGACGACGATGTCCTGATCCCCGTCGCGGGCATCCTCGACATCCTCGACAACTACGCGTTCATCCGCACCTCGGGCTACCTCCCGGGCCCGAACGACGTGTACGTCTCGCTCGCCCAGGTCCGCAAGAACGGCCTGCGCAAGGGCGACCACGTCACCGGTGCGGTGCGCCAGCCCAAGGAGGGCGAGCGCCGCGAGAAGTTCAACGCGCTGGTGCGGCTGGACTCCGTCAACGGCATGGCGCCCGAACACGGCCGCGGCCGCCCGGAGTTCAACAAGCTGACGCCGCTGTACCCGCAGGACCGGCTCCGTCTGGAGACCGACCCGGGCGTGCTGACCACGCGGATCATCGACCTCGTGTCGCCGATCGGCAAGGGCCAGCGCGGTCTGATCGTGGCCCCGCCGAAGACCGGCAAGACCATGATCATGCAGGCGGTCGCCAACGCGATCACGCACAACAACCCCGAGTGCCACCTGATGGTCGTCCTGGTCGACGAGCGTCCGGAAGAGGTCACCGACATGCAGCGGTCGGTCAAGGGCGAGGTCATCTCCTCGACCTTCGACCGCCCGGCCGAGGACCACACCACCGTCGCCGAGCTGGCCATCGAGCGCGCGAAGCGCCTGGTGGAGCTGGGCCACGACGTGGTCGTGCTGCTCGACTCGATCACGCGTCTGGGCCGTGCGTACAACCTCGCCGCCCCGGCCTCCGGCCGCATCCTGTCCGGTGGTGTCGACTCCACGGCGCTGTACCCGCCCAAGCGCTTCTTCGGCGCCGCGCGCAACATCGAGGACGGCGGTTCGCTGACCATTCTCGCCACCGCGCTCGTCGACACCGGGTCCCGCATGGACGAGGTGATCTTCGAGGAGTTCAAGGGCACCGGCAACATGGAGCTCAAGCTCGACCGCAAGCTCGCCGACAAGCGCATCTTCCCGGCCGTCGACGTCGACGCGTCCGGTACGCGCAAGGAGGAGATCCTGCTCGGCGGCGAGGAGCTGGCCATCGTCTGGAAGCTGCGCCGGGTGCTGCACGCGCTCGACCAGCAGCAGGCCATCGAGCTGCTGCTCGACAAGATGAAGCAGACGAAGTCGAACGCCGAGTTCCTGCTCCAGATCCAGAAGACGACGCCGTCGCCGGGCAACGGCAACGACTGAGGTCAGTACCACAGGCACCACTGAGGGCCGCCCCCGACACGCGAGTGACGGGGGCGGCCCTTTGTTGTGTACAAAGCAGGGTACGATCACGGCCTCTGATCTGTGCCGAGGGTATGGATGCCCCGTGTTCGTTCTGTGACCGGCGCGCGCCCTCGGCCTCTCGACTCTTGACTCGTGGGGGGACTTGAGTGGGTACCGAACTGTCTGGCAGCGGCCGGCACAGACGCCGGATACGCATAGCCGTGCCCGTCGCCGCGGCCTCGCTGGCGGCCGCCGTCGCCGGGGCGCTGCTGGTGTCGACCGCGGACGCGGCCACCGCGCTGCCGACACCGACCCGGCAGCCGGCCAAGACCGCGCCGACGCTCGCCGAGCTGAAGGCGCGCGTCGCGGGCGCCGCCGCCGGTGACGACACCGCGGGGCGGACGACGGGCAAGAAGGCCTCGCTCAGCGCCGCCACGACGGGTACGACGGGTACGGCGGGTACGACAGGTGCGACGGGCACCACGGCCGCCTCGCGCATCGACCCGAAGATCATCGGTGGTACGACGACCACCATCTCCACGGCACCGTGGATGGCCCAGCTCTGGTACTACGACGACAAGGGCACCAGCGCCGAGACCGACGACACCGGCTTCTTCTGCGGCGGCGCGGTCATCTCACCGACGAAGATCCTCACCGCCGCGCACTGCGTCGACGGCTACGACTGGTACGCCAACGGCGCCGTCGTCACCGGCACGTCGATCCTCGCGACCGGTGACGACCTGCACGGCGGCACCGTCTCCGGCGTCTGGCGCCAGTGGGACAACCCGTCGTACAAGGCGTCGACGATCGACAACGACATCGCCGTCCTGACGCTGCCGAACCCCGTCACCGCCAAGCCCATCGCGATGACGGCGTCGGGCGACACCACCTCGTACAAGGCCGGTACCAAGGCCACCGTGTACGGCTGGGGCCGCACCAGCTCCACCAGCGAGGACATCTCCGAGACGCTGAAGAAGGCCACCCTTCCGATCCAGTCGGACAGCACCTGCTCCGGTGCGTGGGGCTCGTACTTCGTCAAGGGGCACATGGTGTGCGCGGGCGACCCGGCGTCCGGCAGCGACAGCGGCACCACCGCGACCTGCAACGGCGACTCCGGCGGCCCGCTGATCGTCGGCAACCGCATCGTCGGCGTCGTCTCCTGGGGCGTCGAGGACTGCGTCGAGGCGGGCACGTACAGCGTCTTCTCGAAGGTCACCAGCTACGCGGGCGTGACCTACCCGCGCGTCGACGACACCGACATCAGCGGTGACGGCAAGGCCGACCTGTGGCTGCGCAAGGACAGCAACGACATCGGCTACTCGATGGACTCCAAGGGCACCTCGTTCGCCACGCGGCAGTCCTGGGGAAGCTGGAAGGGCGTCAACTCCGTCCTCCAGACCGACCTGAACCGTGACGGCTACCAGGACCTGGTGTACCGGCGCAGCTCCGACGGCGACGTCTTCTGGACGCACTACGTGCCCGCGAGCGGCTCCTGGGCGACCAAGAAGATCTTCGACGACTGGAAGACCCGCACGCGCATCGTCACCCCCGGTGATGTCACCGGCGACGCCCTGCCCGATCTGCTCTCGGTCGACAAGTCCGGCGTGCTGTGGATCTACCCCGGCAAGGGCACCGGTTCCTTCTCGTCCCGGGTCAAGGTCGGCTCGGGCTGGAACACGTACAACTCGCTGCGCGGCCACGGCGACTTCACCGGGGACGGCCGCGCCGACCTCATCGCCCGCAGCAAGAGCGGCTCGTACATCTACCTGTACAAGGGCACCGGCAAAGCCGGCAGCGGGGCCTTCGCCAAGCGCGTCAAGGTCCGCACCTGGAGCGGCTACAACGCCTTCGACGCCCCGGGCGACGTGACCGGCGACGGCAAGGCCGACTTCCTGGCCCGCACCCCCGGCGGCACGCTCTACCTGTACAAGGGCACCGGCAAGGCGACCAGCGAGATCTTCGCCACACCGGTCAAGATCGGTACGGGTTACCAGCAGTACGACATTCTCGGCTAAAGACGCAGGTGGGCGCGGGCGACCGCGCCTCGGCCGTCACGCAGCGTGCCCACCGCCGTACGCGGTGGGCACGCTGCGTTGTGCAACCCTTTCCCGGGTTTCCCCGTCTGACGGTACGAGCGACCATGAAGAGATGCACTCTCCTTCGGTCGGCCGTCGCGGGGGAACGGGCCTGGCCCTGAAAACAGGGGGTAACAGACCGTACGAGGACTGAGGAGCACATGCCTGCCGAGAGCACGCCGGACCCCGGCACCACCGGCCCGCGCCACCGCGGCAAGGGACGCCGCCGCAAGGCCCGCGGCAAGGGACGCAAGGGCCTGCTCGTCGCGGCCTGGACGGCGGCGGGCATCGTCGTCCTGGGCGGTACGGGCGTCGGATACCTGTACCTGAAGCTCAACGGCAACATCAGCAGCGTCGACATCAACCAGGCGCTCGGCGACGACCGGCCCCTGAACGTCGACAACGGCTCCCAGGACATCCTGGTCCTCGGCTCCGACTCCCGCTCGGGCGGCAACAAGAAGCTCGGCGGCGGCAGCGACGACGGCTCCGCCCGCTCGGACACGGCGATGGTGCTGCACATATACAAGGGCCACAAGAAGGCGAGCGTGGTCTCCATACCGCGCGACACCCTCGTGGACCGGCCCGAGTGCACCGACACCGACGGCACCGTGCACGACGCCGCCTCCGGTGTCATGTTCAACTCCGCGTACTCCACCGGCGGCGCCGCCTGCGCCGTGAAGACGGTCGAGACCATGAGCGGCGTGCGCATGGACCACTACATCGAGGTCGACTTCAGCGGCTTCCAGAAGCTCATCGACGACCTCGGCGGCGTCGACGTCACCACCACCGAGGACATCTCCGACCCCGACAGCCACCTGAACCTGAAGGCCGGCCCGCACACCCTCGACGGCGAGCAGGCGCTCGGCCTGGTGCGCACCCGGCACGGCGTCGGCGACGGCTCCGACCTCGGCCGCATCCAGCTCCAGCAGGCGTTCATGAAGGCCCTGGTCGACCAGGTCAAGGACATCGGCGTGCTGACCAGCCCGAAGAAGCTGTACGACCTCGCCGACACCGCCACCAGGACCGTCACCACCGACTCCGAGCTGGGCTCGGTCAAGTCCCTCGCCTCCTTCGCGAGCGGCCTGAAGGGCATCAGCTCCTCGAAGATGACGATGGTGACGATGCCGGTGCAGTACGACTCCGCGAACGCCAACAGAGTCCTCGTCGACGAGACCAAGGCGCAGCAGGTCTGGGACGCCCTGAAGAACGACCGGGCGGTCCCGAAGTCGGCCACCGAGGGCACCGCGAGCGGTGACGCCAAGGGCGTCGTCGGCTCCGGCTGACCGGCCGGGGCGCACGTCGGAAAGAGCCGGGAATAGATCGTCCCGCCCCCCGGTTTTGGGGGATGCGCCCAGTCCTGGCAGACTGGTACGTCGGCTCCGGTTCACGCTCCCGCATCCCGCGGCGGCGACCCGGCGCCCTCCCGGAACTAGGAGACACCTTGAAGCGCGACATCCACCCCGAGTACGTCGAGACGCAGGTCAGCTGCACCTGTGGCGCGTCGTTCACCACCCGTAGCACGATCAACAGCGGCACCATCCGTGCCGAGGTCTGCTCCGAGTGCCACCCGTTCTACACGGGCAAGCAGAAGATCCTCGACACCGGTGGCCGTGTGGCCCGCTTCGAGGCCCGCTTCGGCAAGGCTGCCGCTGCCAACAAGTAGCGAGCCCCGAGCGCCGGTCTCCGGTCCCCCGAGCACGGGGGCACCGGGACCGGCGCTTTGCGGTGCAGCCCCTACCCCCCAGGTCCCCGGTACCCCCGCGGGCAGGGGGACCCCCTATGCCGTACCTACGTCCCCGCGCTCGGGCCGAGCGGGGGACAGCCCATTGGAGCCGGAGATGTTCGAGGCGGTCGAGGAACTCATCGGCGAGCACGCCGACCTGGAGAAGAAGCTCGCCGACCCGTCGGTCCACGCCGACCAGGCCAACGCGCGCAAGCTGAACAAGCGCTACGCGGAGCTGACCCCGATCGTCGCGACGTACCGCACCTGGAAGCAGACCGGGGACGACATCGAGACGGCGAAGGAGCTCGCCGCCGAAGAGCCCGACTTCGCCGCCGAGGTCAAGGACCTGGAGATCCAGCGGGACGAGCTCACCGAGAAGCTGCGCCTGCTGCTGGTCCCGCGCGACCCCAGCGACGACAAGGACGTGATCCTGGAGATCAAGGCGGGCGCGGGCGGCGACGAGTCCGCCCTGTTCGCCGGCGACCTGCTGCGCATGTACCTGCGCTACGCCGAGCGCGTCGGCTGGAAGACCGAGATCATCGACTCCACCGAGTCCGAGCTCGGCGGCTACAAGGACGTCCAGGTCGCCGTGAAGACCAAGGGCGGCCAGGGCGCCACCGAACCCGGGCAGGGCGTCTGGGCGCGGATGAAGTACGAGGGCGGCGTGCACCGCGTGCAGCGGGTGCCCTCCACCGAGTCGCAGGGCCGCATCCACACCTCCGCGGCCGGTGTGCTCGTCACGCCCGAGGCCGAGGAGGTCGACGTCGAGATCCACGCCAACGACCTGCGCATCGACGTCTACCGCTCCAGCGGACCCGGCGGCCAGTCGGTGAACACCACCGACTCCGCGGTGCGCATCACGCACCTCCCGACCGGTGTCGTCGCCTCCTGCCAGAACGAGAAGAGCCAGCTCCAGAACAAGGAGCAGGCGATGCGTATCCTGCGCTCCAGGCTGCTCGCGGCGGCCCAGGAGGAGGCGGAGCGGGAGGCCGCGGACGCCCGCCGCAGCCAGGTCCGCACCGTCGACCGCTCCGAGAAGATCCGCACGTACAACTTCCCGGAGAACCGCATCTCGGACCACCGCGTCGGCTTCAAGGCGTACAACCTGGACCAGGTGCTCGACGGCGACCTCGACGCCGTGATCCAGGCCTGCGTGGACGCCGACTCGGCCGCGAAGCTCGCCGCGGCGTAAAGCCCGTACCCCGAAGGCTCCCGACCCAGCTCAGCCCCGGAGGACCAGCGTGAACCTGCTGCTCGCGGAAGTGGCCCAGGCCACCCAGCGGCTGGCCGACGCCGGCGTGCCCTCGCCGCGCAACGACGCGGAGGAGCTCGCCGCCTTCGTGCACGGCGTGAAACGGGGTCAGCTGCACACGGTCAAGGACTCGGACTTCGACGCCCGCTACTGGGAGGTGACCGCGCGCCGCGAGGCCCGCGAACCGCTCCAGCACATCACCGGGCACGCCTACTTCCGCTACCTGGAGCTCCAGGTCGGTCCCGGCGTCTTCGTGCCCCGTCCGGAGACCGAGTCCGTCGTCGGCTGGGCCATAGACGCCGTGCGCGCCATGGACGTCGTGGAACCCCTGATCGTCGACCTGTGCACCGGCTCGGGCGCCATCGCGCTCGCCCTCGCCCAGGAGGTCCCGCGCTCCCGCGTGCACGCCGTGGAGCTGTCCGAGGACGCCCTGAGGTGGACGCGCAAGAACGTCGAGGGGTCCAGGGTGGAGCTGCGCCAGGGAGACGCCCTGGCGGCCTTCCCGGACCTCGACGGCCAGGTCGATCTGGTCATCTCCAACCCGCCGTACATCCCGCTCACCGAATGGGAGTACGTCGCTCCGGAGGCCCGGGACTACGATCCGGAACTCGCCCTGTTCTCCGGCGAGGACGGACTCGACCTCATCCGCGGCATAGAACGCACCGCGCACCGGCTGCTGCGGCCCGGCGGCGTCGTCGTCATCGAGCACGCCGACACGCAGGGCGGCCAGGTGCCGTGGATCTTCACCGAGGAACGGGGCTGGGCGGACGCTGCCGACCACCCCGACCTCAACAACCGGCCGCGCTTCGCGACCGCCCGCAAGGCGATGCCGTGACCGCGCGCATCCAGGGCACTTCAATCCAGCAGTACGTGTACGAGGAGGCTCGCTAAATGGCACGGCGATACGACACCAACGACGCGACCGACCGCACGACCGGTCTGCGTGAGGCCGCGTCCGCCGTCCGCCGTGGCGAGCTCGTGGTGCTGCCCACCGACACCGTCTACGGCATCGGCGCCGACGCCTTCAGCTCGGAGGCCGTCGGCGACCTCCTCGAAGCCAAGGGCCGGGGCCGCAACATGCCGAGCCCCGTCCTCATCGGCTCCCCGAACACGCTGCACGGCCTGGTCACGGACTTCTCCGAGATGGCCTGGGAGCTGGTCGACGCGTTCTGGCCGGGCGCCCTGACGCTCGTCGCCAAGCACCAGCCGTCCCTCCAGTGGGATCTGGGCGACACCCGGGGCACCGTCGCCGTGCGCATGCCGCTGCACCCGGTCGCCATCGAGCTGCTCACCGAGGTCGGGCCGATGGCCGTCTCCTCGGCGAACCTCACGGGCCACCCCTCGCCCGAGACCTGCGACGCCGCCCAGCAGATGCTCGGCGACTCCATCTCGGTCTACCTGGACGGCGGCCCCACCCCGGGCATCGTCCCCTCCTCGATCGTCGACGTGACCGGCAAGGTGCCCGTGCTGCTGCGCCAGGGCGCCCTGTCCGCCGAGGAGCTCCGCAAGGTCGTACCCGACCTCGAGGTGGCGAATTGACAGCCCCCAACGCGGGGCGTGGCATAGGTACGGGGATCACGGGCGCCGACGACTTCTCCGAGGAGCCTCCGGGATCCTTCCGCATCCTCCACGTCAGCACCGGCAACGTGTGCCGCTCGCCGATCACCGAGCGGCTGACCCGCCATGCCGTGGCGGACCGGCTCGGCGACCCCCTGTGGGGCGGACTGATCGTGGAGAGCGCGGGCACCTGGGGCCACGAGGGCGCCCCCATGGAGACCAACGCCGAGACCGTGCTCGCGGACTTCGGCGCGGACCCCTCGGGCTTCACCGGGCGCGAACTGCTCGACGAGCACGTCATCCGGGCCGACCTGGTGCTGACCGCCACCCGTGACCACCGCGCCCAGGTCATCTCCATGGGCCACTCGGCGGGCCTGCGCACCTTCACGCTGAAGGAGTTCACCCGGCTGGTGCGGGCCATAGACCCGGCGACGCTGCCGCCGCTGGAGGACGGGGTGGTCGCCCGCGCCCGGGCCCTGGTGCGCGCCGCGGCCGCGCTGCGTGGCTGGCTCCTCGCGCCCACCGCCGAGGCGGACGAGGTGTACGACCCCTACGGCGCCCCGCTGCCGTTCTTCCGCTCGGTGGGCGACGAGATCCACCAGGCCCTGGACCCGGTCGTCACGGCGCTCACGGGGGTTCCCGCCCGCACCTGACCGGGCTGCACGCCCGGACCCGGCACCGGGCGCCCCACCGGCCCCGGTCCTACATTGGACTCAGCGCACCCGCCGAGGTCCGGAGTCCACCATGCCGGTCACATCCACCCGCGAAGCGGACGTCCTGCGGCGCCAGGACCCCGAGCTCGCCGAGATCCTGTTCGGGGAGCTCGACCGGCAGTCGACGACGCTCCAGCTCATCGCCGCCGAGAACTTCACCTCGCCCGCCGTGCTCGCCGCCCTCGGCTCACCGCTCGCCAACAAGTACGCCGAGGGCTATCCCGGCGCCCGCCACCACGGCGGCTGCGAACTGGTCGACCTCGCCGAGCGCGCCGCCGTCGACCGCGCCAGGGCCCTCTTCGGCGCCGAGCACGCCAATGTGCAGTCCCACTCGGGCTCCTCCGCGGTCCTCGCCGCGTACGCCGCGCTGCTGCGGCCCGGCGACACCGTGCTCGCCATGGGCCTGCCGTTCGGCGGCCACCTCACGCACGGCTCGCCCGCGAACTTCTCCGGCCGCTGGTTCGACTTCGTCGGCTACGGGGTGGACGCGGAGACCGGGCTCATCGATTACGACCAGGTCCGCACCCTGGCCCGTACGCACCGTCCGAAGGCCGTGGTGTGCGGTTCCATCTCCTATCCGCGCCACATCGACCACGCGGCCTTCCGGGAGATCGCCGACGAGGTGGGCGCGTACCTCATCGCCGACGCCGCCCATCCGATCGGCCTGGTCGCCGGGGGAGCGGCGCCCAGCCCGGTGCCGTACGCCGACGTCGTCTGCGCCACCACCCACAAGGTGCTGCGCGGGCCGCGCGGCGGGATGCTGCTGTGCGGGAGCGAACTGGCCGAGCGCGTCGACCGGGCGGTCTTCCCGTTCACCCAGGGCGGCGCCCAGATGCACACCATCGCCGCGAAGGCCGTCGCGTTCGGCGAGGCGGCGACACCGGGCTTTCGCGCGTACGCCCGTCAGGTGGTCGCCAACGCCAGGGCGCTGGCCGCACAGCTGCGGGCGCGCGGGCTCGTCGTCACCACGGGCGGCACCGACACCCATCTGCTGACCGTCGATCCGGCGCCGTTCGGCGTCGAGGGCCGCGCCGCCCGGGGCCGGCTGGCCGCCGCGGGCCTGGTCATGGACGCCTGCGCGCTGCCGCACGGGGACGCCCGCGGGCTGCGCCTGGGCACGGCCGCCGTCACCACGCAGGGCATGGGCGAGCCGGAGATGGAGCGGATCGCCGCGCTGCTCGCGGAGGTTCTGGCGCAGGGGAGTCAGACGAAGCAGGTGCGTGAAGATGTGCGGGAGCTGACCGGCAGATTTCCGCCCTACCCGGCTAGACAGGGGTAGGCGGGGACGCGTGTACAGGCACACGTGCAACCATCGTCGCTACCCGGCAGTCTCCACTCGTATGCGCGCGAAGCTAGTGTGTGGGGCTGTGATGGCCAGCGAGACCTGTGGGGAAGCCCGTGCGTGAATACCTGCTGACGCTCTGCATCACGGCCGCGGTGACGTATCTGCTGACAGGGCCGGTACGGAAATTCGCGATCGTGGCCGGAGCCATGCCGGAGATCCGGGCGCGCGACGTGCACCGGGAACCCACTCCGCGGCTCGGCGGGATCGCGATGTTCTTCGGTCTGTGCGCGGGTCTGCTGACCGCCGACCACCTGGAGAACCTGAACGAGGTCTTCGTCGACTCCAACGAGCCCAGAGCCCTGCTCTCCGGAGCGGCGCTGATCTGGCTGATCGGTGTCCTCGACGACAAGTTCGAGATCGACGCGCTGATCAAGCTGGGCGGGCAGATGATCGCCGCCGGCGTCATGGTCATGCAGGGTCTGACGATCCTGTGGCTGCCGATCCCGGGCGTGGGCAATGTGGCGCTGACCCAGTGGCAGGGCACCCTGCTGACGGTCGCGCTGGTCGTCATCACCATCAACGCGGTGAACTTCGTCGACGGTCTCGACGGTCTGGCCGCCGGCATGGTGTGCATCGCGTCCGCGGCGTTCTTCCTGTACACGTACCGCATCTGGTTCAGCTACGGCATCGAGGCGGCCGCCCCGGCCACGCTGTTCGCGGCCGTCCTGATGGGCATGTGCCTGGGCTTCCTGCCGCACAACATGCACCCCGCGCGGATCTTCATGGGTGACTCCGGGTCGATGCTGATCGGCCTGGTGCTGGCCGCGGGCGCGATCTCCGTCACGGGGCAGATCGACCCCGACGCGATGCAGCTGTTCTCCGGGTCCGAGCGCAACACCGTGCACCAGATGGTGCCCGTGTACATCCCGCTGCTGATGCCGCTGACCATCATCGCCATCCCGGCCGCCGACCTGGTCCTCGCCATCGTGCGGCGCACCTGGCGCGGCCAGTCGCCGTTCGCCGCCGACCGCGGCCATCTGCACCACCGGCTGCTGGAGATCGGCCACTCGCACAGCAGGTCCGTGCTGATCATGTACTTCTGGTCGGCGCTGATCGCCTTCGGCGCGCTCGCCTACTCGGTGAACTCGGCGTCCATGTGGATCGTGCTCGGCGTCGCGGCGCTCAGCGCGGTCGGCCTCGTACTGCTCCTGCTGCCGCGCTTCACGCCGCGCGCCCCGCGCTGGGCCGAACGCTTCGTGCCGCCGCGCTACCGCCGGCGCGCGGTCGTCTCCGGTCCGGCCGGGGAGGAGGCGCCGTCGTCCGAGGCGTACGCGGAGAGCGAAGCGGAGCGCCGCACCCCTGTCGCCGCAGGAGTCTCAGGCGTCTCAGGAGCCAACGGGGCCACGGCAGTTGGCTCCGGCGCGCGGCCGACGGGTCGCCGCGGTGCGCGCAGCCCGCACTGATCCAAAGTAAGAAAGCGGCAAGAGCCGCGACCGCAAAGCGCCCTAATACCAGACAAACGGGCGCGGTTCTTGCACAGACGCGCGGATTAACTCTCATGTGTGACAGCGAGCACACCAACTAGGTAAAGACCGCATCAAATAGTTTGTGATACGGTTCACGAGAACCCCGGGACAGAGCCGAAGGACCGTGCTACGGACGTTCCTTGGCGTGAGGTTCTCTCTCGACCCGGGACTACGCTCGTCCATGACGACACCCTGCCCCCTTGAGTAAGCGGAGTTGCCGCCATGCCGTCCTCTGACGCCCGGAACCTCTTGCAGACCGCTGTCCCCACAGCGGCTGTCGGCGTGCTCGTCACCGCCGTCAGCGCCGGGGTCGCGGGTGGCAAGGGCGCGATCGGCGCGGCCGTCGGCGCGGTGCTGGCCATCCTCTTCATGGGAATCGGCCTCTACGTCCTGCAGTGGACGGCCAGGTCGCTCCCGCACCTGTTCCAGGCCATGGGGCTGCTGCTCTACGTCGCCCAGCTCCTGCTGCTCCTGATCTTCGTTGCGCTCTTCAAGAACACCTCGTTCTTCAACCCGAAGGCGTTCGCCCTCTCGCTGGTCATCGCGACCGTCGTGTGGATGGCGGCGCAGGCCCGGGCGCACATGAAGCGAAAACTCTTCTACGTCGATCCCGAACCCGGCTCCGGCAAGAGCGAGAAGTCCGAGAAGTCCGGGTCCTCGTCGTGAGGGGTAGGGCCGGGATAAAGACGTGTGAGAGATCCTGCTATCGTCCGGTGCCAACTGCGGCATCGCGGGCGCGGGCATCTGAGCTGACGCCTGCTCAATCGCGAGGCTTGATGCCCGACAGCCGCCCCCACATCCGAAACACCAGTCCGGTGCCGACCCGCGGCTGCGCGCCGCGCCGACACAACGAGGTTGCCGTACCTATGCGTCACGCCGAAGGAGCCCGCGGTGAGTGCTGACCAGACCCAGCTCGCCTTTGACTGGAGCTGTCGGATCATGGCCGACAACGGGTGTGGCTTTCCGGCTCCGGGCCTGCACTCGTTCCTCTTCAAGCCGATGGCCACGGTGGGGGGATTCGAGTTCAACAAGGTGATGCTGCTCGCGCTCATCACCACTGTCCTCGTCATCGCCTTCTTCTGGGCGGCCTTCGGCAAGGCCAAGGTGATCCCGGGCAAGCTCCAGATGGTCGGCGAGGCCGGCTACGACTTCGTACGCCGCGGCATCGTCTACGAGACGCTCGGCAAGCGCGAGGGCGAGAAGTGGGTGCCGCTCATGGTCTCCCTCTTCTTCTTCATCTGGATCATGAACATCTGGTCCGTGATCCCGCTGGCCCAGTTCCCGGTGTCCTCGGTCATCGCCTTCCCGGCCGTGCTCGCCGCACTCGTCTGGATCCTCTGGGTCGGCCTCACCTTCAAGCGCCAGGGCTTCGTCGGCTTCTTCAAGAACATCACCGGCTACGACAAGTCGCTCGGCGCCGTGCTGCCGCTCGTCATGGTCATCGAGTTCTTCTCGAACCTGTTCGTCCGCCCCTTCACGCACGCGGTGCGGCTCTTCGCCAACATGTTCGCCGGTCACCTGATGCTGGTGATGTTCACTGTCGCCTCCTGGTACCTGCTGAACAGCTGGATGATCCCGGCGGCCGGTGTCTCGTTCGTCATGACGATGGCCATGATCCTCTTCGAGCTTTTCGTGCAGGCCGTCCAGGCGTACGTCTTCGTACTGCTGGCCTGCACCTACATTCAGGGTGCTATCGCCGAGCACCACTGAGCCGAGTACCACCCGCCCGCACACCCCGAGACGTCCGGTGGCCAACCCCCACCGGTCCATGAAAGAGAAGGAAGAACCGGCATGTCCGCTCTCCAGACCCTCGCTGCTGAGACCGTCCACGGCTCCGTCGGCTCCATCGGTTACGGCCTCGCGGCCATCGGCCCCGGCATCGGCGTCGGCATCATCTTCGGCAACGGCACCCAGGCCCTGGCCCGTCAGCCCGAGGCCGCCGGTCTGATCCGCGCCAACCAGATCCTGGGCTTCGCCTTCTGTGAGGCGCTCGCCCTCATCGGCATCGTTATGCCGTTCGTGTTCGGTAAGTAGTCACTCCTTACTGACACGAAACGACGAAAGGCACTGATGTGATCGCCAACCTGGTACAGCTGGCGGCCGAGGAAGAGCAGAACCCGCTCATCCCGCCGGGTCCCGAGCTGCTCGTCGGCACCATCGCCTTCGCCATCGTGTTCTTCTTCTTCTGGAAGAAGCTCCTCCCGAACATCAACAAGGTTCTGGACGAGCGGCGCGCGGCGATCGAGGGCGGTATCGAAGAGGCCGACGCCATGAAGGTCGAGGCCCAGAGCGTGCTCGAGCAGTACAAGGCTCAGCTCGCCGAGGCCCGGCACGAGGCCGCGCGTCTGCGCCAGGAGGCGCAGGAGCAGGGTGCCGCGCTGATCGCCGAGATGCGTGCGGAAGGCCAGCGGCAGCGCGAGGAGATCATCGCCGCCGGCCACTCGCAGCTCGAGGCCGACCGCAAGGCCGCCGCGTCCGCGCTGCGTCAGGACGTCGGCAAGCTCGCCACCGACCTGGCCGGCAAGCTCGTCGGCGAGTCCCTCGAGGACCACGCCCGGCAGAGCCGCACGATCGACCGTTTCCTCGATGAGCTCGAGGAGAAGGCCGAGGCCGCGCGATGAACGGAGCGAGCCGCGAGGCCCTGGCAGCCGCACGTGAGCGTCTCGACGCGCTGACGGACGCCACGTCCGTGAACGCGGCGCAGCTCGCCGACGAGCTGGCCGCCGTCACCGCGCTGCTCGACCGCGAGGTGTCGTTGCGTCGGGTCCTCACCGACCCGGCGCAGCCCGGCGAGGCCAAGGCCGAGCTGGCCAGGCGCCTGCTCGGCGGACAGGTCGGCGGCGAGAGCACCGACCTGGTGGCGGGCCTGGTCCGCTCCCGCTGGTCGCAGCCGCGTGACCTGGTGGACGCCCTCGAGGTGCTGGCGAACGTGGCGGACCTCACCGCCGCGCAGAAGTCCGGCAAGCTCGACGACGTCGAGGACGAACTGTTCCGGCTCGGCCGAATCATCTCCTCCTCCACCGAGCTGCGCGCCGCGCTGACCAGCCGCACGGCCGACGCGACGGTCAAGGCCGCGCTGGTCCACCGCCTGCTCGGCGGCCGGGCCGACGTGACGACCGAGCGCCTGGTGACGCGCCTTGTGACCGCGCCGCGTGGTCGTAGCCTGGAGACGGGACTCGAGTCCCTGTCCAAGCTCGCCGCCGACCGCCGGGACCGCATGGTCGCCGTCGTCACCTCGGCGGTGCCGCTGAGCGACGGACAGAAGCAGCGCCTCGGCGACGCTCTGGCGAAGCTCTACGGCCGCCGCATGCACCTCAACCTGGACGTGGACCCCGACGTCGTCGGCGGGATCCGGGTGCAGGTGGGCGAAGAGGTCATCAACGGCTCCATCGCGGACCGGCTCGACGAGGCCGCCCGCCGCATGGCCGGCTAGCAGCAACTCAATACGCGTAACACCTAGTACCTACGGCCCTGGTTGGGCCGTGCAGAGGATTCCTGGGGGCCCGCGGCGAAGCCGCTGAGGGACCACGCCCCAGACCCCCCAAGAACACTTCGGGCCCAACAAGGAGAGCAGGGAACCCAGATGGCGGAGCTCACGATCCGGCCGGAGGAGATCCGGGACGCGCTGGAGAACTTTGTCCAGTCGTACAAGCCGGACGCGGCCTCGCGCGAGGAGGTCGGTACGGTCACCCTTGCCGGCGACGGCATCGCGAAGGTCGAGGGCCTGCCCTCGGCCATGGCCAACGAACTGCTGAAGTTCGAGGACGGCACCCTCGGACTCGCGCTCAACCTGGAAGAGCGCGAGATCGGCGCCATCGTCCTCGGTGAGTTCAGCGGCATCGAGGAGGGCCAGCCGGTGCAGCGCACCGGTGAGGTGCTCTCCGTGGCCGTCGGCGAGGGCTACCTCGGCCGCGTCGTCGACCCGCTCGGCAACGCGATCGACGGCCTCGGCGAGATCGAGACGTCCGGCCGTCGCGCCCTGGAGCTGCAGGCTCCGGGTGTCATGGCCCGTAAGTCGGTGCACGAGCCGATGGAGACCGGCTACAAGGCCGTCGACGCGATGACCCCGATCGGCCGTGGCCAGCGTCAGCTGATCATCGGTGACCGTCAGACCGGCAAGACCGCCCTGGCCGTCGACACGATCATCAACCAGCGCGACAACTGGCGCTCCGGTGACCCGAAGAAGCAGGTCCGCTGCGTCTACGTCGCCATCGGCCAGAAGGGCTCGACCATCGCCTCCGTGCGTGGCGCCCTCGAAGAGGCCGGCGCGCTGGAGTACACGACCATCGTCGCCGCCCCGGCGTCCGACCCGGCCGGCTTCAAGTACCTGGCGCCGTACACCGGTTCGGCCATCGGCCAGCAGTGGATGTACGAGGGCAAGCACGTCCTCATCATCTTCGACGACCTCTCGAAGCAGGCCGACGCCTACCGCGCCGTCTCCCTGCTGCTGCGCCGCCCGCCGGGCCGTGAGGCCTACCCGGGCGACGTCTTCTACCTGCACTCCCGTCTGCTGGAGCGCTGCGCGAAGCTCTCCGACGACCTGGGTGCCGGCTCGATGACCGGTCTGCCGATCGTCGAGACGAAGGCCAACGACGTCTCGGCGTTCATCCCGACCAACGTCATCTCCATCACCGACGGCCAGTGCTTCCTGGAGTCCGACCTGTTCAACGCCGGTCAGCGCCCGGCCCTGAACGTCGGTATCTCGGTCTCCCGCGTCGGTGGCTCCGCCCAGCACAAGGCCATGCGCCAGGTGTCCGGCCGGCTCCGCCTCGACCTCGCCCAGTACCGCGAGCTGGAGGCGTTCGCCGCCTTCGGTTCCGACCTGGACGCCGCGTCGAAGTCGCAGCTCGAGCGCGGTCAGCGACTGGTCGAGCTGCTGAAGCAGGCGCAGTACCAGCCGATGGCCACCGAGGACCAGGTCGTCTCCATCTGGGCCGGCACCAACGGCCGGATGGACGAGGTGCCGGTCGGCGACATCCGCCGCTTCGAGAAGGAGCTCCTCGAGTACCTGCACCGCAAGGAGCAGGGCCTGATGACCTCCATCAAGGAGGGCGCGAAGATGTCGGACGACACGATCCAGGCGATCGACGACGCCGTCGCGGACTTCAAGAAGCAGTTCGAGACCTCGGACGGGAAGCTTCTCGGCGAGGACGCTCCGGCCGCGGCCAAGTGACGTAAGGAAGGGACCTGACTCATGGGAGCCCAGCTCCGGGTCTACAAGCGTCGCATCCGATCCGTCACCGCGACCAAGAAGATCACCAAGGCGATGGAGATGATCGCCGCCTCGCGCGTCGTCAAGGCGCAGCGCAAGGTGGCGGCCTCCACGCCCTACGCGACCGAGCTCACCCGCGCGGTCACGGCGGTCGGAACGGGTTCGAACACCAAGCACCCGCTGACCACGGAGGCGGAGACGGCGACCCGCGCCGCGGTGCTGCTCTGCACGAGCGACCGCGGCCTGGCCGGCGCCTTCAACTCCAACGCCATCAAGGCCGCGGAGCAGCTCACCGAGCGCCTTCAGGCCGAGGGCAAGGAGGTCGACACGTACATCGTCGGCCGCCGTGGTCTGGCCCACTACAACTTCCGCGAGCGCAAGGTCGTGGAGTCGTGGTCGGGCTTCACCGACGAGCCCAGTTACGCGGACGCGAAGAAGGTGGCGGGTCCGCTGATCGAGGCGATCGAGAAGGAGACGGCTGAGGGCGGCGTGGACGAACTCCACATCGTCTACACCGAGTTCATCTCGATGATGACGCAGACGGCGGTGGACAGCCGGCTGCTGCCCCTGCGCCTCGAAGAGGTCGCGGAAGAGACCAAGCCCAAGTGCGAGATCCTTCCGCTGTTCGACTTCGAGCCGTCGGCGGAGGACGTCCTCGACGCCCTGCTGCCGCGCTACGTCGAGAGCCGTATCTACAACGCGCTGCTCCAGTCGGCCGCTTCCAAGCACGCCGCCACGCGCCGCGCGATGAAGTCGGCGACCGACAACGCGGGAGACTTGATCAACACGCTCTCCCGACTTGCCAACGCGGCCCGCCAGGCCGAAATCACCCAGGAAATCAGCGAGATCGTCGGTGGCTCCGCAGCCCTGGCCGACGCGACCGCGGGGAGTGACAGGTAATGACGACGACAGTTGAGACGGCCGTTGCCACGGGCCGCGTCGCCCGGGTCATCGGCCCGGTCGTCGACGTGGAGTTCCCCGTCGACGCGATGCCGGACATCTACAACGCCCTGCACGTCGAGGTCAACGACCCGGCGAACGAGGGCGAGAAGAAGACGCTGACCCTGGAGGTCGCCCAGCACCTGGGTGACGGCCTGGTCCGCACGATCTCCATGCAGCCCACCGACGGTCTGGTCCGCCAGGCCCCGGTGACCGACACGGGCACGGGCATCACCGTCCCGGTCGGCGACTTCACCAAGGGCAAGGTGTTCAACACCCTCGGCGAGGTGCTGAACGTCGACGAGTCCTACGACGGCGAGCGGTGGTCCATCCACCGCAAGGCCCCGAACTTCGACGAGCTCGAGTCGAAGACCGAGATGTTCGAGACCGGCGTCAAGGTCATCGACCTCCTCACCCCGTACGTCAAGGGTGGAAAGATCGGCCTGTTCGGCGGTGCCGGCGTCGGCAAGACGGTGCTCATCCAGGAGATGATCTACCGCGTCGCCAACAACCACGACGGTGTCTCCGTGTTCGCCGGTGTCGGCGAGCGCACCCGTGAGGGCAACGACCTCATCGAGGAGATGGCCGACTCGGGCGTCATCGACAAGACCGCCCTGGTCTTCGGCCAGATGGACGAGCCCCCGGGCACCCGTCTGCGCGTCGCGCTGGCCGGCCTGACCATGGCCGAGTACTTCCGTGACGTCCAGAAGCAGGACGTGCTGTTCTTCATCGACAACATCTTCCGCTTCACCCAGGCCGGTTCCGAGGTCTCGACCCTGCTCGGCCGCATGCCCTCCGCGGTGGGCTACCAGCCGAACCTGGCCGACGAGATGGGTCTCCTCCAGGAGCGCATCACCTCGACCCGTGGTCACTCGATCACCTCGATGCAGGCGATCTACGTCCCCGCGGACGACCTGACCGACCCGGCCCCGGCCACCACCTTCGCCCACCTCGACGCGACGACGGTGCTCTCCCGTCCGATCTCGGAGAAGGGCATCTACCCGGCCGTGGACCCGCTGGACTCGACGTCCCGCATCCTCGACCCGCGGTACATCGCGGCGGACCACTACAACACCGCGATGCGCGTGAAGAACGTCCTCCAGAAGTACAAGGACCTCCAGGACATCATCGCGATCCTCGGTATCGACGAGCTGGGCGAGGAGGACAAGCTCACCGTCCACCGTGCCCGTCGCGTGGAGCGCTTCCTGTCCCAGAACACCCACGTCGCCAAGCAGTTCACCGGCGTCGACGGGTCGGACGTCCCGCTGGACGAGTCGATCGCGGCCTTCAACGCGATCATCGACGGCGAGTACGACCACTTCCCGGAGCAGGCCTTCTTCCTCTGCGGTGGCATCGAGGACCTGAAGAAGAACGCGAAGGAACTCGGCGTCTCCTGACCCCGTGCTTCCTGAAGAGGGGCGGGGGTCCGTCCCGCCCCTCTTCTCATGCCTACTAGACTTTGACCCAACACCCGGCGGCAACGGCCGGGTGGTGACCCGAGGAGCCCACCTTGGCTGCTGAGCTGCACGTCGAGCTCGTCGCCGCGGACCGCAGCGTCTGGTCCGGCGAGGCGACCCTGGTCGTCGCGCGCACCACGTCCGGCGACATCGGCGTCATGCCCGGTCACCAGCCGCTGCTCGGTGTGCTGGAGTCGGGCCCGGTGACCATTCGTACGAGTGACGGCAAGACCGTCGTGGCCGCGGTGCACGGCGGTTTCATCTCGTTCGCGGACGACAAGCTGTCGCTGCTGGCCGAGATCGCCGAGCTGTCGGACGAAATCGACGTCCAGCGCGTCGAGCGGGAACTGGAGCGCGCGAAGGCGGAGGGCGACGCGACCGCCGAGCGTCGTGCGGATGTCCGACTGCGTGCGGCGTCGGCCCGCTGACGGGAGGACACCGTCCCGGTGCCGGCACAGGCACCGGGGGCACGCGCGTGATGACGTGACTCAGCCGCGGCCGGGACTGGAGTGATCCAGACCCGGCCGCGGCTGAGGCGATGCGGGTACTTTTTTCCGTTCCATTACCTGCTTTACCTGAGAGACGAGGAGGTCGGTGCCGATGGTCCTCGCTCTGACTGTGTGCGGGCTGGTAGTGGCACTCGTGGTGGTGGGGCTGTTCGTCTTCGGCCTCCGCCGCCGGCTGATCCAGCGGTCCGGCGGCACCTTCGACTGCAGTCTGCGCTGGGACGTCCCCGACAAGAGCGACTCCGGCGGCAAGGGCTGGAGCTACGGCGTCGCCCGCTACAACGGCGACCGCATCGAGTGGTACCGGGTCTTTTCCTACGCACCCCGTCCACGCCGCGTCCTGGAGCGCTCGGCGATCGAGGTGGCGGGCCGTCGCACCCCGGAGGGCGAGGAGGAGCTCGCGCTGCTCTCCGACGCGACGGTCCTCGTCTGTCTGCACCGGGGTACGCGCCTGGAGCTGGCGATGAGCGAGGACGCGCTGACCGGGTTCCTCGCCTGGCTGGAGGCGGCACCGCCCGGGCAGAGAGTCAACGTGGCGTGAAGCGATCGCCCTCTCCCAGGAGTGAATCCCGGGAGAGGGCGATCGTCGTTCGGGGACGGTGCCGCTTACTTCAGACCGCTGTCGATGGCGCTGACGAGTTCACCGTTGCTGGTGTCGCCGCTGAACTCCCAGAAGAACGCGCCGCCCAGGCCCTGGTTCTTGGCCCAGGTCATCTTGGTGCCGATGGTGGCCGGGGTGTCGTAGCTCCACCAGTTGCTGCCGCACTTGGCGTAGGCGGTGCCGGCGATCGTGCCGGTGGCCGGGCAGGAGGTCTTGAGGACCTTGTAGTCCTCGATGCCCTGCTCGTAGGTGCCGGCCGCGGGACCGGTGGCGGTGCCGCCGGGGGCGTCCTGGGTGACGCCGGTCCAGCCGCGCCCGTAGAAGCCGATGCCGATGAGCAGCTTGCTCGCGGGCACGCCCTTCGACTTGAACTTGGCCATCGCGTCGGCCGTGGTGAAGCCGGCCTTCGGGATGCCGCTGTAGGTGGTGAGCGGGGAGTGCGGGGCGGTCGGGCCCTGCGCGTCCCAGGCACCGAAGAAGTCGTACGTCATCACGTTGTACCAGTCGACGTACTGGGCGGCGCCGCCGTAGTCCGCGGCGTCGACCTTGCCGCCGTCGGTGCCGTCGGCCGTGGTGGCCGCGGTGACCAGGTTGCTGCTGCCGAACTTGGCGCGCAGCGCCTGCATCAGGTTCTTGTACGCCGCCGAGCCGCTGGTGTCACAGCTCAGGCCGCAGGCGTTCGGGTACTCCCAGTCGATGTCGATGCCGTCGAAGACGTCGGCCCAGCGCGGGTCCTCGACCAGGTCGTAGCAGGACTGCGCGAACGCGGCCGGGTTCGCCGCCGCCTCGCCGAAGCCGCCGGACCAGGTCCAGCCGCCGAAGGACCACAGCACCTTGATGTTCGGGTACTTGGCCTTCAGCTGGCGCAGCTGGTTGAAGTTGCCGCGCAGCGGCTGGTCCCAGGTGTCGGCGACGCCGCTGACGGACTGGTCGGCGGTGAACGCCTTGTCATAGTCGGCGTAGGAGTCGCCGATCGCGCACTTGCCGCCGGTGACGTTGCCGAAGGCGTAGTTGATGTGCGTGATCTTGGCCGCGGAGCCGGACGTCACCAGGTTCTTGACGTTGTAGTTGCGGCCGTAGATGCCCCACTCGGTGAAGTAGCCGAGCTTGACCTTGTCACCGGTGGTCGGGGGAGTGGTGGTGCCGCCGGTGGTGTGCACCTTGACCGCGCCGCTGGCCGGACCGGTCTGGTCGGCGGTGTCGCGGGCCTGCACGGTGTAGGAGTAGTCGGTGCCGGCGGTCAGGCCGGTGTCCGAGTACGAGGTGGTGGTGACGGTGGCGACCTTGGCGCCGTCGCGCAGCACGTCGTAGTTCTTGACGCCCTTGTCGTCGGTGGCCGCGCTCCAGGAGAGCTTCACCGAGGTGTCGGTGATGGAGGACGCGGTCGGGGTGCCGGGCGCGGAGGGCGCGTTGTCGCCGGGGACGGTGGTGCCGCCGTCACAGGAGCCGCCGTTGAGCGAGCAGTTGGAGGGCGAGCCGGAGCCGGAGCCGTTGAAGCCGAAGGAGACGGAGGCGCCGGCGGCGAGGGTGCCGTTGTAGGACTTGTTCTTGGCGGTCCAGTGAGTGCCGGAGCTGGTGACGTCGGCGTCCCAGGCCGAGGTGACCGAGGTTCCGGAGGGGTAGTCCCACTCGACGGTCCAGGAACTGATGCTGGTGGTGCCCGTGTTCTTGATCGTCCACTTGCCCTCGAAACCGGTGCCCCAGTCGGAGGACTTGGTGAAGGTGGCGGTGGCGGACGTGGCGGCCGCGGCGGGACTGGCGAGGCCGACCAGGCCGGCCAGCGGGAGCAGCAGGGTCGCGAACCCGGCCGCGGCTCTGTGTCTGAGTCTGAAGCGCACGGTGCGCCTCCTTATGAGGTTGTCGGGGGCGTGACTGAGCCTCAAGCCCTCCAGTGCGGTGAGAATAGAAAGGTCTGGACCAGAGGTCAATAGGTCTGGACCACTGCTCCTGTTCTGTGGTAGTCCGCCGACTAGATCCCCAACTCCTGTGCCAGCACGGCCGCGTGGACCCGGCTGCGCAGCTTCAGCTTGTTCAGCAGGCGGCTGACGTGCGTCTTCACCGTCGCCTCCGCCATCTCCAGCCGGGTCGCGATCTCCGCGTTGGACAGCCCCTCGCCGAGGCAGGACAGCACCTCGCGCTCCCTCCGGGTGAGGACGTCCAGGACGGCCGGATCGGTCGTGGGCTCGCGCACCGGGCGGGCGGCGAACTCGGCGATCAGCCGCCGGGTGACCGCGGGCGAGATCAGCCCCTCGCCGCGGGCCACCGTCCGCACCGCCTGGAGCAGGTCCCGCGCCTCCGTGTTCTTCAGCAGGAAACCCGAGGCTCCTGCCCTGAGCGCCCCGAAGACGTAACTGTCGAGGTCGAACGTGGTGAGCACCAGCACATCGGCCAGGCCCTCGGCGACGATCTGCCGGGTGGCCGACACCCCGTCCAGGCGCGGCATCTGTACGTCCATCAGCACCAGGTCGGGCCGCAGCTCGCGGGCGAGCGCGACCGCCTGCTCGCCGTCCGCGGCCTCGCCCGCCACCTCGATGTCGGGCGCGCTGCGCAGGATGAGGACGAGTCCGGCCCGTACGGCGGACTGGTCCTCGGCGACGAGCACGCGGATCATTCGGTTCCTCCGGGGCTGGGGCGGCCGGCGTCGCCGGCCTGGGTGATCGGCAGGGTGGCACGCACGGTCCAGACCTTGCCACCGGGGGAGCCGGAGGAGCCGGAGGGGCCGGGGGAGTCGGCGGACCCGGGCGAGTCGGCGGACCCGGCGGGGCCCGGTGCGTCCTCGGGGCCGGCCTCGAACGTGCCGCGCAGCAGGGCGACGCGCTCCCGCATCCCGACCAGACCGGCGCCCGAGCCCGGGGCGCGCGGCCCGTCCCGGTCGCCGTACGGGCTGGTCACCCGCACGGTGAGGGAGCCGTCCCGCCGGGCGAGCGCGACGGTGACCCGGCCGGGGCCCGCGTGCTTGAGCGCGTTGGTCAGGGACTCCTGGACGATGCGGTAGGCGGCCAGTTCCACCGGCGCGGGGAGGGCGTCGCCGGGTGCGAGGGCGGCGAGACCGACGTCGAGACCGTTGGTGCGGGCGCCCTCCACCAGGGCGTTGAGGCCGTCCAGGGTCGGAGCCGCGGACGGCTCGTGCTCGTCGCTGTCGTCCCGCAGGATCCCGATCAGCCGCCGCATCTCCGCGAGACCCGCGACGCTGTTCTCGCGGATCACACCGAGCGCCTCTTTGGAGGTGCCCGGGTCGTCGAGCGAGAGCGCGGCGGTGGAGTGGATGGCGATGGCGGACAGGTGGTTGGCGACCATGTCGTGCAATTCCCGTGCCATGCGCGCCCGTTCGGCCGAGACGGCCTGGCTGCGGTCGATCTCGGCGAGCAGCGCGGTCTGCTCGGCGCGCAGCCGTTCGGCGGCGGCGGTGTCGCGGTGGTTGCGGACCACCCAGGCGGTCGCCGCCGGTGCGAGCCCCACCAGCCCCACCCCCAGACCGATCAGCAGGGTCTCCGGCCTGCGCCAGACGGCCACCGGGACGACCGTGCCGACGACCGTCAGCAGTCCGGTGATCCAGGGGATGCGCCGGGCGGACGCCGGAGTGCCGTACAGGACGGCCGCGTAGACGAGGTCCGTGAACATCACGATCGTGGCGACACTGCCCCGGGTGACGGTGTCGGCGGTCAGCGCGGCGATACCCACCAGCAGGGCGGTGCGCGGCCGGACGCGCCGCAGCAGTTCGCAGCCCGCCGTCACCACGAGCGGTACGAGCACCACCCCGTACCCGTGCCACAGCACGAGCGCGTCGTCCGCGGGGCGTGTGGTGAGACCGATGCCCCACAGGAAGAGCCCGCCGAGCAGTCCGCCGAGGGCGATGCGTACGTCGTCGCGGTGCGGGCGGGGGAGTCGGTCGGCCATGCCTTCCATCCAACACGGCGGTCCGGCGGCGCGCCTGCGACCCGGGGACGGTCCCGCAGTACATCGAAGGATGCAGTGCGGATTCGTCACCGCCGACGACGATCAGGGCCCCTCGGGGCGGAACCCTGGAGAGGTGAGCGGAAGGAGTCCACCATGGTCGTCGGACTGATCGTCGCCTGTGAGGTCGCGTTCTGGGTGCTGCTGGTCGCGGGTCTGTCGGTCCGCTACCTGCTGAGACGTCCGCGGGCCGGCCTCGCCCTGCTGCTGTGCGAGCCCTTGCTGGAACTGGTCCTCTTCGTGGTCACCGCGATCGATCTGAGGAACGGTGCCGAGCCGGGCTGGGAGCACGGCCTGGCCGCCCTCTACATCGGCTTCACCGTCGGGTACGGCCACTCCACGATCCACTGGCTCGACGGCCACGCCGCGCACCGGCTCGCCGGTGGACCGCCACCGCCGAAGCCGCCCCGCTACGGCACGGCCCGCGCCCTGCACGAGGGCCGGCTCTGGCTGCGTACGGTGCTCGCGGCGGCCGTCGCCTGCGCGCTGCTGCAAGGTGCGATCTGGTACGTCGGGGACGGGAACACCGAGTCCCTGCGGTCCTTCCAGTGGGTGGCGCTGCGCGCCGCCGGGATCCACGGACTGATCGCCCTCACGTACGCGATCTGGCCGAAGAAGGCTCCGAAGGACCCTGAGGTCCTGATGGCTCCGAAGGCCCCGGCGTCAGCGCTCCCCGCCCGGGACCCAGAGCACGTCCCCGACTCCCTTGTTGGCCGTGCGGGCGAGGATGAACAGTAGATCCGACAGCCGGTTGAGATAGGTCGCGGTCAGCGGGTTCATCGTCTCGCCGTGCACCTCCATGGCGGCCCAGGTGGAGCGCTCGGCGCGGCGGACCACGGTGCACGCCTGGTGCAGCAGTGCCGCACCGGGCGTGCCGCCGGGCAGGATGAAGGACCGCAGCTTCTCCAGCCGCTCGTTGAACCGGTCGCAGTCGGCCTCCAGCCGGTCGACGTAGAACTGCTCGACGCGCAGCGGCGGGAACTGCGGATTCTCCACGACCGGTGTCGACAGGTCCGCGCCCACGTCGAACAGGTCGTTCTGCACGCGGGTGAGGACGGCCGTGATCTCCTCGTCGAGCCCGCCGAGGGCGAGCGCCGTGCCGAGCGCCGCGTTCGCCTCGTTGGCGTCCGCGTACGCCGAGATCCGCGGATCCGTCTTGGCGACCCGGCTCATGTCGCCGAGGGCGGTGGTGCCCTGGTCGCCGGTCCTGGTGTAGATGCGCGTCAGATTGACCATGCGGCCAGCGTAGCCACGGAACGCGGGCCCGGTTACGCCCCGGCCCGGCGGAAGACCCGGGTGCCCACCGTCACGGCGAGCGCCGCGAAACCGACGGCGACCAGCGTCCCGTACAGCATGTGCGCCGTCGCGTACGCGCCCACGAACGCGTCGCGCACCGCGTCGACCAGATAGCGGAACGGCATGAGATGGGACAGCACGTCCAGCCAGCCCGGCGCCAGGCTCATCGGGAGCATCAGACCGGACAGCAGCATGGCGGGCATCGTCGTCGCGTTCACGGCGGGGCCGAACTCCTGCGGCGTCCGCACCAGCATGGCCAGCGCGTACGACAGCGAGGCGAGCGAGACGGTGAGCAGCGCGACGAACGCGAAGCCGATCAGGACGCCCGCGAGCGGGGCACGCAGTCCCATCGCCACCGCGGCGAGGACCAGCAGGACGGCCTGGAAGACGAAGACGGCGGCGTCCCGCAGCACCCGGCCGAGCAGCAGGGCCAGCCGGCTCACGGGGGTGACCCGCATCCGTTCCACCACCCCCAGGTTCTGCTCCATGATGATCGTGAACCCCGCGAACGCGGCTCCGAACAGGCCGAGTTGCAGCAGCAGTCCGGGCACCAGGACCTGCCAGGAGCTGCCCCGCGAGCCGAGCGGCAGATCGGTCAGCAGCGGCCCGAAGAAGAACAGGTACAGCAGCGGCATCAGTACGCCGAAGAGCATGGCGAAGCGGGAGCGGAGGGTCTGGCGGGCATAGCGCCCGAAGATCAGCGCGGTGTCGTGCAGCAGCATCGAAGCGTCACCGGGTTCCTCTGGGGATGCCCCGGCTTTCACGCCGGGGGGAATTTGGCTCCTGCGGAGCAGGGCAGGGAAAGCCGAATCGCCGTCAGGGCGATTCGGCGTCAGCCGGAGCGGCATCGCGCTCGACCTCAAGGCGGTAGACGATCTCGGAGAGGGTTGCGGGGATTTTCGGGCATGCCCGGTACACCTACCGGCTCCGTGTGTCGTCGACCGCCCGCGTCGGCCTGGAGGCCGAGTGGGCTCGATGCCGCTGGGTGTGGAACGAGTGCGTGGCCATGTCCCGCAAGGTCCACGCCCTGAACCGGGACGCCGCCGAGAAGACGACATGCGGCCCGGCCCGGCTGGACAGGATGCTGACCGAGGCCCGCACCGCGACGGCCTGGCTGCGCGAGGGCGCCTCGGTGCCGCAGCAGCAGACCATCCGCGACTTCGCCAAGTCCCGCGCCAAGGCGCAGAACGACATCAAGGCGAAGCTCCCGGTGCGGCAGCGCGCCGGGATGCCCCGCATCAAGCGCAAACGTGACGCGCTGCCCACGCTGAACTACACCCAACGCGGGTTCCGGCTGAAGGACGGCCGCCTCCATCTCGCGGGCGGCATCGTGCTGAGGGTGGTGTGGTCGCGCGAACTGCCGTCCGCCCCCTCCTCGGTGCGCGTCTGCCGCGACGCGGTCGGGCACTGGTACGCGTCGTTCGTCGTCGCCGCCGAGACCCAGCCCCTCCCCGCGACCGGCGCCGTGATCGGCGTGGACTGGGGCGTCAAGGAGACCGCCGCCACCACCTCCGACGCCCACGACCTCCCGCACCCGCAGCACGGCAGGACGGCCGCGCACAAGCTCGCCCGCTACCAGCGGATGACGGCCCGCCGGAAGCCCGCCAGGGGGCATGCCGCGTCGCAGGGCTACCGCGAGGCGAAACGGCAGACCGCCAAGGTGCACAAAAAGATCGCCCGGCAGCGGCAGGACACCGCCCGCAAATGGGCCAAGCGCGTCGTGAGCGACCACGACGCCATTGCCGTGGAGGACTTCTGCCCGAAGTTCCTCGCCAGGACGACCATGGCCCGCAAGGCGGCCGACGCGGCCATCGGGGCCACGAAGACGGCCCAGATCGAGATGGGGCGCAAGCACGGGCGGGACATCCGCCTCGTGAACCCCGCGCACACCACCATGGACTGCGCGTCGTGCGGAGCGAGAACCAAGCACGCACTGCCTCTTTCGGAACGTACGTACACCTGCACCGCGTGCGGAGTCGTCTCCCCCAGGGACAAGAACTCTGCCCGCGTGATGCTCGTCCGGGCTGGTCTCAACCCGGCTGGTGCTGATCGTGTAAGCGCTGGCGGACCGCTGGTCCCCAGCCAACGTGAGCCAGGAATCCCCGTCCTTCAGGGCGGGGAGGATGTCAAGTCCTAGACGGCTACGGGGGCGGGTTCGGCCGGCGCGGGGCCCCGGCCGGTGATGGCGATGAAGGTCTCCTGGAGCGTCGCGTCGGCCGAGCCGCCGTACCGGAGCTTGAGCGCGCCCGGCGTGCCCTCGGCCACGACGACGCCCCGGTCCACGACGACCAGCCGGTCGGCGAGCGCGTCGGCCTCGTCCAGGTAGTGCGTGGTCAGGAAGACGGTCGTGCCGTGCCCGTCGCGCAGCCGCCGGATCAGGTCCCACAGGTCCGCGCGGCTCGCCGGGTCGAGTCCCGTCGTCGGCTCGTCGAGGAAGAGCACGCGGGGCCGGTGGGTGAGCGCCAGGGCGATGTCCAGGCGGCGCCGCTGGCCGCCGGAGAGGGCGCCGGTGGTGCGGTCGAGCAGCTCGGCCAGGTCCAGCTCGCGGGCCAGCTCGTCCGCGCGCTCGATCGCCTGAGCCTTGGTCAGACGGTAGAGCCGGCCCTGGGTCACCAGCTCCTCCCGCACGGTCACCTGTGGGTCGACGCCGCCCGACTGGGCCACGTAGCCGCAGGTCATGCGGACTCCGGCCGGGTCGGCGAGCAGGTCGCGGCCGGCGACGGTGGCCGCGCCGCCGGTGGGCCGCAGCAGCGTCGTGAGCATGCGGAGCGTGGTCGTCTTGCCCGCGCCGTTGGGGCCGAGGAAGCCCAGGATCTCGCCGGCCGCGACGGTGAGGTCGACGCCCCGCACCGCCTCCACCGGGCCGCGTTTGGTCGCGAACGTACGGGCGAGGCCCGCCGTGCTGATGATTGCCATGCCCCCAGAAAAACAGAGTCTTTGAAAGTTTGCAACGACTGCAAAATTTCAGTCGAGCCATCGAAGGCTAGGCTGAAGACATGGCAGAGGGGCTCAGAGAGCGGAAGAAACGGCAGACCAGGCAGTACATCTCGGACGTCGCCACGGGACTGTTCCTGGAGCGCGGCTTCGACGCGGTGACCATCGCCGAGATCGCCGACGCCGCGGACGTCTCCGTGAACACGGTCTACAACTACTTCCCGGCCAAGGAAGACCTCTTCATGGACCGCTCCAAGGGTGTGGTCGACCGGCTCGCCCGCTGGGTCCGCGGCCGGAGCGCCGGCGAGTCCGCCGCCGCCGCGGTCCTGCGGGAACTGCGCGAGGAGGTCGAGGCGGTCTCGCCCCGGGTGGGCCTGATGACCGGCTACTCCCGCTTCATGCGCGTGGTCCACGACGCCCCGGCCCTGCGCTCCCGGCTCTGGGCCATCGCCCAGGAGGTGCTGGTGAATCTGGAGGCGGCGCTGCGCGAGGAGACCGGCGCGCAGGACGGCGACCCGCTGCCGGGTCTGATGGCCGGTCAGATCAACTGGCTCCACCAGACGGTGATGGCCGTCATCGGCCGCGAGATGATGGCCGGGCGCGAACCGGACGAAGTGTCACGAGAGGTGCTCGTGCTCCTGGACGACATGGAGGCACTGTTGAGCGACAAGGTGCTCAACTACGCCGTACGAGGCGCTCCGTGACCCATGCCGGTGTGATGTCCGTCCCTTGAGACGTGACGCGCATTACTTAGCGGTCACAGACGCTCACTATCCCGCTAAGGTCCGCCGGAGAGGCAAGTCGGACAGCGCGTTCAAAGGCGTCCGGGCCGGGCCGCGCCCTGAAGCGCGGACACATCGCACCGCGTGTTGAGGAGAGTCGTCAGTGGCACGGAAGCTCGCCGTCATCGGAGCCGGACTCATGGGATCCGGTATCGCCCAGGTCTCCGCACAGGCGGGCTGGGACGTCGTCCTGCGCGACGTCACCGACGAGGCGCTGACCCGTGGCACCGACGGCATCAAGGCGTCGTACGACAAGTTCGTGGGCAAGGGCAGGCTCGACGCCGCCGAGGCGGAGGCCGCGCTCGCCCGCATCACCGCGACCACGGACCTGGACGCGGCCGCCGACGCCGACATCGTCGTCGAGGCCGTCTTCGAGAAGCTCGAGGTCAAGCACGAGATCTTCCGGACGCTCGACAAGCTCGTCCGCGACGGCACCGTGCTCGCCTCCAACACCTCCGCGATCCCGATCACCAAGATCGCCGCGGTCACCGGGCGCCCGGAGCGGGTCGTCGGCGTGCACTTCTTCTCGCCGGTCCCGATGATGCAGCTCTGCGAACTGGTCCGGGGCTACAAGACCAGTGACGAAACCCTGGCCACCGCGCGTGAGTTCGCCGAGTCCGTCGGCAAGACCTGCATCGTCGTCAACCGCGACGTCGCCGGCTTCGTCACCACCCGGCTCATCTCGGCGCTCGTCGTGGAGGCGGCCAAGCTGTACGAGTCGGGCGTCGCCACCGCGGAGGACATCGACCTCGCCTGCAAGCTGGGCTTCGGCCACGCCATGGGCCCCCTGGCCACCGCCGACCTCACGGGTGTCGACATCCTGCTGCACGCCACCGGCAACATCTACACCGAGACCCAGGACGAGAAATTCGCGCCGCCGGAACTGATGCGCCGGATGGTTGACGCCGGTGACATCGGGCGCAAGAGCGGGCAGGGCTTCTACAAGCACTGAACCGCACGCACCTGCCGGAGGGTCACTCCGTCGGGTGAATTCGGTATCGGTTCGCTCACAGACGGCAACCTCTGCGCCTCCGACGCAGTCAGACGGTGCATGTAGCTACATACAAAGACGGACAGACAGACGGACGCGGAGCACGAGACGCATTCTCGGGGAGCGCATATGTTCATCAGGGGCGACCACGCCGAGCTGGTCGTCGGGGGCCGCCTCGACGTACGCAGCGCGGCGGACGCCCGTACGGTCCTGCACTCGGCCGTCGACGACGGAGTCGGCGACCTGGTCCTGGACCTGTCCGAGCTGGACTCCTGGGACGCCACCGGACTCGGCGTCATCATGGGAGCCCACCGACGCGCCGGGAGGTGCGGCAGGCGGCTCGTCCTGCGCGACGTCCCGCCGCAGATGCAGCGCCTGCTGGTGGCCACCCGGCTGCACCGCATCCTGGCCATCGAGGGCGGCATCGGAGTGGAATCCCTGCCCCGGGTCTGACCCGGCGCACCACCCGCGCCGGACAGGGCGTACGAATACGTACCTCACGCACAATCCTCACGAACCCGTGACGTCTCGGGCGGCGCGGTACCCCGGCTGTTCAGAGATACTGTGCGAAGGTTTAGGGTTCGCGTGCCCGCCGTCCGAACACCCTTGAGCGGGCACCGGACCAGAAGCGACAGCGCGGTGTGCGGCAAGGCCGGGAGGGGCTCGGCACACGACGCTTTTGGGGGGCTGGGACACCATGGACCCGATCGACCGGGGACCCGAAGAGTACGGTCACGACGGCGGCCAGACGCCTCGGCAGCGACTGCCGCGCGAAGTACCCACCGCCGATTTCAGTCAGCACGCACCGGCGCAGGCCCGCACCGTCCGGCTCGTCACGGGCGACTTCCTGCTCACCGTGAACCCCGTCGACGGCAGCGAGATCGAACCCTGCCCGCCGGGGGAGCGGCCCGCCCGCCCCGCCAGGTTCACCGCGGCGGAGCGCGCCGAACAGGACCGCGCCGCCCGTCCGCCCGTACCGCCGGGGGCCCCGCAGCCCAGGCTGCCGCTCCTGGAACGCCAGGAGGAGCGCGAGCGGCTCGCCCGGCTGCTGGCCCGCGGTCGCTCCGTCCGGCTCACCGGCCCCGCCGGCTCGGGCCGCACGGCGCTCCTGGACGCCGTCGCCGAGGACTGCGCGGACCTCGCGCCCGACGGCGTCGTACGGCTCAGCGGACACCGGCGCACGGCCGGCGACCTGCTGCACGAGCTGTTCGCCACCGTCTACGACGCCCCGCGGCACCGCCCCGACCAGGACGAGCTGCTCGCCCTGATCCGGGAGATCGGCGCGGTCGTCGTCCTCGACGACGTCGAGCTCGGCGGCAGCACGCTCGACGAGCTGCTCGACGCCACCCCCGAGTGCGCCTTCCTGATCGCCGCCACGCCGGACGTGCCCGCGCCGTCCGCCGACTCCCTCCTGGAGGAGGTCTTCCTCGGCGGCCTCGACCGCGCCGCGAGCCTGGAGCTCCTGGAGCGGGCCGTCGGCCGCCCGCTGGCCGAGGACGAGGCCAACTGGGCGGGCGACCTCTGGTTCGAGTCCGAGGGGCTGCCGCTGCGCTTCGTCCAGGCCGGCGCCCTGCTGCGGCAGCGTGACCAGCTCCGCGGGACCCCGGACGCCGCGGACGCGTTCGGCCACTACGGGGACGCCCTCGTGGAGCCGGAGGACGCGCCCGAGGTGCCGCTGCCCTCGATCGCCGAGGGAGCCGCCCCCGCCGCCCTGCTCGCCTCCCGGCTCAGCGAGTCGGCGCGCGCCACGCTGCGGTTCGCCGTCGCGCTCGGCGGCGAGGTGCCGCACCAGGCGCATCTGCCGGCCCTCGTGGGCGACACCCACGCGGACGCCGCGCTCGCCGAACTCGCGGGCTGCTCGCTGGTCTCGCCGGTCGGCTCCCGCTACCGGCTCGCGGCCGGTGTGCAGACCCAGCTGGAGGCCGCCGGATACGCCGACGACGCCGGACAGCAGACCGTCACCGCCGCGAAGCACTACGCCTGGTGGGCCGGGCACCCCTCGGTCAGCCCCGAGCGGGTGTGCGCCGAGGCGGACGCCGTCCTCGGCGCCCTGGGCGTGCTGGTGCCGCTCACCACGGCACCGCAGGACGACGAGGAAGAGGTCCTCTCCGTCGCGCTGGCCCGCACGGCCGCGCCCGCCTTCGCCGCCGGACTGAGCTGGAGCGCCTGGGAGCGCGCACTGCGGCACGGCGCCGAGGCCTCCCGGCTGGCCGGCGAGGTCGCCGACCAGGCCTACTTCCATCACGAGCTCGGCATCCTCGCGCTCTGCGGCGGCCAGCTCGACCGGGCCCGCGCCGAGCTGGAGGCGTCCATCGGACTGCGCGGCGCCCTCGCCGACAAGCGCGGCACCGTCGCGGGCCGCCGCGCCCTCGCCCTGGTCGCCGACCGCTCCGGAGCGGTCCTGCCCGGCGGGCGCACGGCGGCGGGCGAGGAGGTGCCCGACGCGCGCCACGAGGAGTCGGCGTCGCCGCCCGGCGGCGTACCGGCCGCGCTCGCCCTGCCCGCGGCGCCCGAGCCGGCGACGCTGGTCACGCACCGGGCCGCCGAGCCCGCGCCCGCCCGGCCCGCGCGGCCGGCCCGGGGCAAGGGGCTGCTCCGCGGCACCCGCCGCAATCTGGTCGCCGCCGGTTCCGGCGCTCTGCTCGCCGCCGTGCTCGGCACGGTGGTCACGCTCGGCGTCACCTCGGGCGACAAGGCCGACGGACCCTCCGAGAAGGTCGGTGTCAACCCCTCGGCCAGCCAAGGCACCGACGACGACAGCCTCGGCGCGGACAAGGCGGACGAGGGCTCCGGGGACGGGACGGCGAAGGCGACCAGCACGCCCACGGACCCCGGCCCGGACGGCACCTACGGGACGGCGGACGACCCGACCCCGTCCGCGAGCGAGGAGCCCTCGGACGACCCGAGCGGGACGAAGAGCGACGACCCGACGAAGAAGCCGTCCAGGACGCCTTCTAAGACGCCGTCCAAAACGCCCTCGAAGACGCCGACGTCGAAGCCCCCGACCAAGTCGCCCACCCCGACGCCCACGGAGTCCGAGAGCAGCGACCCGCCCTCGGAGAGCCCGTCGACGCCGGAGACGTCCGACTCGGCGAGCGGCCCGGCGCCGTCCAGCGCACCGGCCACCGGCGGCTCGGCGAGCGCCCCGGAGAACGGCGGCACGACCGGGTCGCCCGACGGCTCGGTGATGTGAGACAGCGGTACGGCCAGGGGGCCGGGTCCTTGGACGGACCCGGCCCCCTGGCCGTATACGGAAGCGGTCGGCCGTGCGCCGCTCAGAGCCTGTGCTCTCAGAACAGCCGCAGCTTGTCGTCCTCGATGCCGCGCAGGGCGTCGTAGTCCAGGACCGCGCAGCCGATGCCGCGGTCCGTGGCGAGGACGCGGGCCTGGGGCTTGATCTCCTGGGCCGCGAAGATGCCGCGGACCGGCGCGAGGTGCGGGTCGCGGTTCAACAGCTCCAGGTAGCGCGTCAGTTGCTCGACGCCGTCGATCTCACCGCGCCGCTTGATCTCCACGGCGACGGTCTGTCCCTCGCCGTCGCGGCACAGGATGTCGACCGGGCCGATGGCCGTCATGTACTCGCGGCGGATCAGTGAGTAGCCCTCGCCGAGGGTCTCGATGCGGTCCGCGAGCAGCTCCTGGAGGTGCGCCTCCACGCCGTCCTTGATCAGGCCGGGGTCGACACCGAGTTCGTGCGACGAGTCGTGGAGGATCTCCTCCATCGTGATGATGAGCTTCTCGCCCGCCTTGTTGATGACCGTCCACACACCGGCGTCGTCGCCGGTTCCCTCCTTCAGCGTGCAGGGCGGGGACATCCAGTTGAGGGGCTTGTAGGCCCGGTCGTCCGCGTGGATCGAGACGCTCCCGTCGGCCTTCACGAGGATGAGGCGCGGGGCGGACGGGAGATGGGCGGTGAGCCGGCCCGCGTAGTCCACGGAGCAGCGGGCGATGACGAGACGCATGGTCGGCAACGCTACTCGACGGGCGGGTGCCGACGCGATTCCCGGGTCGGCCACCTGCTTCCCCGCTCACCGCAGGACACTTCCGTTCGTCCCATATCTCCGCTTCCCTCCCGCCCCGGCTGCCCCTGGGGCCCGACAAGGTGCCCCTCTTGTCCCTTGACGTCACGAGATCGGCGGTGGCCGATTGTGCGCTTACAGGCACTCCGTCGTGTGTGCATCCTCCTGGTGCCGCTCTCTTCCGTTGCATAACGTGTAAACGGGAGGTCGCGACGTGTGTACACAGAGTGTCTGTTGTCGTGGTCTCCCGCCCTGTCAGTCAACCCCCGTTCGACTGGGGGTGCGAGAGGAGAACCCATGTCGCTCGACGTCTCACCGGCCCTACTCGAACAGGCCGAGCGAGGCGAGGTCGACGAAGCTGACTTCGTCGACTGCGTCCGGACCTCCCTGCCCTTCGCATGGGAGATGATCAGCTCCCTGGTGGCCCAGCTGAAGGTCGACGGCGGACCCTTCGCCGACAACCAGACGCCCCCGCCGGACGAGCAGGCGCGCGGCCAGTTGCTGCGCGCGCTCGCCAGCGACGCCATCCGAGGCGCGCTACAGCGGCACTTCGGAGTGCGACTGGCTTTCCAGAACTGCCACCGGGTGGCGGTTTTCCCGCTGGACGGCTCAGTGGACGACAGGCTGGCGCGCTTCACGTCCGTACGCGGCCAGCTGCTGAACCAGTCGCCGGAGCTCCGGGACTGCTGAGGTACTGAGCCGCTTGGCTTGCCGCTCCCGTGCGCGGGAGGTGCATCGCATTTCGCACAGGAGCGGCAAGCTCCCCGCGGTCCGGTCTCCTCAGCCGAGACGGGGCAGCACTTCGGCGCCGAGCCGCCGGACGTTCTCCTCCGTGGCGGCGAGGTCGCCGGAACCTTCCACCAGCAGGGCGAAGCGGGAGATCCCGGTCCGCTCGGCCGTCGCGGAGAGCCGGTCCGCGCACAGCCGGGGGGTCCCCACCGGATGCAGCCCGCACAGCAGTTGGGTGTAGGCCCATGGGTCCCGCATCGCGCGGGCCCGGCCGTCCACCGTCACATGGGCCTCCAGGCCTTGCTTCAGCCAGCCGGGCATCGCCTTGAGCAGCGTCTCCTCCGCGTCGGTGCGCCGGTCCGCGATCTGACAGACACCGGCCGAGACATGGGGCGCGGAGCGCACCTCGTCGGGCGGATGCCCGGCGGCCCGCGCGGACTGCCGCCACAGCGCGACCATTTCGGCCTTCTCCTCGTCACCGATGTGCATGCCGAGGAGCATGGGCAGCCCGCGCTCGGCGGCGAGCCGGACACTGGCGGGCGAGGTGCACGCGAGGACCACCTCGGGCCCCGCCGGGCCGCTCAGGCTCTCCGAAGGACGCGGCACGACGGGCACTTCACGGAAGCTGAACCGCTCCGTGGCGCTCCCGACGGACGGCTCCCGCAGCCAGCGCATCAGCAGGTCGAGCGATTCCGGGAACCCCTGCTCGTAGGCCGGCAGGCCCGCGCCGAAGACCTCCAGATCCACCCAGGGGCCGCCGCGCCCCACCCCCAGCGAGAAACGGCCGCCCGAGGTCATGTGCAGCAGGGCCGCCTGTTCTCCCAGCGCCACCGGGTGCACGGTGGGCAGGACACTCACCGCCGTGCCGACCCGCAGCCGCCGGGTGCGGCCGAGCAGTAACGCCGCCAGGGTGACGGCCGACGGGCATGTCCCGTACGGCACGAAGTGGTGCTCGGCCAGCCACACCGAGTCGAGCCCCGCCTCCTCCGCCGCCTCCGCCGAACGCACCGCGCGGTGCAGCGCCTCCCCCTGACCCTGGCCCGGGAACTGGGCCGCCAGCACAAAACTTCCAACGCGCATCGCACTCCTGCCTCCTTGGCCACCGACGCGGAACCCCCACCGGCATAACCCCCTGACACGTGCCGAAGTCACGGCCTGTCGGGGAGATTTGCCGATTGTCTGGGTAATGGCCCGGTGGGCGGGGGATCCGGGCCGATTGAGCGCGAATTGCTCGGACTTCATGGCGCTTGCCGGTGATTGGTGGTACTTGCCGATGCTTGTCGTGCCTTGGTCGTTTACGCGTACCGGAGACGGTGCCGCGTAGGCTGGAGTCGGCTCCTGCTCCCTGTACAGCTCCGTGAGGTGTCTCGTGTCCCCGCGCCGCAACCGCCCGAAGACCGCCGGGTCGTCCGGCAGGAGCGCGTCCGCCGACGACGACCGGTCCGGCCGCTACGGCGGCTGGCAGTCCACCGAGAGCTGGCAGGGCGAGGACTGGTGCGTGCGTCATGTCGCGGGTGCCAGCGCCGAGGGCAAGACCTACCGCTGCCCGGGCTGCGACCAGCTCATCCCGTCCGCCATGCCGCACGTGGTGGCCTGGCCGGACCACTCGGGCGTCGACGAGCGCCGGCACTGGCACAAGGCGTGCTGGAACGCGAAGGACCGCCGCACCTCGCGGGTGCAGCGGTCCCGTAACGCGCCGAGATTCTGAGCGCCGGTCCCTCCCGGAGCGTCAGACGTCCCGCTTCTCCAGGAGCGCGAAGGCGCCGGCCACTGCCGCCGCGGTGACCACGAGCAGCAGGACGAGCTGGGACGTCCCGCCGCCCTCCGAGTCCGCGCCGAAGATCTTCGCGAGGGAATTGATGGCGTTGTAGTCCAGGATCTTCTCGCCCACCTTCCGCGTCGACTCCGAGATGAGCAGGAACGCGGGCAGGATCGCGGGCAGCAGCACCACGCCCATCATGGCGGTGATGGCGCCCGCCGAGTGCCGCAGTATCGAGCCCACGGCGAGGGACAGGACGCCCAGCAGGGACACGTACAGACTGCCCTTGAACGCCGAGCCGACCCACGGCACGTCGCTGGCCCCGCTGTGCATGCCGGCGGTGAGCGCGCCCATCAGGAACACCGACGCGAAGGACACCCCGAAGGCGAGTGCGAAGAAGATCAGGAACTTCGCGGTGAGCACCCGGTGGCGCTGCGGCGACGCGGTGAACGTCGTACGGATCATGCCGGTGCCGTACTCGGAGGAGACGACCAGCACGCCCAGGGTGATCAGGCAGATCTGCCCCAGCATCAGACCGATGAAGGCCGAGAAGGAGTAGGGCAGGTCGACGAAGTCCTCGTCGCGCATCTGCGAGGCGATGAGCAGGCTGCTGCTGAACACCAGCACCAGGAACACGCCCAGCGTCCACACCGTGGAGCGGACCGACTTGATCTTCGTCCACTCGGAGGCGAGCGCGTGCCCCAGGTGGGTACGGGTGATCGGGATCGGCGAGGTGTACGACGAGCCCTGCGGGGCCTGCCAGCCGCCGGGGGCGGGCGCGGACTGCTGCGGCATCGGTGGCTGGGGCGTGCTCATCGGGGGTCCTCGCTGTCGCGCTTGGTGAGGTCGGGGGCGGGCGCGGGCTGCGCGGGGGCCTGAACCGGTTGTGCGGGCGCCTGGGCGTACGGGTTGGGCTGCCCGGGCGCCGGTGCGGCGGGCGCGGCGGGCGCCCCGTAGGGGCCGGCCGGCGGCTGTCCCTGGGGCATCGCGAAGGGCTGCCCGCCCTGCGCGGGCGGCGGCGGGGCGTACCAGCCCGGCTGGCCCTGCCCCGGCACGGGCATCTGCATCTGCTGCGGCGGCACGGCGCCCGGCGGCAGCTGCTGCTGGAGCCCGGCCTTCTGGTCGATCGTGGAGCGGTAGTCGACGGCGCCCTGCGTCATCCGCATGTACGCCTCCTCCAGCGACGCCTGATGCGGCGACAGCTCCCACAGGCGTACGTCGGCGCCGTGCGCCAGGTCGCTGATGCGGGGCAGCGGCAGCCCGGTCACCCGCAGCGCGCCGTCCTGCTCGGGCAGCACCTGGCCGCCCGCCTCGGTGAGCGCGGCCGTCAGCTTCTCGCGCTGCTGCGGCTCGGCGTCCGGCACCCGCACGCGGGCGAAGTCGGCCGAGTTGTGCGAGATGAAGTCCTTGACGCTCATGTCGGCGAGGAGCTGGCCGCGCCCGATGACGATGAGGTGGTCGGCGGTCAGCGCCATCTCGCTCATCAGGTGCGAGGAGACGAAGACCGTACGGCCCTCCGCGGCGAGCGCCTTCATCAGGTTGCGCACCCAGAGGATGCCCTCGGGGTCGAGGCCGTTGACCGGCTCGTCGAAGAGCAGCACCTGGGGGTCGCCGAGGAGCGCGGCGGCGATGCCGAGGCGCTGGCCCATGCCGAGCGAGAACCCCTTGGACCGCTTCCTGGCGACGTCCTGGAGTCCGACCACGCCCAGCACCTCGTCCACCCGGCGGGCCGGGATGCCCGAGAGCTGGGCGAGGCAGAGCAGGTGGTTGCGGGCGTGCCGGCCGCCGTGCACGGCCTTGGCGTCCAGGAGCGCGCCGACCTGGCGGGGGGCGTTGGGCAGCTTGCGGTACGGGTAGCCGCCGATCGTCACCTGCCCCGCGCTGGGGTTGTCCAGGCCGAGGATCATGCGCATCGTCGTCGACTTGCCCGAGCCGTTGGGCCCGAGGAAGCCGGTCACGGCGCCCGGCCGCACCTGGAAGGAAAGGTTGTACACGGCCGTCTTGGCGCCGTAGCGCTTCGTCAGGCCGACTGCCTCGATCATGCTCCGCACCCATCGAAAGGTTCAGGACGACGGGGCACACGCCCCCGTAAGGGTTAGGAGGATATCCGCGCGCTGACGGTTCCGCTCAAGAGCGGGTAAAAATCCGCAGGTCACGCGTCCCGACGCTTGAGCAGGACATATCCGCCGATCAGCGCCGCCACGGCCCACAGGACCATGATCCCGAGGCCGCCCCAGGGCCCGTACGGGGTGTCGCCGTCGAGCGGGGGCACCACCTGCATGACCTTGCTGCCGGCCTGGTCGGGGAGGTACTGGCCGATCTTCTTGGTGGCCGAGACATTGCCGAGGATCGCCGAGATCAGGAAGAAGAACGGCATCAGGATGCCGAGCGAGAGCATCGGCGAGCGCAGCATCGTCGCGACGCCCATCGAGAAGACCGCGATCAGCGTCATGTAGAGGCCGCCGCCGATGACGGCGCGCAGCACCCCGGGGTCGCCGATCGACGCCCGGTGCCCGCCCAGCATCGCCTGCCCGAGGAAGAACGCCAGGAAGCTGGTGATCATGCCGACCACGAGCGCGAGCGCGGTCGCCACCGCGATCTTGCCGAAGAGGAACGTGCCGCGCTGCGGGACCGCCGCGAGCGAGGTGCGGACCATACCGGTGCTGTACTCGTTCGAGACGACCAGCACACCGAAGACGATCATCGCGAGCTGGCCGAGGCTTGTCCCCGCGAAGCTGACGAACGTCGGATCGAACGAGAACCGGTCCCCTTCGCTCATGTTGTCCCACTCGCGGTTGGACAGCCAGGAGATCAGCACGCCCAGCGCGACCGTGACGACCAGGGCGAGACCCAGCGTCCACACGGTGGACTGCACGGAACGGATCTTGGTCCACTCGGACCTGATGACCTGCGACACCGCCATGGTCAGCCCCTCTTCCAGTCGCTGCCCCACTGCTGCGGCGGTGAGGGTGGCGTTCCCTGCCCCGGCACCTGCCCCGGCTCCTGCCCGAGCGGTGCGCCGGAGTGCGCGTGGTACTCGACCGACTCCGCGGTGAGCTGCATGAACGCCTCCTCCAGCGACGCCTGCTGCGGACTGAGCTCATGCAGTACGAGGCGGTGCTCCGCGGCCAGTTCACCGATCCGCTCCGCCTGCCCGCCCTCCGCTTCCAGCGTGCCGTTGCCCGCCTCCACGACGGTGATCCCCGCGCCGTGCAGTACGTCGAGCAGCCGCTCCCGCTCGGGCGCGCGGACCCGGACGTACGACCGGGAGTTCTCCTGGATGAACTGGGCCATCGAGGTGTCGGCGAGCAGCCGGCCCTGTCCGATGACGACCAGGTGCTCGGCGGTCAGCGCCATCTCGCTCATCAGATGGGAGGAGACGAAGACCGTACGGCCCTGGGCCGCGAGCGATTTCATCAGGGTGCGGATCCAGTGGATGCCCTCGGGGTCGAGACCGTTGACCGGCTCGTCGAACATCAGGATCCGCGGATCGCCGAGCAGCGCGCCCGCGATGCCGAGCCGCTGGCCCATGCCGAGCGAGAAGCCCTTGGCCTTCTTCTTCGCCACCGCCGTCAGGCCCACCGTGTCCAGGACCTCGCGCACCCGCGCCGTCGGGATGCCGTTGCTCTGGGCGAGACAGAGCAGGTGATTATAGGCGGTGCGGCCGCCGTGCATGGCCTTGGCGTCCAGCAGGGCGCCGACGTACTTCAGCGGATCCTTCAGCCGGTCGTAGTGCTGTCCGTCGATCCGCACATCGCCCGAGGTCGGGTGGTCGAGACCGAGCATCATCCGCATCGTGGTGGACTTCCCGGCACCGTTCGGGCCCAGGAAACCGGTCACGACACCGGGTCTGACCGTGAACGTCAGGTTGTTGACCGCCACTTTCTCGCCGTACCGCTTGGTCAGCCCCTCGAGCTCGATCATGCGGCCACGGTAGACGCGGCTTTCGGCGCATGCCACCGCAACGGGCACATCGGTACGAGACGGGACGGGCAGGTCCGTACGGAACGGGACGGGCCCGCACCTCCGGCGGAAGGTGCGGGTCCGTACGGGTCGCCGTGCGACGGCCGGCCAAGGCCGGTCGCCGTCCTGCGGTCGGCTAGCGGGACTGCTGGGCCGGGACGCCGCGCGAGACCGGCTCGTCGTCGGCGGGGCTGCCGGCCGCGGCCACCGCGGCACCGGTGAGCGTCGCGAGCATCTCGCGGACGTTCGTGAGCTGCGCGTTGATCGAGTCGCGGCGGTTGGTGAGGGCCGCCAGCTCGCGCTCGGATTCCGAACGGATCCGGTCCGCCTTGGCGTTGGCGTCGGCCACGATGTCCTCGGCCTGGCGCTGGGCCGTCTCCACCGTCTGGCGGGCGCGGCGCTCGGCGTCCGTGCGCAGCTTCTCGGCCTCCAGGCGCAGCTGCTCCGCCCGGTGCTCGATCTCGGCGAGGCGCTTCTCCGCCTTGGCCTGGCGGGAGGCGAGGTCGCGCTCGGACTGCTCGCGGCGCTTGGCCAGGTTCGTCTCGAAGTCCGCGGCGGCCTGGGCGGCCTTGGCGCGGGTCTCCTCGAAGAGGGCGTCGGCCTCCTCACGCTTGGACTGCGCGTCCTTCTGGGCCTCGGCACGCAGCTGGGATGCGTCGCTGTTGGCCTTCTCGACAATGCGGACGCCCTCGTCCTCGGCCTTGGCCTTGCGCTCGGCCGCGAACGATTCTGCGTCGTTTCGCACCTGCTGGGCCGCCGACTCGGCCAGCTCGCGGTGCTGCTCGGCCGCGCGACGGGCCTCCTCGCGCAGGTCCTTGGCCTCCTCCTCGGCGAGGCGGAGGATCTTCTCGACGCGCGCGCCGAGACCCGCGTACGACGGCTCGGCGTCGGTGACCTGGGCCTGGGCGTTCTGCGTCTCGAGGTGGAGCTCCTCGATGCGCTTCTCCAGCGCGGTGATACGGGCCAGAGCGCTGTCACGGTCGGAGACGAGCTTCGAAATGCGTTCGTCCACCTGAGCGCGGTCGTACCCACGCCGCACAAGCTCGAAGCCGTAGGGGGAAGTGTCGCTCATGGGGTTCCTGTCGAATGAGACCGGTGAGGTGATAGAAGGAATCCTAGGGGTCGATGCGGTGTGTCATCGAGCGGATACGTGTTTGATCTGGAGAATGACCCTTCTTTTGGGTGGCTGACTGTCAGACCGCTTGCGAGAGTCTGTGTCGGACGCCCTTGCCAAACACGCAAATGGTGCTTTTGGCTAGCTTTCTGACGCCTTCCCACCCGAACGTGTCGCGCCGGCGGCGGCAGCCGTCTTGACCCCGCCGTCCTTGCCGGCCGACGGGGCCTCAAAGGACTCCAACGCCTCGAGGACATCCTGGACACGGGAGATCTCCGCGTTGATGTCCTCGCGGCGGCGGACCAGCACGTCCAGCTCGTGCTTGCCCTCCTCGACCGTACGCCGGGCCTCCTGCTCGGCGTCGGACTTGATCTTCTCCGCCTCGGCGACCAGCGAGTTCTTCTTCTGCTCGGCCTCCTTGAGCAGCCCCTCGGCCTTCTTCACGGCCGCGATCCGCACCTTGCTCGCCTCGGAGTTCGCCTCCGCGACCAGGTCCTTGGCCTTGGCCTCGGCCTCGGCGAGCTGGTCCTCGGCGGCCTTCACCAGCGCGTCGCAGCGCTCGCCCGCGGTCCGCATCGCCTCCGCCGATTCCCGGCGGGCCCGCTCGTGCAGCTCCTCGATCTCACCGGTGATCCGGTCGCGCAGCTCCTCCGCGCGCTCGCGGATCGCGGTCGCGTCCCGGCGCGCGCCGACCAGCAGCTCGTCGGCGTCCGTACGGGCCCGCTCCACCAGGGAGTTGCCCTCCACGGTCGCCTCGGAGACCAGCCGCTCCGCCTCGTTGCGGGCCGCGCCCACCATCGTGTCGGCCTGCGTCTCGGCGTCCGCCGTCGTCTTCTGCGCGCTCTGCCGCGACTCCGCGAGCAGCTTGTCGGCCTCGGCGGCCGTCTCCGAGATGAGCGTGTCGACCTGCTCGGCCGCCTCCGAACGCCGCTTGTTGGCGTCCTTGCGGGCCTCGTCGAGGGTCCGCTCGGCCTCCTCGCGCGCGGCCGTGGTGACCCGCTCGGCCTCCGCCGCGGCCGCGGCCCTGACCCGCTCCGACTCGACCCGGATCCGCTCCGCGTGCTGCTGGGCGGAACCGACCGTCTCGGCTGCCTCGGCGCGCAGCCGCTCGGCGTCCCCGGTCGCGTCCGAGATCAGCTTCTCGGCCTTCGCGACGGACTCCGCACGGACCCGCTCGGCCTCCGCGGCCGTCTCCGTCGTCAGCCGCTCGGCCTCCGAGCGCGCCTCGTTGATGAGCGTGTCCGCCTGCGTGGCCGCGTCCGAACGCATCCGGTTGGCGTCCTCGCGGGCGTCCGCACGGGTGCGCGAGGCGTCCTGCTCGGCGTTGGCCTTGGTGTCGGAGGCCTCGGTGCGCACCCGCTGGGCGTGCTCGGCGACGTCCGAGCGCAGCCGGTCCGCCTCCGCGATCGCCTCCGCAACGGTGCGCTCCGCAAGGGACTTGGCGGCCTCCGTCTCCTCGGCCGCCTCCCGCCTGAGCCGGGCCGCGTCCTCCGAGGCGCGCTCCCGCTCCGCGTACGCGTCGGCGCGGACCCGGTCCGCCTCCTCCTGCGCCTCGGTCCTGGTGCGGTCCGCGGCGTGCTCGGCCGCCGAGCGCAGCCCGGCGATCTCGTCCTGCGCCTGCTCGTGCAGCCCGGCCACCGAGTCGCGCACCTGCTGCGCGGTCTGCTCGGCGCTCGCGACCGTCTCGGTCGCGCGCCGGTCGGCCTCCTCGACCAGGCGGACCGCCTCGGCCTGCGCCTCCTCGACCCGGTTGCGCGCCGAGGCCAGCAGCTCCTCGCTCTGCTCGCGGGCCCGCTCACGCTCCTGGTCGGCCTCCTGGCGGGCGGAGCCGAGCAGTTCCTCGGCCTCGCGGCGGCGCCGGACGGCCTCCTCCTGGGCGGCGGCCAGCGTCTCGGCGCCCTCGGTCGCCAGGCGCTCCGCGGCGGCCTGCGCCTCGGCCCGTACCCGGTCGGCCGACTCCTGGGCCTCCGACTTCAGCCGCTCGGCCTCCGCGGCGGCCTCCGAACGCAGCCGTACGGCCACGTTCTCGCCCTCGGCCCGGGACGCGGACGCGTCGGCGGCGGCCTCCGTGCGCAGCCGCTCGGCCTCCGTCTCGGCCTGCGCCTGGAGCGTACGGCCGCGCTCGGCGGCCTCGGCGCGCAGCCGCTCCGCCTCGTCGGCGGCCTCGCGGCGCAGCCGCTCGGCCTCCGCGCGGGCGTCGGCCAGCGCCTCCTCGGCGGCCGTCAGCCGCTGCGCGGTCTCCGTCCGCAGCCGGTCCAGGTCCTCGGCGGCCTCGGCCTCGCGGGCCGCCACCGCCCGCTCGGTCTCTTCGCGCAGCTCACGGGCGGCCCGCTCGGCGTCCTCCCGGACGGCCTCGGACTGCTCGACGACCTCCGCGCGGTGCCGCTCGGCCTCCGCGCGGGTGCGCTCCAGGGTCTCCTCGGCCTGCCGGCGCAGCGTCGTCGCGCGCTCGATGGCCTCGGTGCGCACCTTCTCGCTGTCGGTGGTCGCGGTGGTGCGCAGCTCGTCGGCGTCGGCCTTGGCCTTGGCGAGCAGCTCCTCGGCGGTCTTGGCCGCCTCCTCGATCTGCTGGACCGCCTCGCGCCGGGCCTCGCTGCGGATGGACTCGCCCTCGGCGACCGCGTCGGCGCGCAGCTGCTCGGCCTCGCCGCGCAGCCGGCGCGCCTCCTCCTGCAACTCGACCGTCTTGGCGCGGTACTCCTTGGTGTCGTCCTTCGCCGCGCCCTTGAGCTCCTCGGCGATGTCGTGCGCCTCGGCGCGCAGCCGGTCCGCCTCGGTCTCCGCCTCGGAGCGGATCCGCTCGGCCTCGTCGGCCGCCGCCTTCGTGGTCTTCTTGGCGTCCTCCGACGCCTTGTCGAGCACGTCCTCGGCGGTGCGGGCGGCCTTGGCGAGCTGGGAGGCGGTCTCCTCGGCGGTCAGGCTGCGGGCCTTCTCGCTCGCCTCCGCGATGATCTTCTCGGCCTCGGTACGGGCGTCCGCGACGACCTGCTCGGCCTCCGCCTTGGTCGCCTCGGCCTCCTTGGTGGCCTCGCTGACCAGCCGGGCGACCTGCTCCTTGGCCGTACGGGTGCGCTGCTCGTTCGTCGACTCGGCGGAGGTGAGGGACTTCGCCGCGGCCTCCTTGGCCTCGGCGACGGTCTTGTCCGCCTCGCTGCGCGCCTCGCGCAGCGCCGCCTCGGCCTCGGCCATGCGCTGCTCGGCGGCCCGGCTCAGCTCGGTGGCCTGGCGGCGGGCGCTGTCCGACTCGGACGCCGTGGAACTGCGGAGCTGCTCGGCGTGGTCGGTGGCCTCCTGGGCCTGCTGGGAGGCGGCGTTCAGCAGCCGCTCGGCGTCGGTGCGGGCCCGGCGCAGCAGCGCCTCGGCCTCCGCGCGGGCCGCCTCGGCGTCGGCGGTGAGCCGCTGCCTGGCCTCGGCGGCGATCCGCTCGGCCTCCGCGCGGGCGGCGGCCAGCGCCTGGTCGGCCTCGGCGCGCGACTCGTCGAGGAGCCGGCGGGCCTGCTGCTCGGTGCGGGCGCGGAGCTGCTCGGCCCACGCCACGTTCTCGTTGACGTGGCTCTCGACGGTCTGGCGGCGCTCGGCGAGCTCCTGGTCGAGCTGCTGGCGGCGGGAGACCGCCTCCTGGTGCAGCTCCGCCTGGAGCCGGGCGGAGTGCTCGGCGTGCTCCTGGAGGATGCGCTGTGTCTGCGCGCGGGCCTGGCTGAGCTCGCGCTCGGCGTCCGCGCGGAGCTGGTCGGCCTGGACCTGGGCGTTGCGGAGCATCTGCTCGGCCTGGTACCCGATGTCGCCGCCGTCGTAGGCAGGACGGGTCGCCAGACTGCGCCGCGCCTCGTGCAGCTTGGCGCGCAGCACCTCGACCTGATAGCCGAGGTCCTCGGCGTGCTGGACGGCCTTCTCCCGCTCGGTCTTCAGCCGCTCCATCTCGGCCTCGAACCGAGAGAGGTGGTCGACGTCAGCCGCCGGCTCTCGCTCCTGGCGTTCGTAGCCCCGCACTGCGCGGTCCCATCCGTCCCCTGGTCGCAAGTCTTACCGAACGAGTCCCGTCCGTCCGCCGGACGGGGCCCCCGGGGAATGGTGTCAGATCAACGGCGGAGCATGGGCTGCTGCCCCGACGCTCGCCCCCCGAAACCTGGACCCCGGCCCTCAGGGCGCTTCTGCTGGATCTCCGCGGCGTCACGGAGATTCATCTGAAACGCCCCGGTCCTGTCGCCGACAGGACCCCGGGGCCGGCCCAACGACAGGCCCCGGGCCGCCCCGAAACGGCAGCGGCCGTCCCCAACCCTACCGGCCCAGATATACGGAGGTCAGTGCTCAGGTGACTCAACGGCCGCCGAAGTGACCAGTTCTGTCAGGACGCCATGACAATCCTTTGGGTGCAGGAAGGTGATCCGGGAGCCCATCGAACCGGTCCGCGGCTCGTCGTACAGGACCCGTACGCCCTTGTCCTTGACCGCGTCCGCGTCGGCGTCGACGTCCGCCGTGCCGAAGGCGATGTGGTGGACCCCCTCGCCGTTCTTGGCCAGCCACTTCGCGACCGTGGAGTCCTCGCGGACCGGTTCCAGGAGCTGGAGGTAGGAGGCGCCCCCGTCGGACGTCTCGTTGATCTTGAGCATGGCCTCGCGCACGCCCTGCTCCTCGTTGACCTCGGTGTGGAAGACCTCGAAGCCGTAGGTCGCGCGGTAGAACTCGACGGTCCGGTCGAGGTCGAAACAGGCGATCCCGATGTGGTCGATTCGCGTCAGCATGCTGTCAGTGCAGCGCTCCGGGGATGGTTACGCAACGTGCGCGCGATCACACTTGCCGCTGGATGACGGGTGGCGTACCGCTCAGTACATTCGAGTAAACCCTCGTTCACTCCTCGGCCGTGCAGGCCGGAAGGGGATCGCACCTCATGTCTGGAACGAACAGCACGACGTCGGTGATCGTCGCGGGTGCACGCACCCCCATGGGACGGTTGCTCGGCTCGCTGAAGTCCTTCTCCGGAGCCGACCTCGGCGGCTTCGCGATCAAGGCCGCCCTCGACCGTGCGGGGATCGGTGGCGACCAGGTGCAGTACGTGATCATGGGCCAGGTGCTCCAGGCCGGGGCGGGGCAGATCCCGGCGCGCCAGGCCGCGGTCAAGGCGGGCATCCCGATGAGCGTCCCGGCGCTGACCATCAACAAGGTGTGCCTCTCGGGCCTCGACGCCATCGCGCTCGCGGACCAGCTCGTTCGCGCCGGCGAATTCGACGTGATCGTGGCGGGCGGCCAGGAGTCCATGACCAACGCCCCGCACCTGCTGCCGAAGTCCCGCGAGGGATACAAGTACGGCGCGATCCAGATGCTCGACGCCATGGCGTACGACGGCCTGACCGACTCCTTCGAGGGCATCGCCATGGGCGAGTCGACGGAGAAGCACAACACCCGGCTCGGCATCGGCCGCCCCGAGCAGGACGAGATCGCCGCCCTGTCGCACCAGCGCGCCGCCGCCGCCCAGAAGAACGGCCTCTACGAGGCCGAGATCACGCCGGTGGAGATCCCGCAGCGCAAGGGCGAGCCCGTCGTCTTCAGCAAGGACGAGGGCATCCGCGGCGAGACCACCGTGGAGTCCCTCGGCAAGCTGCGGCCCGCCTTCGCCAAGGACGGCACGATCACGGCCGGCTCCGCCTCGCAGATCTCGGACGGCGCGGCGGCCGTGGTCGTGATGAGCAGGGCCAAGGCCGAGGAACTGGGCCTGGAGTGGATCGCCGAGATCGGCGCGCACGGCAATGTCGCGGGCCCCGACAACTCGTTGCAGTCGCAGCCTTCGAACGCGATCAGGCACGCGCTCAAGAAGGAGGGCCTCGGCGTCGAGGATCTTGACCTGATCGAGATCAACGAGGCGTTCGCCGCGGTCGCCGTGCAGTCAATGAGCGACCTCGGGGTTTCCTCGGAAAAGGTGAACGTCAACGGTGGTGCGATCGCCCTGGGGCACCCGATCGGCATGTCCGGCGCCCGGCTCGTGCTGCACCTCGCCCTCGAACTGAAGCGGCGGGGCGGCGGTGTGGGCGCCGCCGCGCTGTGCGGTGGCGGCGGACAGGGCGACGCGCTGATCGTGCGGGTGCCCGGGGCCTGACCCGGACGCTGTCCCTACGGCACAACCGGCCGACCTTCGGCCGTACGGAACCGAACGGAGCTGTGATGCAGGACGTCTCCTCGCTGGTGGCCCAGGCCAGGGAAGGCCGGCCGCGGGCCGTGGCCCGGCTGATCTCCCTGGTGGAGGGGGCGTCCCCGCAGCTCCGCGAGGTCATGGCGGCGCTCGCCCCGCTGGCGGGCAACGCGTACGTGGTGGGGCTGACCGGCTCCCCGGGCGTCGGCAAGTCGACGTCCACCTCGGCGCTGGTCAGCGCCTACCGGCGGGCCGGGAAGCGGGTCGGCGTCCTCGCCGTCGACCCCTCCTCGCCGTTCTCCGGCGGCGCGCTCCTCGGCGACCGGGTGCGGATGTCCGAGCACGCCTCCGACCCCGGTGTCTACATCCGGTCCATGGCGACCCGGGGCCACCTCGGCGGGCTCGCCTGGGCGGCGCCCCAGGCGATCCGCGTCCTGGACGCCGCGGGCTGCGACGTGGTCCTCGTCGAGACGGTCGGCGTCGGCCAGTCCGAGGTGGAGATCGCCTCGCAGGCCGACACCTCCGTCGTCCTGCTCGCCCCGGGCATGGGCGACGGCATCCAGGCCGCGAAGGCCGGGATCCTGGAGATCGGCGACGTGTACGTGGTGAACAAGGCCGACCGCGACGGCGCCGACGCGACGGCCCGCGAGCTCAACCACATGCTCGGGCTCGGCGAGTCCCGGGGACCGGGCGATTGGCGGCCTCCGATCGTGAAGACGGTGGCCGCGCGCGGCGAGGGCGTCGACGAGGTCGTCGAGGCGCTGGAGAAGCACCGGGCGTGGATGGAGGAGCGGGGCGTGCTCGCCGAGCGGCGCCTCGCCCGCGCCGCCCGCGAGGTCGAGACCATCGCGGTGACCGCCCTGCGCGAACGCATCGGCGACCTGCACGGCGACCGCCGCCTGAGCGCCCTCGCAGAGCGCATCGTCTCGGGCGACCTGGACCCGTACGTGGCGGCGGACGAGCTGGTGGCGGGGCTCACGGAGGGCTGAGCGGGCCCATCCCCACGTACTCCACATACCCGTGCGGGACGCGTGGAGTACGTGGGGGACACGAGGGACGGTCAGTCGTCGTCCGAGTCGTGGTCGTCCGAGTGGCGGCCGTCCGAGCCCTTGTCGTCCGAGGCGTCGTCGTCCGCACCGTCGTCGTCCGAGCGGTCCGCCGTGACCTTGCCCGTGGCCGCGTCGACCCGCCAGTCCTTCTCCACGCCCTTCGCCGTCAGGGTCTCGGCCTCCCAGACCGCCGTGGAGTCGTCGTCCAGCTCGATCGAGGTGACCGTGCCGTGCGCGGCGGCGGCGCGGGCGGCGTCGGCGGCCGACGTGGTCGCGCCCTTCAGCGCGGCCCGCGCCTCGGCCGTGTCGTCGCCGTCCTCGTGCTCGGTGTGCGAGGAGAGCACCTTGCCGCCGGCGCTGTCGAGCCGGACGCTGTGCCAGGTGCCGTCCTTGCCCAGGACGTCGACCTCCCAGGCCGCCGGGGACCCGTCGTCGTCCAGTTCCGCGGAGACGGCGGTACCGGAGGTGTCGCGCAGGGCGGCCGTGATGGCGTCGGCCGCGGTCACCCGGGCCGACTTCGCGGCCGCCGCGTCGTCGCCCGTGTGCCGGGAATCGCCGCTCGTGTGCCGCGCATCGTCGTGCGAGCCGCGGGAATCGTCGCCGGTGACGGCGAGCGCGGTGGCGGTGCCGCCGCCGACCAGGGCCGCGGCGGCGACGGTGGCGACGAGGGCGTTGCGCTTCATGACGCGCTTCATGTGGGTTCCTCCCGTAAGGGTCAGGCACGGCGCGTCCGACCGGTTCGCCGTGTTCGCCGTGTTCGCCGTGCTTTCGACGGGACCCACCGTGACGCAGACATGCTGAACCGGACCTGAAGCCGCCTGAAGGCCGCTTCAGGTTCCGTTTGGGACCCTGGGGGCATGCAGCCGTCCGATGCCCGCCACCACCCGTACCGTCTCCTGATCGTGGAGGACGAGCGGCGCCTCGCCGTGTCGCTGGCCAGGGGGCTGACCGCCGAGGGCTTCGCCGTGGACGTCGTCCACGACGGGCGCCAGGGCCTGCGCCTGGCCGGCGAGGGCGGGTACGACCTGGTCGTGCTCGACATCATGCTGCCCGGCCTGAACGGCTACCGGGTCTGCGCCGCGCTGCGCGCCGCGGGCCACGAGGTGCCGATCCTGATGCTCACCGCCAAGGACGGCGAGTACGACGAGGCGGAGGGGCTCGACACCGGCGCCGACGACTACCTGACCAAGCCGTTCAGCTACGTGGTCCTGGTGGCCCGGGTGAAGGCGCTGCTGCGGCGGCGCGGCGCGCCCTCGCCGGTGCGGGTCCTCGGCGATCTGAAGGTGGACACCGCCGCCCGGCGCGTCTTCCGCGGCGACGGCGAGATCACCCTGACCGCCAAGGAGTTCGCGGTCCTGGAGCAGCTCGTCGCGCGGGCCGGCGAGGTGGTCTCCAAGGCCGACATCCTGGAGCGCGTCTGGGACTTCGCCTACGAGGGCGATCCCAACATCGTCGAGGTGTACGTGAGCACGCTGCGCCGCAAGCTCGGGGCGTCGCTCATCGCGACCGTCCGCGGTGCCGGCTACCGCCTGGAGGCGGCGTGAGGCGGCTCTTCGGGTCGGTACGGGCCCGTGCCACGCTCGCGGCGACTTTCGTGGTCGCCGTCGCGCTCGTCGCCGCGGGCATCGCCGTGCTCTTCTCGCTGCGGTCCAACCTCTACGAACAAGCGGGCACGGAGGCCGAGCGGGCCGCCCGTACCGTGGCCGCGGACCTGGCGGGCGGGACCGCGTACGACGAGCTGTCGCTCGACGGCGACCGGCCGGTCCAGGTGGTCGACGCCTCGGGCACGCTGGTCGCGGCGAGCGAGGACCTGGAGCGGATCAGCGGTACGGGGGTCGACGCGGTGCGCCCGCGGGCGTCGGCGGGCGGCGGCAGCGGTGCCGCCGACGGCGCCGGTGAGGACGGCGATGACGACGACAGCGACGACGACAGCGGGGGCGGGCACAACGGCGGCCGGGGCAACGACGACGCGCTGGAACCGGGCGAGATCGGCGACGACGCGGACTTCTCCGACGGCACCGCCACGATCGACGGGGAGAGCGCCGACTACCGCTTCGCGGCGGTGGAGGTCGAGGTCGAGGTCCAGGACAGGGGCACGCTCACGGTGTACGCCGGGTCCCCGCTGACCGCCGAACAGAGCGCGGTGCGCACCGCGTTGACCGTGATGCTGATCGGGTTCCCGCTGCTGCTCGCCGTCATGGCGGGCGTGACCTGGCTGGTCACCAGGCGGGCGCTGCGGCCCGTGGAGGGCATCCGCGGCGAGATGGCCGCCATCACGGCCTCCGAGGACCTCGCGCGCCGGGTGCCGGTGCCGGACACGCACGACGAGGTGGCCCGGCTGGCCCGGACGACGAACGAGACGCTGGCGGTCCTGGAGGCGTCCGTGGAGCGGCAGCGCCGGTTCGTCGCCGACGCCTCGCACGAGCTGCGCTCCCCGATCGCCAGTCTGCGCACCCAGCTCGAAGTGGGCGTCGCGCACCCGGAGTTGCTGGACGTCCCGGGCGCCGTCGAGGACACCGTACGGCTCCAGCGGCTCGCCGCCGATCTGCTGCTGCTCGCGCGGCTCGACGCGGGGGAGGGGCCCGGGGACGCGCGGTTCGACCTCGGGGCGCTGGTGCGTCGGGAGGCGGCGCAGCGGGCGGGCGTCACGGTGGACGCGGCGGCCGTCGAAGTGGCCGGGTCCCGGGGGCAGGTGGGCCGTGTCCTGGCCAATCTGCTGGACAACGCGCGGCGGCACGCGCGCAGCCGGACCGCCGTGACGCTCCGCACCGAGGGGCCGTGGGCGGTGCTCGCGGTCGCCGACGACGGGGCCGGTGTGCCGGAACACGAGCGGGAGCGGATCTTCGAGCGGTTCGTGCGGCTCGACGACGCCCGCAGCCGCGACGACGGCGGGGCCGGTCTCGGCCTCGCCATCGCCCGCGACGTGGCACGGCGGCACGGCGGCACGCTCACCGTCCGCGAGGCGCCCGGCGGCGGGGCACTGTTCGAACTCAGGCTGCCCGCCGGCCGGTCACCGGCCGGCGGCGGTCCGGCCGCTACGGACGGCCGCGCTGCCCGCGCAGATGCTCCGCGATAGGGGTCAGTGACTTGTGGAGCTCCTCCAAGGCCTCCGGGGGGAGCAGGTCGATGAAGTGCTTGCGGACGGAACCCACATGGTGCGGTGCGACCTTGCGCATCGTCTCCAGGCCGTGGTCGGTGAGGACGGCGTACAGACCCCGCCGGTCGGACTCGCAGTTCTCGCGGCGCACCAGGTTCGCGTTCTCCATGCGGGTGATCTGGTGCGAGAGGCGGCTCTTGGACTGGAGGGTGGCGGACGCGAGATCACTCATCCGCATCCGTACGTCCTCCGACTCGGAGAGGTTCACCAGGATCTCGTAGTCGTTCATTGTCAGGCCGAACGGCTGAAGGTCCTTCTCGAGCTGGTACGTCAACAGCCTGTTGACCTCCAGGTGGGTGCGCCAGGCGCACTGCTCCGCATCGGTCAGCCAGCGCGTGGCCGTCTCGGTCTCCATGAATGAAGTCTACCTAAAAAGTTGAAAGGCGAACTAGTGAGGGCGGTGTGACGGCGCGCACGCGTTCGACGTCACACTCCGCAGACTACCGCTCACAGCCCGAAGCGACGCTGGAGGTCACCGAGCTGTCCGGGAAGGCGCGGTGCGCCGGCCTGTGGGTTGTGCGCCCCCGGCGACCCGCCGCCGCCCGGCACTCCGGCCTGCTGCGGAACGGCTCCGGTGGCCTGCTCGGCCATCAGCTCCTCGGACGACTGGAGCAGCACCGTGCCCGCTCCGACGAACTCGAACTGATGCTCCTCGCCGGAGGCTCCGCCGATCCCCGTCATCGCACGTAGACCGCCCATTACACCTGTCAGGTAGGCATGGTCGTAGTGGTGGCACGGGGAGGGGCAGTCGGCCCAGCCGACCAGGGCCTGCGGGTCCACCCGGATCGGCGGTTCCATGAACACCACCGGGCCGTTGGACGCGGCCACGAACTTGCCGGTGCCTATGAGGGTCAGGAACCCCGGGACGATGGACTGCTTGAGCGCGAGACTTGGCTGAAAAGCGAGGAGGTTGCCCGAGCGAATGGTCAGATTGCCCTCCTCCAGGTCGAAGGAGTTCACGTCGAAGGCCCGGTCGGCGAGGAGCATCTTCCCGGAGCCCTCGGCGACGACCCAGTCGCTCGCGTGCAGAGGCGAATGGAACGACGAACGGACCAGACGGTCGAGCCGGCCGTGCCCGATCCCGTTGAACTCCATCGAGCCGTAGTAGGCGATCATCTTGCCCTTCTGCAGGAACCACTGGCTCCCCTTGAGCTCCACGCAGAAGGTGTAGGCGTTCACATTGTCGTCGGCCGGCAGCGTCAGCGGATCGAAGACCTGCGGGCCCGAGGCCCCGTACCCGTTCACAGCTTCTCCTCCGAGGCCTGGACGTACACCGTGCCGCTGCCGCTCAGCTCCAGCTGGAACGCCTCGCCGGAACCGCGGCCCACCATGTCGCGCCAGCCGAGCGCGGTGGAGAGCTTGTTGCGTACGTCGCCGTGGTGCGCCACGTACGCCTGCGGGTCGACGTGGACCGGGCGCTGGGGGGTGATCGGCACCTCGATGACCCCGCCGTGCGCCATGACCGCGACCGCGCCCTGGCCCTTCAGGGTCGTGGTGAACAGGCCCTGCCCGGTCACCTGGCCGCGCACCATGCCCATCACTCCGCCCTGCGAGCCCATGAACATGGTGCCCTGCTGGAGCGTCCCGTCGAAGGCGAGCAGCCGGTCCGCCTCCACGTACAGGGTGTCGCCGCTGAGGTTGATCACCTGTATGTGGTGGCCGCCGTGCCCGAAGAGCACGGTGCCCGAGCCCTCGACGGTCATCAGCGGCGTCGCCTCGTTCGCCAGGCGGCGGCCGATCATCGACATCACGCCGCCCTGGCCGCCCTGCACGTTCGGCGTGAAGGACACCTCGCCCTTGTAGGCGAGCATCGCGCCGCGCTGGCTGAACAGCCGCTGGCCGGGCGCCACGGTGGCCTCGACCATCTTCGAGTTGATCTCACGGAAGGCCATGTCACACATCCCCCGCGATCGTGTTGCGCTCACTGGGCTGCACATAGACCAGGCCGTCGCCCTCGAACCGGATCTGGAACGCCTCGCCGCCGCCCTCGCCCATGATCGTGCGGAACGTCACACCCGCCTGGAAGGACTGCCGCACATTGCCCTGGTGCGCGATGTACGCCCCCGGGTCGACGGTCAGCGGGTACTGCGCGCTGACCCGCAGCACCACCGCGGGGCCGTCCGACATGATGGCCGCCTGGCCGTGCCCCTCGACGGTCGTCGTGAACAGCCCGTTGCCCTGGGAGGCGCCGCGCAGCCCGGTGAACGACGTGCCCGTGCGCAGCCCGGCGTCGGTCGCCAGCAGATTGCTCGACTCGACGTAGAGCTTGTCCCCCTGGAGACCCACCAGGTTGATCTCGGACGCGCGGTCGGCGAACCAGCAGGTCCCGTGCCCTTTCACCTCCATCACCGTCATCTGCTCGCCGGTGAGGCGCCGGGTCACCATCCCCCGTATCCCCTCACCGCCGCCGCTCAGCTTCTTGAAGGACATCTGCCCGTCGTACGCGACCATCGAGCCGTTCTTCGCCTTCACGGCGTCGCCGGTCATGTCTACGGCCAGCACCTTGCTGCCCTGGAGTCGGAACATTGCCACGCTGCGAAGGTAGCCGCCGCTGGTCACGGCCAACAGGTCCCCAGGGTGGATACCGCCCCTGAGAAGAACCCCTAGGAGGCGCGCCGTCCCGTACCCCGCGCCGGGTCCGGCCGTCCCGGGTGCCACAATGGACGCGCGCTTGTGCGCCCGTTCACAAAGCGGCCCCGCCCTGAACGGCCCGAAACGCGAACGACCCGAAACGCGAACTCCCACCGAAGGTGACCCGTGGACATAAAGACCGCCACCGCCCTCCGCCGCCTCCGTCTGGTCTCGGGCCCCGAGGCCGTCTCGTTCCTGCTGCTGCTGGTCTGCTCGGTGCTCAAGCGCACCACGGACTTCAACGCCGTGCCCGTGATGGGCGCGATCCACGGCGTCCTCTTCGTGCTGTACGTGATCTTCTGGGTGGACGCCTGGAACCGCGCGAAGTGGCCGCTGGGCGCCGCCGCCCTCTACTTCGTCCTGTCCGTGCTGCCCACCGGCGGCTTCTTCGCCGAGCGCCGGCTGCGCCGCGAGGCCGAGGACGCGGTCATCGCCTCCCGCGCCCGCCGCGAGGGCGTCGTGGAGACGTCATGATCGTCGCCTTCTCCGTGACACCGCTGGGCGTCGGCGAGGACGTCGGGGAGTACGTGGCCGACGCGGTGCGGGTGGTCCGCGAGTCGGGCCTGCCGAACCGTACCGACGCCATGTTCACCTCCGTCGAGGGCGAGTGGGACGAGGTCATGGACGTCGTCCGGCGCGCCGTCGCCGCCGTCGAGGCCCGCGCGCCGCGCGTCTCGCTCGTCCTGAAGGCCGACATCCGCCCCGGCGTGACGGACGGCCTCACCGCCAAGGTGGAGACGGTGGAACGGCACCTGTCCGCCTAGCGGATCCTCCTCGAAGACACGAACCCCGGCCCTGATGGGCCGGGGTTTCTCGTCGTGCCCGCCGGTGTCGAGTCCGGCAGCTCTCTCGCACTCCATCGGACGCGTCCGGTTCGACACGCCACGAGAAGTCCACTTGTGTGGGGATATCGGCTCGTTCGATCACTTCCGAGCGCTTCCGATCCAGCATTGGTCAATCACTGGAGGGCGCTGTGCGGCCCGAGGGCTACCACTACGACACCTACAGCCGACTCGCGGGACCGCTGACGCAGCCGTCCGGCTCGGCCTACCGGGTGCAGTACACCAAGCTCCTGTCGCGGGAACCGCACCGAATACGAGCCGTCCTGCTGATGACCCTGGCACCGGTCCTCACCTGCGTGCTCCTGGTCTACCTGGTCTGGCCGAGCCACTGGGTGGAGCGCGAGGGCGGCGCCCGCTGGCTCATCGGCCTCGACGCCACGATGCTCGTCTCCATCGGGCTGATCGAGCTGTTCATGGTCGTCAACGTGGTGTCCATCGCGCACGCGACGATGGTGGCCAGGGACCCCGTACCCGTCGTCCCCGAGCCCGGCACCCGGGTCGCGTTCCTCACCACGTACGTGCCCGGCAAGGAACCCCTGTCGATGCTGCGCGCCACCCTCGAGGGCGCGGTCGGCGTCACCCACACCGGTCCGCTCGACGTCTGGCTCCTCGACGAGGGCGACGACGCGCAGGCCAGGGCGCTGTGCGCGGAGCTCGGCGTCCGGCACTTCACCCGCTTCGGCGTCCCGGAGTGGAACCGGGACAGCGGCGTCCACAAGACCCGCACCAAGCACGGCAACTACAACGCCTGGATAGCCATGCACGGCGGCGAGTACGACTTCTTCGCCTCCGTCGACACCGACCACGTGCCGCTGCCCAACTTCCTGGAGCGGATGATGGGTTACTTCCGGGACCCGGACGTCGCCTTCGTCGTCGGACCGCAGGTCTACGGCAACTACACCTCGCCCGTCACCAAGGCCGCCGAGTCGCAGCAGTTCCTCTTCCACGCGCTGATCCAGCGCGCCGGCAACCGCTACCGGGCCCCCATGTTCGTCGGCACCAACAACGTCGTACGCGTCGAGGCCGTCAAGCAGGTCGGCGGGCTCTACGACTCCATCACCGAGGACATGGCCACCGGCTTCGAGCTGCACCGGCACCGCAACCCGCGCACCGGCGGGTACTGGCGCTCCGTCTACACCCCGGACGTACTCGCGGTGGGGGAGGGCCCCGCCTCCTGGACGGACTTCTTCACCCAGCAGCTGCGCTGGTCGCGCGGCACCTACGAGACGCTGTTCAAGCAGTACTGGAAGGCGCCCCTGCGGATGCCGGCCGGCCGGCTCTTCTCGTACACGCTGATGCTCGTCTACTACCCGATGACGGCCGTCAACTGGCTGCTCGGGATCCTCAGTTGCGTGCTGTTCCTGTGGTTCGGGGCGTCCGGCACCCAGGTCGCGGCCTCCGTCTGGCTGATGCTCTACAGCGACGCCGCCGCCCTTCAGATCGGCCTCTACCTCTGGAACCGGCGGCACAACGTCTCCCCGCACGAACCGCAGGGCTCCGGCGGTCTCGCCGGGATGGCGATGTCGGCCCTGTCGGCCCCCATCTACCTCAAGTCGCTCGGCTCGGCCGTCGCGCGCACTCCCAGCCGGTTCGTGGTCACCCCCAAGGGCGGGGACGCCAGCGCCGACCGGATGGCGACCTTCCGTATCCATCTGTACTGGGCGGCGCTCCTCGCGGTCTCCCTGCTCGCGTCGGTCCTCCTCGGCCACACCCACGCGGCCATGCGCACCTGGGCCGCCCTCGCCATGGCGATATCCCTGGCGCCCGCCGCGGTGTGGCTCACCACCCAGTACCGGGAGCGCCGGGCGGGCGAGGCGCGGCAGCCCGCCGCGCGCCGCGCCGAGAAGAGCAAGGAGCCCGCGCTGGCGGGCGGCGGCTCCCCGACCCCGGTGTCCGGTTCCACGACAGGAGGCAACTAGGCCATGGCCTACCGGATCTCGCAGAAGACGAAGAAGACGGTCCTCGGCATCGGCGGCGTCGCCCTGCTCGCCGGCCTCAACGCCCCGGCGGCCCTGGGCTTCGCCGAGAAGCAGTACTACGAGTACAAGATCGCCCAGCCCGCCTACAAGGCCAGGTACGGCTCCTGGTCGCAGCTGGGCATCCCGAAGGAGTACCGCACCAACGCCATCCACGCCGCGCTGCTGCACACCGGCAAGGTGCTGATCGTCGCGGGCTCCGGGAACGAGATCAAGAAGTTCGACAAGGGCTCCTTCGACACCATCCTGTGGGACCCCAGGACCGACACCTTCAAGAAGATCCCCACCCCCGAGGACTTCTTCTGCTCCGGGCACGCCCAGCTCCCCGACGGCCGGCTCCTGGTGGCGGGCGGCACGGCACGCTACGAGCAGCTCGACGGCGAGGTGGACCGGGCCGGCGGCGGCATGCGGGTGAAGAACGAGAACCCCGACAAAGCGATGTCACTGCCCAAGGGCACCCGCTTCCGCTCCCCGGCAGGCGTCGAGTACGTCAGCAGATTCGATGTCACCGTCCCGCGCGCCAGGCGCACCCAGGTGATCACCTACAACCGGGGCGTCATGCAGCCCTGGAAGACCGAGGTCACCGCGAGCGAGGCGCGGGTCTTCGTGGAGGCCGTCGAGAAGGGCCCGCTGTCGGCCACGGACCGGCAGGCCCAGTACGAGGTCGTCGGCCTCAAGGGCAAGGACGCGGCCGACACCTACGGGCTCTCCGAGAAGATCACCCTCGACAAGCAGGACTTCCAGGGGATCAGGGCCGCCTACGAGTTCGACCCCAAGGCGGAGCGGTACATCCCGGTCGACCCGATGCAGAAGGCCCGCTGGTACCCGACGCTGGTCGGCCTGGACGACGGCCGGGTGCTCGCGGTCTCCGGGCTCGACGACGTCGGGCAGATCGACCCGGGCGACAACGAGATCTACGACCCGGAGACCAAGAAGTGGACCCCGGGGCCCAAGCGGTACTTCCCGACCTACCCGGCGCTCTTCCTCACCAAGGGCGGCAAGCTCTTCTACCCGGCGTCCAACGCCGGTTACGGGCCCGCCGACCAGGGCCGCGAGGCCGGTCTGTGGGACCTGAGGTCGAACACCTTCGAGAAGGTGCCGGGGCTCAGGGACGCCGACGAGACCGAGACCTCGGCCTCCGTGCTGCTGCCCCCGGCCCAGGACCAGAAGGTGATGATCCTGGGCGGCGGAGGCGTCGGCGAGTCGAAGAAGTCGTCCTCGCGCACGGCGGTCGTCGACCTCAAGCAGGACAGCCCGGCCTTCCGGGACGGTCCCGACCTGCCGCAGGGCACCCGCTATCTGAACAGCGTGATCATGCCGGACGACTCGGTGTTCACCACCAACGGCTCCAGGGACTACCGGGGCCGCAGCGCCAGCAACATCCTCAAGGCGCAGTTCTACGACCCGAAGTCCAACACCTTCCGTGAGGCCGCCTCGCCGAGGGTGGGCCGCAACTACCACTCCGAGGCGCTGCTGCTGCCCGACGGCCGGGTCGCCACCTTCGGCTCCGACCCGCTCTTCGACGACCAGCAGAACACCAAACTGGGCCACTTCGAGCAGCGGATGGAGATCTTCACCCCGCCCGCCCTGCACAAGAACGGCAAGAACCGCCCGGTCCTCGGCACCGGCCCCGAAACCCTCGGCAAGGACCGCCGCGCGACCTACGCCACCGCGCACCCGGAGCGGGTCGCCAAGGCCCGGCTGATGCGGCCGAGCGCGGTCACGCACACGACGGACGTCGAGCAGCGGTCCGTCGACCTGAAGGTCACGAAGGACCGCAAGGGTTCGGTGACGGTCGAGGTGCCCGACGACCCGGCGCTGGTGCCGCCCGGCTGGTACATGCTCTTCGTGACGGACGGGGCGGGCACACCGTCCGAGGCGAAGTGGCTCCAGGTCACGTGAGGGCCCGGCCGGCTACGTCCTGGCGTTGCGGGCCAGCCCCAGGGCGTAGTCGGGCCACCACCGCCCGGCCGCCGGGCCGCCCCGGCACGGCCCGTCGGACTCGCCGGGCCGCTTGATCCACAGGAAGGCGTCGAGGGCCGGCTCGCCGGTGTCGGTCGTCGGCGGCGTCCCGAGGGCCCGGCCCGGCGGGTTGCACCAGGCGTCGCCGGGCGTGCCGCCCAGCGGGCCGTTGCCGTTGCGGCTGGTGTCGATCACGAAGTGCTTGCCGTCCAGGTCGTGCGAGAGGGCGACCCCGTACTCCTTCGTCTTCGTGTCCGTCTGGAAGTTGGAGACGTTCAGCGAGAAGCCGTCGGCCCGGTCGACGCCCGCGCGCCTGAGCGGCTCGACCAGCTTGCGGGAGTCCTCGATCCAGGCCGGGTTGCCGGCGTCCAGGTACACCCGCGTGCCGGGCTGCTGCTTCAGCCGGTCGATCGCCTCGTTCAGGAGCTGCTCGCGCTCGCCGTGGTACTCGCCGGGCGTGCAGCCGTCCACGATGTGCGCCACCGCGTCCGGCTCCAGGACCACCAGGGCCCTGCGCTCGCCGAGCGCGTCGGCGAACCGCCCGATCCACTCCCGGTAGGCGTCCGCGTCCGCCGCGCCGCCCGCCGAGTGCTGACCGCAGTCGCGGTGCGGGATGTTGTACGCCACGAAGAGCGCCGTGCGCTTCTCCCGTGCCGCGGCCGTCACGGCCGGTCCGACGACGGAGCCCGGGTCGTCGCCCGCCGGCCACAGCGCGGCCGGCTGCCGGGCGATCCGCTCCAGCAGGTCGGCGTCGGCCGCGCGGCCCTCCTGGCGCCACCGCCGGCTCTGCTCGGCCGCCGGTCCGGCCGGGTCGACCCAGAACGGGGACTTCGCGGCGGACGACGCCTCCCGGGGCTCGGGGCGGACGACGGAGGCCTCGTCGGCGCCCGGCGCGGACGAGCAGCCCGCCGCGAGCCCGAGCGTCGCGAGGACCGCGAAGGAACGGATCAGCCGGGACATCCTGCCCCCTTGGGCGAAGGTGACGTGGGTGACGAGAGACGGTCAATCGTGACATAAAGGGACGTAAGTGAACGTAACCGACATGACTCCGGCGGGTGGCGTCGGCGGCCGGTTCCCTCCGGTGACCGCACCGGGCCCGGCCGCCGGCTCCTGCAGGTGTCCGCGCGGGACGCGGTGGCCGGCCTCCTCAGGTGTCCGCGCGGCGCCCGGTGGCCGTTTCCGGTGATGGCCGCACAAGGGCCGGTGGCCGTTTCCCGGTGGTGGCCGCACGAGGCCCGGTGGCCGTTTCCCCGTGGTGGCCGGGCGGGGGCCGGCGGGCGGCGCGGTGGTGGCCGTGACCGAAACGCGAGACAGGGCTGATCGTCATGTGACCGGCCGGTAGGGTCTTTGCCGTGCCGAAGCCCCTCAGTCTCGCCTTCGACCCCATCGCCCGCGCCGACGAACTCTGGAAGCGCCGCTGGGGTTCCGTGCCCTCCATGGCCGCGATCACCTCGATCATGCGCGCGCACCAGATCCTGCTCGGGGAGGTCGACGCGGTCGTCAAGCCGTACGGCCTGACCTTCGCGCGGTACGAGGCGCTGGTGCTGCTGACCTTCTCCAAGGAGGGCGAACTGCCGATGTCCAAGATCGGCGAGCGGCTGATGGTGCACCCCACGTCCGTGACGAACACCGTCGACCGGCTGGTCAGGTCCGGGCTCGTGGACAAGCGGCCCAACCCCAACGACGGCCGGGGCACGCTCGCCTCCATCACGGACAAGGGCCGCGAGGTCTGCGACGCGGCCACCCGCGACCTGATGGCGATGGACTTCGGGCTCGGCGCGTACGACGCGGAGGAGTGCGCGGAGATCTTCGCGATGCTGCGGCCGCTGCGGGTCGCGGCGCACGACTTCGACGAGGAGTGATCCGTCCGCCCCCGCGCGGCGGGGGCGGACGAAGATCCGGCGAATCGGGCCGTTACGCTCGTAGGCATGAAGAAGAGCGTGCTGACCCGCTACCGCGTCATGGCCTACGTGACCGGTGTGCTGCTGGTCCTGCTGACCCTGGGCGTCATCGCCAAGTACGTGCTGGACATCGGCGGCGCCGCGGACTTCACCCGCGTCGTGGGCATCGCGCACGGCTGGCTCTACGTCGTATACCTGATCTTCGCCTTCGACCTGGGCTCCAAGGCGAAGTGGCCGGTCGGCAAGCAGCTGTGGGTGCTGATCGCGGGCACCGTCCCGACGGCCGCGTTCTTCGTGGAGCGCAAGGTCAGCGCCGAGCTGGAGGCGAAGCTCGCGGACGACTCGCCCGCGGTCGCCAAGGCCTGACGTCCGGGACCTGGACACGGGCTCCGGCCCGCGCGAAGCCCGGCCCGTCCGGGCGTCCGCACGGCCGCGTCCCGCCGCCGTACGCGCGCGTACGGCGGATGCCCATCGACATTTACTAGGACGTCCAAGTAAATTTGAGGGCATGGACGCTGACGCCATCGAGGAAGGCCGCCGACGCTGGCAGGCCCGTTACGACGCCGCGCGCACCCGCGAGGCCGACTTCTCCACGCTCTCCGGTGACCCCGTGGAGCCGGTGTACGGGCCGCGGCCCGGTGACACGTACGACGGGTTCGAGCGGATCGGCTGGCCCGGGGAGTATCCGTTCACGCGCGGGCTGTACGCGACCGGCTACCGGGGGCGTACGTGGACGATCCGGCAGTTCGCGGGGTTCGGCAACGCCGAGCAGACCAACGAGCGCTACAAGACGATCCTCGCCAACGGCGGCGGCGGACTGTCGGTCGCGTTCGACATGCCCACGCTGATGGGCCGGGACTCCGACGACCCGCGCTCGCTCGGCGAGGTCGGCCACTGCGGGGTCGCCATCGACTCGGCGGCCGACATGGAGGTCCTGTTCAAGGACATCCCGCTCGGCGACGTCACGACGTCCATGACGATCAGCGGGCCCGCCGTGCCCGTCTTCTGCATGTACCTGGTGGCCGCCGAGCGCCAGGGCGTGGACCCCGCGACACTCAACGGCACGCTCCAGACGGACATCTTCAAGGAGTACATCGCGCAGAAGGAGTGGCTCTTCCAGCCCGAGCCGCATCTGCGCCTCATCGGCGACCTGATGGAGCACTGCGCCTCGGCGATCCCCGCGTACAAGCCGCTGTCCGTCTCCGGCTACCACATCCGCGAGGCCGGCTCGACGGCCGCGCAGGAGCTGGCGTACACGCTCGCGGACGGGTTCGGGTACGTGGAGCTGGGGCTCAGCCGCGGCCTGGACGTCGACGTCTTCGCGCCCGGCCTCTCCTTCTTCTTCGACGCGCACGTCGATTTCTTCGAGGAGATCGCCAAGTTCCGCGCGGCCCGCCGGATCTGGGCGCGCTGGCTGCGCGACGTGTACGGCGCCAGGACCGACAAGGCCCAGTGGCTGCGCTTCCACACCCAGACCGCCGGGGTCTCGCTGACCGCGCAGCAGCCGTACAACAACGTGGTGCGCACGGCCGTGGAGGCGCTGGCCGCGGTGCTCGGCGGCACGAACTCGCTGCACACCAACGCCCTGGACGAGACCCTCGCGCTCCCCTCCGAGCAGGCCGCGGAGATCGCCCTGCGCACCCAGCAGGTGCTCATGGAGGAGACCGGCGTCGCCAACGTCGCGGACCCGCTGGGCGGCTCGTGGTACATCGAGCAGCTCACCGAGCGGATCGAGGCCGACGCGGAGAAGATCTTCGAGCAGATCAAGGAGCGGGGGCTGCGCGCCCACCCCGACGGGCGGCACCCCATCGGGCCCGTCACCTCGGGCATTCTGCGGGGCATAGAGGACGGCTGGTTCACCGGCGAGATCGCGGAGTCGGCCTTCCGCTACCAGCAGTCCCTGGAGAAGGGCGACAAGCGGGTGGTCGGCGTCAACGTCCACCACGGCTCGGTCACCGGCGACCTGGAGATCCTCCGGGTCAGCCACGAGGTGGAGCGCGAGCAGGTACGGGTGCTCGGCGACCGGAAGACGGCCCGTGACGACGCCGTGGTGCGGTCCGCCCTCGACACCATGCTCACCGCGGCCCGCGACGGCTCCAACATGATCGCCCCGATGCTGGCCGCCGTACGCGCGGAGGCCACGCTGGGCGAGATCTGCGGAGTACTGAGGGAGGAGTGGGGGGTGTACACGGAGCCGGCGGGATTCTGAGGGGCTTTTGAGGGCGGGCACAGCCCGCCCTTTCAGGGGCGCGGGGCTGTGTACATGTGCGGCTCCGCCGCGTGGGCGCGACCAGCCACGACGGCGCCGCAGACGCCGGACGACAGCCCAGGGCACTCCCGGGGGCGGGGGGGGGGGGGCGCGGGGCGGGCGGAGCCCCCCCCCCCCCCCCCACCCGCAGAAACACAC
>NZ_JBHWHV010000016.1:0-11406 GCF_042732375.1 Streptomyces sp. NPDC059785
GGGGTGGCGGGTGGCGCGGGGGGGGGGGGGGGGGGGGGGGGGCGTCTAGCGCCCCCCCCCGGCGTGGGGGGGGGGGGGGGGGGTCCGTGGGGCCCCCCGGACCCCCGTCGCCGTACGGGCCGGATGTCAGCCGAGCGGCAGGCTCTGCACGGGCAGCGAGTCGGTGGGGGCGCCGCCCTTGGTGAGGGAGTCCGTCGGCAGCCCGTTGCCCGTCGCGTCCGCGGCGTCGCCGAGCAGGCCGCCCGCCTCGCCGGCCGCGTCCCCGGCGGCCTTCTGGGCGGCCGGCGTCGCGGTCTTGGCGACCTTGCCGCCGGTCTTGCCCGCGGCGGGCACCGCCTTCTTGACCGCCTTGCTGCCGGCTTCGCCCGCCAGCCCGGTGGCGTTCGTGGCCGCACCGTCGACGGTTTCGCCGACCTGGGCGCCGTCCACAGCGGTCAGCCCGCTGAGGTTCGGGGTGGCCGGGAGCTCGGGGGCCGCGCTGGCGGAGCCGGCCGCACCGACCACGGGCGCCGCTCCTGCCGCGATGAGCAGCGCGGCGCGGGCGATCCGACGGGTCAGGGGGAGGGACATGGTGCTCCTTTGACGGAGAGAACGGAAAGGTGTCCGACCGCACCCGGTCAAGTGGCCGACCGGCTGCCGATGACTGGCCGTCGATCGACCGGCTGTTGATCGTTCCGGGCTCGGACGCAGTGACTACCGCTCGAAGTCCGCGAAGGTTGCGGTGGGCCAACGTAAAGAGTTGGCAATGCGTCGCATAATCGGCTGCGGATGAAGCCGGGTAAAACGGACCCGGTCCGACAGTCTGCCGAATCCCCGCCGCCCTGTGTTCCCAAGGGATCCGGCCGATGCGGGCCCGGCCGTGCCACAACGGCCGAGAACCCTGGACGCGACACGAGCGGAGTAACCCCAACGGGTGAGTCTCCGTACTACTGACCGGTGACTATCCGGACCACCGCGGTTGACCCGGTGGACTGCTGAGCGCTCGAACCCGCGTCCGTGTGCCACGCGCTGACCCAGCGCCCGGCCGACCATGAGCGGCCCGCGTAGGACACGCGCGTGATGTGCAGCGTGGACGAGTTGGCCACGGCCCAGTGCGCCAGCTCCCAGCCGTGCTGCCGCCGACTGCTCTCACTGCCCGTCCCGTCCGGCACCGGCACGGTCACCGTCCGCGCGCCGGCGACGCCGGTGGTCGAGGGCGACGGTGAGGGCGACGGCGACCGGGAGGCGTGCTGCGAGCCGGCGCTCACCTCGGCACCGGCCACCTGGAACACCTCGCGCCCGAAGTCCCGGGCGAGCGCGGCCCGTACGGCGTCGGGTCCGCCGGTGGGTGTCGTCGTACCGGGCAGCCCCTCGCAGGTCAGCGTGGCCGCCGCATGGCCGGTGAGGGCCGCGGCCAGCAGGGTGGCGTCCGGCTCGTGCTTCGCGTACGCCTGTGGATAGCCGCTGCGCTGGACGCGCTGCGCCGCGACCGTGAGCGGCAGCTGCGCATAGCCCTGGACCTTCTCCAGGTGGTCGTAGAACTTCGCCGCCGCGTACGTCGGGTCCAGGATCTGCTTCTCGCTGCCCCAGCCCTGCGAGGGGCGCTGCTGGAACAGGCCCAGTGAATCCCGGTCGCCGTGCGGGATGTTGCGCAGGCCGGACTCCTGGAGGGCGGTGGCCAGGGCGATGGTCACGGCGCGCTCGGGCATGCCGCGGGTGGAGCCGACCGCCGAGATGGTGGCCGCGTTCACCGCCTGCTCCGGGGTGAACTGGTAGGACACGTCGTCCCCGTGGCCGGAGACGACCTTGCAGCGGGGCGCGCGGCCCCCGGTCAGATACTGCGCGGTGAGGTAGCCCGCGAGGGCGAGGAGCACGGCGACAGCCGCTCCGAAACGCAGGAGGCGGCCGCGCCGGAACGGAGTGGGGGACGGTTCTGGCACGCGAACAAGGTACTGGAGGGCGCTGTCGTTCGTATGTGAGCTGTGGACAAGTGCGGGAGAAGATGTGACTGTCGCACCGTCGGGCCGCCGACCTGCTCCGCTCCCCGCGCGGGTTAGGGTCGACGCCATGGCCGACACCCCGCTTGACCTCACGCTGGACGCCGCCGAGCTCACCGCGCGGCTCGTCGACTTCCCCTCCGAGAGCGGCAGCGAGAAGCCGCTCGCGGACGCGATCGAGGCGGCGCTGCGCGCCCTGCCGCACCTGACGGTCGACCGCCACGGCAACAACGTGGTGGCCCGCACGAACCTGGGCCGCGCCGAACGCGTCATCCTCGCGGGCCACATCGACACGGTGCCGATCGCGGGCAACGTCCCCTCCCGGCTCGACGAGGACGGCGTCCTGTGGGGCTGCGGCACCTGCGACATGAAGTCCGGCGTGGCGGTGCAACTGCGCATCGCCGCCACGGTCCCCGCCCCCAACCGCGACCTGACCTTCGTCTTCTACGACAACGAAGAGGTCGCCGCACACCTCAACGGCCTCGGGCATGTGGCCGAGGCCCACCCCGACTGGCTGCGCGGCGACTTCGCGATCCTCCTGGAGCCGACCGACGGCCAGGTCGAGGGCGGCTGCCAGGGCACACTGAGGATGTTCCTCAGGTTCAAGGGGGAGCGGGCGCACTCCGCGCGCGCGTGGATGGGCTCCAACGCCATCCACGCCGCCGCCCCCGTCCTGACCAGGCTCGCCGCCTACCAGCCGCGCACCCCGGTCGTGGACGGCCTTCAGTTCCACGAGGGCCTCAACGCCGTACGCGTCGAGGGCGGCGTGGCCACCAACGTCATCCCCGACGCCTGCACCGTCGTCGTCAACTTCCGCTACGCGCCCGACCGCAGCGAGGAGGAGGCCGAGGCGTTCGTGCGCGAGTACTTCGCGGACTGCGGCGTGGACGAGTTCGTCGTGGACGACCACACCGGGGGTGCCCGGCCGGGTCTGACCCACCCCGCGGCGGCGGCCTTCATGGCGGCCGTCGGCGGCGAGGCCCGCCCCAAGTTCGGCTGGACCGACGTCGCCCGCTTCAGCTCGCTCGGCGTCCCCGCGGTCAACTACGGCCCCGGCGCCCAGCTCCTGGCCCACAAGGCGGACGAGCGGGTGCGGGCGTCCCTGATCCCCGAGGCCGAGGAGCGCCTGCGCGCCTGGCTGACCTCCTGATCCGCCGCGCCCCTGAGCTGCCCGGCCCTTGCCCTCCGGCCGCCGCTGCCGCGGTTCACGGAGGACATGCCTACGTCCCCCCGCCGTAACCCCCGTGGATCTACGCTGGGGTGGAACGGAAGCAAGCGGAGGGAGCGGACATGGCTACCGGTGACCCGGAGGGCAAGAAGCAGCCGCCCGAGGAACAGCAGGAGGGCCCCGTGCTGCGCAGGCGGGGACAGGTCCAGGCGAGCACGACGGACCAGCGGCTGCTGGACGCGGGCGGACCCTCCGACTGGGTGCACACCGACCCCTGGCGCGTGCTGCGGATCCAGTCGGAGTTCATCGAGGGCTTCGGCACACTGGCCGAACTCCCGCCCGCGATCAGCGTCTTCGGCTCGGCCCGCACCCCGGCCGACTCCCCGGAGTACGCGGCGGGCGTGCGGCTCGGCCACGGTCTCGTCGACGCCGGCTTCGCAGTGATCACCGGCGGCGGCCCCGGCGCCATGGAGGCCGCCAACAAGGGCGCCTGCGAGGCCAAGGGCATCTCCGTCGGCCTCGGCATCGAGCTCCCCTTCGAACAGGGGCTCAACCCGTACGTCGACATCGGGCTGAACTTCCGCTACTTCTTCGTCCGGAAGATGATGTTCGTCAAGTACGCCCAGGGCTTCGTGGTGCTGCCCGGCGGCCTCGGCACCCTGGACGAGCTCTTCGAGGCGCTCACGCTCGTGCAGACCCAGAAGGTCACGCGTTTCCCGATCGTCCTCTTCGGCACCGAGTACTGGACCGGGCTCGTCGACTGGCTCAGGGACACCGTGGTCGCCCAGGGCAAGGCCGCCGAGAAGGACCTCTTCCTGTTCCACGTCACGGACGACGTGGACGAGGCAGTGGCGCTGGTCTCCAAGGAAGCGGGGCGGTAGCCCGGAGGCAGCGGCGTACGGCAGCGGCTCACGGAAGGACGGCGGGGGTGCGGAAGGTCTACGCGAGCCCCCGCCGGGCCACCGCCGGCGGCCGGTGACCCGCGATCGACGCCACCATGTCCAGGACCTGCCGGGTCTCCGCGACCTCGTGCACGCGGTAGACCCGCGCCCCGAGCCACGCCGAGACGGCGGTCGTGGCCAGCGTGCCCACCAGGCGCTCCTTGACCGGCTTGTCCAGCGTCTCGCCGACGAAGTCCTTGTTGGAGAGCGAGACGAGGACGGGCCACCCGGTGTCCACCAGCTCGCCGAGGCGCCGCGTCGTCTCCAGGCTGTGGCGGGTGTTCTTGCCGAAGTCGTGCGCGGGATCGATGATCACCGACTCCCGCGGCACCCCCAGGGACACCGCCCGCTCGGCCAGCCCGAGGGTCACCCGCAGGATGTCGGCCACCACGTCGTCGTACGCGATCCGGTGCGGGCGGGTGCGCGGCTCGGCGCCGCCGGCGTGCGTGCACACCAGGCCCGCCCCGTGCCGGGCGGCGACCTCGGCGAGCAGCGGGTCGGTCCCGGCCCACGTGTCGTTGAGCAGGTCGGCGCCCGCCTCGCAGACCGCCTCGCCGACCTCGTGCCGCCAGGTGTCGACGCTGATGATCACGTCGGGGAAGCGCCGCCGCACCTCGGCGACGAAGCCGACCGTGCGCCGCGCCTCCTCCTCGGGGGTGACCTCCTCGCCCGGTCCCGCCTTGACCCCGCCGATGTCGACGATGTCGGCGCCCTCGGCGACCGCCTGCTCGACCCGGGCGAGCGCCGGTTCGTCGCGGAAGGTCGCACCCTGGTCGTAGAAGGAGTCCGGGGTCCGGTTCACGATCGCCATGATCACCGGCTCGTGGGTGCCGAATTCACGCCTGCCCAGCCTGAGCATCCCCTGTGACCTCTCCTAGTACCCGCCGCTGCTTAGCCGCCTGCGACCCTAACTGTCAGACTCGCATGGCACGATCGGTGCCTGACACTTTCGACACCTTCCACGCCGGCGCGGTCCGTGCCGGCACCGACGCGTGGGGACCTCAGCGATGTTCATGTTCTTGTTCCTGGTCGCCGCGCTCGCCGTCGTGGTCGCCGCGGTGACACTGGCCGTGGTGAGCGGCGGCGAGAGCGGCGGCCCGCTGCCCGAGGCCGCGGTGGAGCGCCTGGAGGACCCCCTCCCGTACGACCGGCCGGTCAACCGCGGCGACGTGGACACGCTGCGCTTCCCCGTGGCCGTGCGCGGGTACCGGATGGCGGACGTCGACGACGCCCTCGGCCGCCTCGGCGCCGAGATCGCCGAGCGGGACGCCCGGATCGCGGACCTTGAGGCCGCCCTCGCGGGCGCCCGCGCGTCCGCGCCCGCGCTGCGCGAGCGGGCCGAGGAGGACCACCAGTGAGCGCCGCCCTCGCCGGCCCCGACGGGCTGCTGCGCTGCCCCTGGGCCCTGTCCGCCGAGGACTACACGGCGTACCACGACGAGGAGTGGGGTCGCCCGGTCCACGGGGACGACGCGCTGTACGAGCGGCTGTGCCTGGAGGCGTTCCAGTCGGGCCTGTCCTGGATCACCATCCTGAGACGCAGGACCGGCTTCCGCGAGGCCTTCGCCGGCTTCGAGATCGCCAAGGTGGCGGCGTTCACGGACGCCGACGCGGAGCGCCTCCTCGCCGACCCGGGCATCATCCGCAACCGCGCGAAGATCGCCGCCACGCTCGCCAACGCGCGCGTGCTCGCCGACTGGGCGCCGGGCGAACTGGACGGGCTGATCTGGTCCTTCGCCCCGGACCCGGAGTCCCGCACCGCCCCGCGGACACTGACCGACGTGCCCGCCGTCACCGACGAGTCGACCGCCCTGTCCAAGGCCCTGAAGAAGCGCGGCATCCGTTTCGTCGGCCCGACCACGGCGTACGCGCTGATGCAGGCGTGCGGACTGGTGGACGACCACCTCGCGGACTGCACGGCCCGCCGCGGCTGAACCTGGGACGGGCCCAGGACGGTCCTGACCCCGTACGGACTCGGGACGGGCCCAGGGGGGAGCCGTCTAGCTCCCCAGGTACTTCGGCTTCTCCTTGTTGATGAACGCCTGCACCGCGATGGTGTGGTCCTGCGAGGCGCCCGCCCGGGTCTGGAGTTCGTCCTCCTTCTCCAGCGCCTCCTCCAGGGAGTGGGAGAGGGCGTAGCCGAGGGACTCCTTGAGCGCGGCGTACGCCAGGGTCGGGCCCTCGGCGAGGCCGCGCGCCACCTTCACCGCCTCGGCCGCCAGCTCCGCGGCCGGCACGATCCGGTTGGCTACCCCCAGGTCGTACGCCTCCTGGGCGCCGATGCTGCGCGGGAAGAGCAGCAGGTCGGCGGCGCGGCCCGGGCCGACGACCCGCGGCAGCGTCCAGGAGATGCCCGAGTCGGCGGTCAGCGCGACCCCGGCGAACGAGGTGTTGAAGGAGGCGGTGTCCGCGACGATGCGGTAGTCGGCGGCGAGCGCGAAGCCGAAGCCGGCCCCGGCCGCGACGCCGTTCACCGCCGCCACCACCGGCTTCGCGGCGCCCGCCAGCGCCCGCACGATGGGGTTGTAGTGCTCCCGCACCGTGCTCATCACGCCCTCGTCGGAGCCCGACTCGCGCGCCTCGAGCAGCCCGCCGACGTGCTCCTTGAGGTCCTGGCCCACGCAGAACGCGCGGTCGCCCGCCGCGGTCAGCAGGACGGCCCGCACCGCGTCGTCCGCCGCGGCCGCCTGCGCCGCGTCCCGCAGGGCCGCCTTGGTCTCGTTGTTCAGCGCGTTCATCGCCTGCGGGCGGTTCAGCGTGATCGTCGCGAGTCCGTCGCTCACCTCGTAGAGCACGGTGTCGGCCATGGTGGGTCTCCTCCGGTGTCGCGGCTGGCGGCGTACCCGCCGGTACGTCTCTTCCGAGGACAGCATGGCGGAGAGAACCGGCGGTGGGGTGGCGCGGACATGTGACCTGCGTCAAAGAATTCCGCGCTGCGGAAGTCCATGCGGCGGCGCAGTATCGCAGCCACAACGCCGAATTGGGTGGTTTTGCTCGCGCGCGTTGCGCAAGCGATGCCGACTGATGTTGGTCATCGGGTCCTGAGATGCGGGATAATGGCCTGGAAGCAATGTGTTCGATGCCGGTGACGTGCGTCCTATGAGGGGACGTGCGTGCCCTCCCAGGGCCGTCGGCGACGATGAGCGGTTTCAGGAAGGGGAACGAGCATGGCGGCCATGAAGCCGCGGACGGGCGATGGCCCGCTCGAGGTGACCAAGGAGGGGCGGGGCATCGTCATGCGCGTTCCGCTCGAAGGCGGCGGTCGGCTCGTCGTCGAGCTGACCCCTGACGAGGCCGACGCGCTCGGCGACGCCCTCAAGAAGGTCGTCGGCTGACGCGGAACGCGACCCACTCTTTCTTCAGTCGCCCCGGCATCGTACGCGGTGCCGGGGCGCTGTCGTGCCCGGGGTACGGGGGCTGCCCGGCACGCCTCCTCGGGCGGGCGCGGCGGAAGTCTCGGGCGCCTCGGGGAACACCTCGGGCGCCTTGGGGAACGCTTCGGGTGCCGCGGGAGGTGCTGCGGGCGCCGCGGGGAGCCCTGCGGGCGCGTGGGGAACGCGTCAGCGCTTGACCGCGCACAGCAGGCCGTCGCCCACCGGCAGCAGCGAGGGCACCAGCTCCTGGCTCTCGCGCACCGCGCGCAGCAGCTCCCGCAGCCGCCCGACCTCGGCGGGCTGGGGACCCGAGTCCACCGTGCGGCCGTCCGCGAAGACGCCCTCGAACACCACGAGTCCGCCGGGGCGCAGCAGGCGCAACGATTCAGCGAGATAGTCCAGGCACTCCAGGCGGTCGCCGTCGCAGAAGACGAGGTCATAGCCGCTGTCGGCGAGGCGGGGCAGGACGTCCAGGGCGCGGCCCGGGATGAACCGGGCCCGGTTGCTGGCGAAGCCGGCGGCGCGGAACGCCTGACGGGCGAACTGCTGGCGCTCCGGCTCGGGGTCCACGGTGGTCAGCACCCCGTCGGGCCGCATGCCGTGCAGCAGGTGGATGCCGGAGACCCCGGTCCCGGTCCCGATCTCCGCCACCGCCTTCGCGTCCACGGTGGCGGCGAGCAGGCGCAGCGCGGCGCCGGCGCCGGGCGACACCGAGCGCAGCCCTGCCTCCCGGGCCCGGTCCCGGGCCCAGCGCAGCGCCTCGTCCTCGGCGACAAAGGCGTCGGCGAACGCCCAGCTCGTCTGCCGGTTGCCGGTAATGACCCTCTCCTGTCCCCGTAGTTGCCTGGCCGTGACTGTATCCGTTGCCGCCGGGAACCCGCAGATGGGACCAGGCGTTTAGACGGGTGGGGGAACGAGCTGGGGGGACGCTGATGGATCAGGACGCCGAGCAAGTGCTGACGCAGCCGCGGAAGCGCGTATCAAATTCTCGTAAAACCGCTTATCCGGAGCTAACGGGCGAGGTGGCTATGGTAGGGGCTCCGCTGGACACCACCAGAGCCGACAGGGGAGGTGCGGCTGTTCCTGTGGATCGTGGAGGGGTGCTCCGGCGCTTCCTCAGGTCGGCAGGTGAGCCGAAATCCGTGACTGACACCGCTGACCGTTTCCGCACCGCCGACTCCGCGCAGACCGCGACTTTCGCCACCGACGCGGTCTCCCAGGCGTGGACTCCGCCCACCTGGGAGGAGATCGTCAGCACGCACAGCGGCCGGGTGTACCGGCTCGCCTACCGCCTGACCGGCAATCAGCACGACGCCGAGGACCTCACCCAGGAAGTCTTCGTGCGCGTCTTCCGTTCGCTGTCGACGTACACGCCCGGCACTTTCGAGGGCTGGCTGCACCGCATCACCACCAACCTCTTCCTGGACATGGTGCGCCGCAAGCAGCGCATCCGCTTCGACGCCCTCGGCGACGACGCGGCCGAGCGCCTGCCCAGCCGCGAGCCCTCCCCGCAGCAGGTCTTCAACGACGCGCACTTCGACGCGGACGTCCAGCAGGCGCTGGACACCCTCGCGCCCGAATTCCGCGCCGCCGTCGTCCTCTGCGACATCGAGGGCCTGTCGTACGAGGAGATCGCCGCCACCCTCGGGGTCAAGCTCGGCACGGTCCGCAGCCGGATCCACCGCGGCCGGTCCCAGCTCCGCAAGGCCCTCGCACACCGGTCCCCCGAGGCCCGTGCGGGGCGCCGCGGTTTCGCGGCGGTCACCGGAGTTCCCGCGCTGGGAGGAGGGGGCGCGACCGCGTGAGTGGATCACGTCCTACCCCGGCAGAGCAGCATCTTGGGGACCGACTCTCCGCCCTGGTCGACGGAGAGCTCGGTCATGAGTCGCGCGAACGCGTCCTGGCCCACCTCGCCACCTGTGCGAAGTGCAAGGCCGAGGCGGACGCCCAGCGCCGGCTGAAGAACGTGTTCGCGGAGGTGGCGCCGCCCCCTCCTTCGGCGAGTTTCCTGGCCCGTCTCCAGGAGCTCCCCGGGGGAGGCGATTCCGAAGGCGGTGGCTCGCCGCTGGGCGGGGGCGGCTTCGGCGGAAGGCCCCCCGGACCGGACCGGACGGCCTCCGGGTTCTCCGGGATCTTCGGCGTGACGGGTGAGCCCTTCCGCTACGCACCGGCCGCCGGGCCGCACGCGGATGTGCTGCCGCCCTCCCCGGGACGCGGTTTCCGCATCCACGACGTCAGCCGTCACGAGGCCGACCGGTCCGCCTCGCGCGGGCTGCGGTTCGCCTTCGCCGCCGCGGGCGCGGTCTCCCTGGCGGCCGTCGCGCTGGGCGGTGTGACCACCGGCATGCCGGGCGACACCACCGAGGCACGGGGTGGCGCGGGCGCCGGAAGCAATGTGACGCCGACGCGTACGCAGGGCACCGGTGCGGCGACCCCAGAGACGCAGCGCCGCAGGTCCGTCGGGCCGCTGCTGGCCCAGGGCCAGCGGTCGCCGGGCGACAGCCCCGTGGCGCCGACCTCCGTGTCAGCGCCCCTGCTGCCCGGAGTCCCCGCTCCGGCGGCGCCGCCGGGGGAGGAGGGGCTGATGCATCCGCTGACCACTCCCATCGTGGCCGGAGCGGCCGCGTTGTCCCCGCTCATACGTCCGGTGACCACGGTCCAGCCGGCCGGACTGATGTCCTGGTCGACGGCGCCCGAGGTTGTCACCCCGGGTCTGCTGTCCGCACCGCCGCGCACCACGTCCCCCGCTCCCTCCCCGTCCTCCTCCCTCCCGCCCGGATAGGTCCGGTCGGCGCCGCCCCCGCCGCGGCGTTCTGCGCGTCCGCCTTCGAACCTGGTTGAATCCAGGGTGGGCCGCGTCCCAGGGAGGGTTCCGGGCGCGGAGTCGACAATCTGCGGTGACCGCGGGCGCCGTCGTGCCGCGGGCCAGGTGTGGGGAGAGCATGAACGAGGGGAAGCCCACGAGGGCAAAGTGGTGGGGCCGGTCCCGGGCGCACGACCCGGGGACCGAGACGGCCACGGAACACTCGGCGGAGCCGACTCCTGCGGAGGGCGTCCCGCCCGGATCGAGTGCTGCGTCACCCTCGCCCTCGCCCTCGCCCTCGCCGACGGCGACGGCGGGGGGCGGGGACCGCGAAGACCGCGGGGGGCGCGGCGAAGGCGCTGGGCCCGGTGACGGTGCTGGGCGCGGTGACCGTGAGCTTGGCGGGCACGGGCATGACGGTGACTTCGAGTTGGAGCGCCCTGCCTCGGCGGCCACGGTTGCCGAGGCCAGCGAGGCATCCGTACCGGCTCCGGGGCCGCAGTCGGCTCAGGCGCCGACTTCGGCTCGGGCCCCGGCTTCGACCTCGGCTCCGATTCCGGCTTCTGCTGCAACCGCGGCTTCGGCTTCGACCTCGGCGTCGGCTCCGGCTCCGATTCCGGCTCCGGCTTCGACCGCAGCGTCGGCTTCGGCCGCGGCCCCGGCTTCGACCTCGGCTCCGGCGTCGGCTTCGGCCGCGGCTCCGGCTTCGGCCTCGGCTCCGATTCCGGCTTCTGCTGCGACCGCGGCTTCGGCTTCGACCTCGGCGTCGGCTCCGGCTCCGATCCCGGCCCCGGCTTCGACCGCAGCTCCGGCGTCGGCTGCGGCCCCTGACAGTTCCCGTGAGGGCGACGACGGCGATTACGAGCTGAGCCGTCCTCAGCCGACGTCCGCGCGCGCGGAGTCGGGCGGCGGGCCCGGTGCTGACACCGAAGGCGACTTCGAACTCCGCCGACCGACGGAGACCGCCACCCCGCTCGCGGGGATCGCAACCCCTCTCACGGAGGCCGCGACACCGCAGGACGCGGTACCGACGGAGCCCGCGGCACCGGCCGACCCCGCCGTACCGACGCAGACTGCCGCACCGGCCGAACCCGCCACCCCGACGGAGCGTGCAGTACGGGCCGACCCCGCCGTACGGGCCGAGC
>NZ_JBHWHV010000016.1:11505-43377 GCF_042732375.1 Streptomyces sp. NPDC059785
CCCGCGGCACCGCCCGTACCGACGCAGACCGCCGTACAGGCCGCTCCGGCCGAACCGGCGGCCGACCTCGCCGCACCGACCGGGCCCGCGACGCCGACGGAGCGTGCAGTACGGGCCGACCCCGCCGTACGGGCCGAGCCCGCGGCACCGCCCGTACCGACGCAGACCGCCGTACAGGCCGCTCCGGCCGAACCGGCGGCCGACCTCGCCGCACCGACCGGGCCCGCGACGCCGGCCAACCCCGCCGTACCGACGCAGCCTGCCGCCCCGGCCGCCCCGGCCGCCCCGGCCAACCCCGCCGCCCCAACCGAGCCCGCGCTCCCGGCAGCCCCCGCAACCTCCGCCGCCCCGACAGCCCCCACCCCACCGACCCCCACCCCCGCGGACGCCGCCCCCGCAACCCCCGCGGATGCCGCCCCCGCACCCCCCTCCAACCGCCCCCAGCCCCTGCACGACCCGGACCCCTACAGCACGCCCCCGTACGGGGAGCCCGGGCCCTGGGCGCTCGCGCCGCCCGTTCAGCACCCGGGGACGACTCCTGCGCACGGCACCCACCTGGCCCCGGGTCCCGCTCCGGAGGCGCACAGCGCTTCGGAGGCCCACATGCCTCCGTCGGCGGCCCCGGCGCAGCCGGGCCCCCCGGCTCAGCCCGCGCCCGCCGCCGCCCCCCAGACACCCGCTCCCGCCCCGTACCCGGAGGCCACCGCTCCCGCCCCGTACCCGGAGGCCACCGCTCCCGCCCCGTACCCGGAGGCCGTCGCTCCGGTGCCCGGCTCCGTCCCGGCCCAGCCCGCGCCTCCGCAGGCTCCCTGGCAGAACTACGATCCCTGGGCCGCGGCCGGGCCGTTGCAGCAGACCGGTGCGGCCGTCGTCTCCGAGCCGCAGCGGCGCAGGCGGGGCAAGCGGTCGCTGGTGGCCGGTGCCCTGCTGGTGGCGCTGGTGTCCGGCTGCGTGGGAGGCGCCGTCGGCGTCTACCTGGAGCGCAACGGCGGGATCACGGACATCGAGCTGCCGCAGGCGGGCAAGGAGCCGACCGGCCGGGCCGCGGGCACCGTGGCCGGTATCGCGGCCGCCGCGCTGCCGAGCGTGGTCACCCTGCACGTACGCGGCTCGGACGCCGAGGGCACCGGTACCGGGTTCGTGCTCGACGGCTCGGGCCACATCCTCACCAACAACCACGTGGTCGAGCCGGCGGGGTCCGACGGCGAGATCTCCGTGTCCTTCAGCGGCGGTCAGACCGCCAAGGCGGAGGTCGTCGGCCGGGACACCGGGTACGACCTCGCGGTGGTCAAGGTCAGCGGAGTCAGCGGCCTCAAGCCGATGTCGCTGGGCAACTCCGACAACGTGCAGGTCGGCGACCCTGTCGTGGCCATCGGCGCGCCCTTCGACCTCGCCAACACCGTCACCTCCGGGATCATCAGCGCCAAGGAGCGGCCGATAACGGCGGGCGGCGAGAAGGGCGACGGCAGCGACATCAGCTATGTCGACGCCCTCCAGACCGACGCGCCGATAAACCCCGGCAACTCCGGCGGCCCGCTGCTCGACTCCAAGGCCAGGGTCGTCGGCATCAACAGCGCCATCCGGTCCGCCGACAGCGGCTCGGGCGCGGAGGGGCAGGCCGGCTCGATAGGGCTGGGCTTCGCCATCCCGATCAACCAGGGCAAGCGCGTCGCCGAGGAGCTGATCAACACGGGGAAGGCCACCCACCCGGTGATCGGCGTCACGCTCGACATGGACTACGCGGGGGACGGCGCCCGGGTCAACACCGAGAGTCAGGGCGGCGGCTCGCCGGTCACCCCGGGCGGCCCCGGCGCCAAGGCCGGCATCGAGGCGGGCGACGTGATCACCGAGATCGACGGCCGGGCCGTGCACTCCGGCGAGGAGCTGATCGTCAAGACCCGCGCCCACCGCCCCGGCGACAGCCTGGAGCTGACCGTCGAGCGCGACGGCAAGACGAGGAAGCTCACCCTCGTCCTCGGCTCCTCGGACGGCGACTGACCGGAACGTCGGCGCCTGGCCGGAACGTCGGCGACCGGCAGGAACGACGACGACCGACCGCCACGTCGGCGACCGACCGCACTGACGACGACCGACCGCCGCGACGGCGACTGACAGGAACCTCATAAGAAGGCCCCCGCAAGGCGCTCCGGCCCCGCTGAGAACGGCGAACTCCGCGAAAACCTGCCGTGTACATGGAGCCGGAGCGCCCGGGACGGTACCGGACGGACGGGAACGCCGGGTACCGTGGATCCGGCCCGGACCACGGAAGACCTGCCGAGGGCCGCGGACATCGCAAGGAGCCTCAGGTGTTCAATGACATAGGACCGCTCGAGCTGGTGACGCTCGTTGTCCTCGCCGTGCTCATCTTCGGTCCGGACAAGCTCCCGAAGATGATCCAGGACGTCACGCGCACCATCCGCAAGATCCGGGACTTCTCCGAGAGCGCCAAGCAGGACATACGCCAGGAGCTGGGCCCGGAGTTCAAGGACTTCGAGTTCGAGGACCTGAACCCCAAGACGTTCCTGCGCAAGCAGCTGGACAACGACGAGCTGGGGCTCAAGGAGATCCGCAACGGCTTCGACCTGAAGAAGGAGATGGCCGAGGTCACCGACGCGGTGCACAGCCGTGACACGGAGCCCGCCGCCGGTTCGGCCACGGCCTCCGCCGACGCCGCGGGCGGCACTGCGGGCGGCACCGTCGACATGACGAAGAAGCGCGAGAAGCCCGCTCCCGACGAGCGCCCGCCCTTCGACGCGGACGCCACCTGAGCCGTCACTCCGACCACGGCCCGGCGCCCCGCGGCGCCGGGCGCCCCCGTCCGCGGCCATGCACCCCGTACACCCGCGCGCGTGATGTGAGTCATACCCCAATGGCGGTTTTCACGGCCTGAAACGGACCTGTACGGGTCCTGTGCGCCGGGCGGTTTCCAAGTCGCCCGGAGTGGTGTGGCTATGCTGCCCAGTTGTTGTGCGGACCATAGGTGAGCGAGACGCCCGTGGGGGGCGGGCCGCTCGGGTCCAACAAGAACAGGAGGCGTCCGGGCAGATGGAGACGACGAGTCGGGTAGGCGCGCAGTCGCCGGCCACGGAGGGCGGGCAAGGGCTCACCTCCGGCCGGGGCACGGTCGACGGCTACCTGCTGGCGCCCTTCCCGTGGTACGGCCTCGACGAGGCGTTCACGGGTCCGCGCTGGCTGATGCAGGTCGGCACGTCGGCGGACGGTGCGGTCGAGCACGGCAGCGTGGGACACGGCGACGAGCCCACGGTGCGCAGCGAGCTGGTGGCCGGGGACGAGGTCAAGGAGCGGTTCGCGGTGGTGGTGACCGTGGCGGCCAGCCCCTCGCGGCGCAGCGCGGACGGCACCGGACTGCTGGAGGCCACCTCGGTGTCCTCGGCGGCCTGGCTCGCCGGGGTGGGGCTGCTGTCCTGCACCTGGCCGGCCCAGATGGACCACACACTGCGGGACGACTGGCTGGAGCAGCAGACGGAGACGGCGTGGGTGCTCGCGGACGACCTGGGCGGGGCGGACTGGTCGACGCTGTCCCTCCCCGTGGACGGGGTCCCCACCCCCTTCCACTACCGCGAGTCCGAGTTCGGCTGGGTCCTCGCGGGCTCCACCACGGAGGGGGTTCACGTCGGCGCGTACGGCCGGGGCATGAGCGCGTACGGGCTGGCCTTCTCGATGATCAAGGACATCGCGGCGTACGCCTGAGCGGCCGCCGGGCGTGAGACACGAGGAAGGGGGCGCCGTCTCAGACGGCGCCCCCTTCCTCGTACCGGCAAGGCCCTCTAGAACTTGTTGCGCGGCGTGATGCCCAGCGACATGCCCGACAGGCCGCGCTGGCGGCCGCCCAGCTTGCCCGCGATGGCCCGCAGGGCGGAGCCCGCCGGGGAGTCGGGGTCGGAGAGCACGACCGGCCTGCCGTCGTCGCCGCCCTCGCGCAGCCGTACGTCGATCGGGATGGAGCCGAGGACGGGGACCGTCGCGCCGGTCGTACGGGTCAGGCCGTCGGCGACGGTCTGACCGCCGCCCGTGCCGAACACGTCGACCATCTCGCCGCAGTGCGGGCAGGGCAGGCCCGCCATGTTCTCGACCACGCCGACGATCTTCTGATGGGTCTGTACGGCGATGGAGCCGGCCCGCTCGGCGACCTCGGCCGCGGCCTGCTGAGGCGTCGTCACGACGAGGATCTCGGCGTTGGGGACGAGCTGCGCGACCGAGATCGCGATGTCACCCGTGCCCGGCGGCAGGTCGAGCAGCAGCACGTCCAGGTCGCCCCAGAAGACGTCCGCGAGGAACTGCTGGAGGGCGCGGTGGAGCATCGGGCCGCGCCACACGACGGGCGCGTTGCCCGGGGTGAACATGCCGATCGAGATGACCTTCACGCCGTTCGCCGACGGCGGCATGATCATGTTCTCGACCTGGGTGGGACGTCCGTCGGCGCCCAGCATGCGCGGCACGGAGTGGCCGTAGATGTCGGCGTCGACGACACCGACCTTGAGGCCGTCGGCCGCCATCGCCGCCGCCAGGTTCACCGTCACGGACGACTTGCCGACGCCGCCCTTGCCGGAGGCCACCGCGTACACCCGGGTCAGCGAGCCGGGTTTGGCGAACGGGACCTCGCGCTCGGCCTGGCCGCCGCGCAGCGCGGACGCCAGCTCACGGCGCTGCTCGTCGCTCATCACGTCGAGCTCGACGTCGACGCGGGTGACCCCCTCGACGGCCGAGACGGCCTGCGTCACGTTGTCCGTGATGGTCCCGCGCATCGGGCAGCCGGAGACGGTCAGGTACACCGCGACCGCGACCGCGCCGTCCGCGCCGATCTCCACCGATTTGACCATCCCCAGTTCGGTGATGGGTCGCTGGATCTCCGGGTCGTTCACCGTCGCCAGCGCTTCGCGCACCGCGTCTTCCGTAGCCATGTCAACGATGGTACGGCGCCCGGCGGGGGGCCCGGGTAGTCCTGTCACCGGTCGTCTACGTCACGTCCGCGTGCCCGGTCCGCCGGGAATACCGCGCGCCCGTCGCCGTCCGCCTCCGCCAGCTCCTTGACCGCGTCCTGGAGCTCCCGGAGTTCGGAGCGGATCCAGTCCCGGGTGGCCACCTCGCCGAGGCCGGCCCGCAGCGCCGCGATCTCGCGGGTGAGGTACTCGGTGTCCGCGATGGACCGCTCGTTCTGCTTGCGGTCCTGCTCCAGGTTGACCCGGTCGCGGTCGGCCTGGCGGTTCTGCGCGAGCAGGATCAGCGGGGCGGCGTAGGACGCCTGGAGCGAGAGCATCAGCGTCAGGAAGATGAACGGGTACGGGTCGAAGCGCAGGCCGTCCGGGGCGGCGATGTTCCACACCACCCACAGCACGATGACGACCGTCATCCAGACGATGAACCGCCCGGTGCCCAGGAAACGGGCGATCCGCTCCGACAGCCGGCCGAACGCCTCCGGGTCCCACTCGGGCAGCCACCTGCGCCTCGGCAGCATCGGCTGGTCGAGCCGGCCCCGCGGCCGTGTCGTCGCCGTCGCCCCGGCGGGCACCTTCTCCCGGCTGTCGCGCTCAGCGCCCATCCGCGCCTCCCGGACCGCCGTCCGCCCGCCCGGGGTCGCCCGCGGCGCGCGCCGGCGGGTCCGTCCCGGCCGCCTCGTCCCGCCCGGCCGCTCCCTCGTCCCGCTCATCGAGTTCGTCGAGCCGGTACTCCGTCTCCCGCCAGTCGTCGGGCAGCATGTGGTCCAGTACGTCGTCCACGGTCACCGCGCCGAGCAGGGAACCGCTCTCGTCCACGACCGGCGCCGCGACCATGTCGTACGCCGCGAAGAAGCCCGCCACCACGGGCAGCGCGGCGTCCGGGGCCAGCGGCATCAGATCGTCGTCCACCAGCGACCCGACCAGGGTGAACGGCGGGTCGCGCAGCAGCCGCTGGAAGTGCACGGTGCCGAGGTACTTGCCGGTCGGCGTCTCGTCCGGCGGGCGGCACACGTACACCTGGGCGGCGAGGGCGGGGGAGAGGTCCGGGTTGCGGACCCTGGCCAGCGCGTCGGCGACGGTCGCGTCGGGGCGCAGCACGATCGGCTCGGTCGTCATCAGCCCGCCCGCCGTCCGCTCCGCGTACGCCATCAGCCGCCGGACGTCCGCCGCGTCGGCGGGCCGCATCAGCGTCAGCAGCCGCTCCACGTCCTCCTCGGGCAGCTCGCCGAGCAGGTCGGCCGCGTCGTCCGGGTCCATGGCCTCCAGCACGTCCGCCGCACGCTCCTCCTTGAGCTTGCCGAGGATCTCGATCTGGTCGTCCTCGGGCAGCTCCTCCAGTACGTCGGCGAGCCGGGCGTCGTCCAGGGCGGCGGCCACCTCGCCGCGCCGTTTGGGGGAGAGGTGGTGCAGAACGTTGGCGAGGTCGGCCGGGCGGAGCTGCTCAAAGGTGGCGAGCAGGTTCTCGGCGCCCTGCCCGTGCTCCTCCGCGGAGAACCCGGTGACGGCGGACCACTCGACGGTCAGCGTCTCCCCCTTGGACCGCCGGAAGGCGCCGCCGCGGCCCTTGCGGACGAAGACCCGGTCGATCTCCCACTCCCGCCGGGCGGGGAGCTGACGGACCGCCACGTCGAGCACGGTGACCTCCTCGCCCGTCTCCGCCAGCAGCACCCGCCGGTCGAGCAGTTCGCCGAAGACGAGCCGTTCGGTGGGCCGCTGCTCGAAACGGCGCACGTTGAGCACGCCGGTCGTGATCACCTCGCCGGTCTCGATGCCGGTGACGCGCGTCATGGGCAGGAAGATCCGGCGCCGCGTCGACAGCTCGACGACGACGCCGAGCAGCCGGGGCGGCCGCCGGCCCACCCGGAGCATGGCGACCAGGTCGCGCACCCGGCCCACCTGGTCGCCGTTCGGGTCGAAGACGGCGGCGCCGGCGAGATGCGAGACGAAGATCCTCGGGGCCCCTGCCGCCATGCCGCGCGTCTCCTTCCCGTCCGGTTCCGATCCGGTTCCCCGGCTTCTTCCCCGCCGGCCGATTGATACCGGGATGTCCGCTCGGGTGGGCTTCAGGCTAGCCCGTACCGGTCGGATACGCCCTGGTGAGCGGTCCGGACGGACTGCCTCCGTAGGGCGTCCCGGGCCCCGGTACGCTGCCGTACGCCACCGAGGACATCCGCGCGAAAGGCGGCCCCACCTGTGACTGCAACCCCCCAGGGCCGTACCGGCAGGTCCGCACTGGCGAGCGCGCTGTGCGCGCTGGCCGTGACGGGGACGGTACTGACGGGATGCAGCGCGGAGGACCCGGACGCGGGCACGAACGGGGTCGGCAAACTGTCCGCCCAGAAGATCCAGAGCAGAACGCGCAAGGCCGCCGAGTCCGCCGACACGGTCCGCCTGTCGGGCAACGTGGTGACCAACGGCCGGACCTACGAGCTCGACATGCGGCTCAAGGGCGACGGCGGCACGGGCTCGGTCACCTCCAAGGGCGAGAGCTTCCGGCTGCTGCGGGTGGGCGAACACCTCTTTCTCAAGGCCGACGCCGCGTTCTGGAACCACCAGGACGGCAAGGACGACGACAGCGGCTCGGACACGGCCGCCGCCGACAAGCTCGACGGCATGTACGTCAAGGTCCCGACCGGCGACCCGGCCTACAAGCGGTTCAGCGGCTTCACCGACAAGGACGTACTCCTCGACGGGCTGCTCACGCTGCACGGCGACCTCGCGACGGACGGCCACCACGAGCAGCAGGGCACCCGCACCATCCGCATCACCGCGGACGAGGGTGAGGGCGGCAGCCTCGACGTCTGCCTGGAGGGCGAGCCGTACCCGCTGCTGCTGGTCCGGGCCGGCGGCGCGGGCACCCTCCGCCTCACCGACTGGGGCAAGGACTTCGCCCTGAAGGAACCGTCCGAGAAGGAGACGGTGGACTACGGGCAGCAGCTCCCCGCCTCGTAGCCGCCGGCTCTTCTCGGCCTCGTAGCGACTGGCTCTGCCCGGCCTCGAAGCGACCGTCGCCGCCGCCGCCGTCTGCGAGGCACTGCGCCGCAGCGGCTGCGGCGCCCGGCGGCCGGCTCTGCCCGGCCTCGTAGCGGCTAGCCCTGCTTGCGCTTCTTTCTCTTCAGCAGCAGGCGGGGCAGCCCGGCCGGGACCGGCTCGCGGGTCGTCACCGGGGTCGGCCGGGGCGGGGCCGCGAGGGAGCCGTCCGGCAGCGCAGCGGTACCGCCCTGCGGCTGGAGGCGCAGCACCCGGCACTCACCCGCCCAGCGCTCGGTCATCGTCTCCGCGTCGGGCGCGTTCAGCCGCTTGCCCTTGAGCTCGCCGACCGTGGCCTCCCACTCCGCGGAGCCCGGCGTCAGCTCCACGACCTTGGCGGGCCAGGAGACCAGCCGGCCGCCCTTGTCCTTGCTGCGGACGGTGACCACCGCGTCGCCGCCGTCGGCCAGGCCGGGCAGTGGCTGTTCGCCGGGCCCGTCACCCACCAGGCACACCGCGCCGTCGTGCCAGACGTGCCACAGCGCCCGCGAGGACGCCTCCCGGCCGGGCCCGTCGAGCACCGGCACACCGCCCGACACCCAGATCAGCCCGGACTTCTTGGTGGCCTCCTCGACGAGGGCCTGGTCGAGCAGCTCTTCGGTCATGGACCAAGACTATCCAGCGGCCGTCGGACCGCGGCAGGCCCGCGCGCCCCGTACGGCAGGCCCGTGTGCCCGTAGGGCGGCAGGCCCGTGTGCCCGTACGGCGGCCCTACAGCCAGCCGTTGCGCTTCAGCGTGCGGTGGATGCCCAGGCAGATGACGACCGTGACGCCCAGGACCATGGGGTAGCCGAACCGCCAGTGCAGCTCCGGCATGTGCTTGAAGTTCATCCCGTACACCCCGCACACCATCGTCGGTACGGCGATGATGGCCGCCCAGGACGTGATCTTGCGCATGTCCTCGTTCTGCGCGACGGACGCCTGCGCCAGGTTGGCCTGGAGGATCGAGTTCAGCAGCTCGTCGAAGCCGAGCACCTGCTCCTGCACCCGGGCCAGGTGGTCGGCCACGTCCCGGAAGTACTTCTGGATGTCGGGCTCGATCAGCCGCATCGGCCGCTCGCTCAGCAGCTGCATGGGACGCAGCAGCGGCGACACCGCCCGCTTGAACTCAAGGACCTCGCGCTTGAGTTGATAGATCTGCCCGGCGTCGGTGCCGCGCGGCGTGCCCTTGCGGCCGGGCGAGAACACCTCGGTCTCGACCTGGTCGATGTCGTCCTGCACGGCGTCGGCGACGGCGATGTACCCGTCGACGACGTGGTCGGCGATCGCGTGCAGCACTGCCGAGGGCCCCTTGGCGAGCAGCTCCGGGTCGTCCTGGAGCCGGTGCCGCAGCGCCCGCAGCGAGCCCTGCCCGCCGTGCCGGACGGTGATGAAGAAGTTCCGCCCCGTGAAGCACATGACCTCGCCGGTCTCCACCACCTCGCTGGTGGCGGTCAGCTCGGCGTGCTCGACGTAGTGGATCGTCTTGAAGACGGTGAACAGGGTGTCGTCGTAGCGCTCCAGCTTGGGCCGCTGGTGCGCCTGGACGGCGTCCTCCACGGCCAGCGGGTGCAGCCCGAACTCGTTCGCGATACCGGCGAATTCGGCCTCGGTGGGCTCGTGCAGCCCGATCCACACGAAACCGCCGTCGCGGCGCACCTGGCGCATCGCCTCGTGCGGGGTCAGGTGGTCGCCGGACTCGACGCGGGCGCCGTCGCGGTAGACGGCGCAGTCGACGACGGCCGACGGCGTGGCGGGGTCGCGCGTGGCGTCGTACGAGCCGCCGTCCCCCCGCAGCGAGGGACGGGGACGGACCGCGGCACGGAGGTCACGGATCATCGACATGGCAGGCTCCTTCGCAACGGAGGCCGCCGGCGACGGTTGGAACTGCCCGGAATGGGGACGTCCTGACTGCGGAATGTTTGGCACGTCCACAAAGCGGGGAGCACCGCACCGTCGCGGTGGCAGCTTCGCTACTGATTCAGATCAGACGGATCAGTCAGATGGATCAGGCGGAAACGAAGGCTCTTCCATCGGTGCACCAGCGGGACGAGAAGCGAGTGCGAGAGGCGGCAGCAGGCAGAGCCAGAGCTACATCAGCGAGCGGAAGAGCGGGTGGTACTGCACGGTCGACTTCGGTCCATTGCAGCCCCACCTCCTCCGGCCGGTCCCCCGTGAGGGACGATCCATCCCCCGCAGGGGAGTCTCACGCGTCGAGGCTAGACCGCGACGCTTCTGCGTGCTGCCCCGACCAGCGGCCAAGACTATCAGCGCACTGAACGTCAACGTGCCGCTTTGCCCGTTGCTGACGAGTTCTATGCTCGGCTCATGGCAGATGTTCTCCCTCTCGTCGAGGCCCGGTTGCGCTCTGCGCTGGGCGAACCCGACGCCCGCGCCGCGATCACCTTCCTCGGCACCGACCGCGTCGAAGTGCTGCGGTTCACAGAGGGCGACACCGTCCGCTACGCCACGCTCGGTATGTCGGCGCAGCCGATGACGGACCCGGCCGCGGTGCTCGCCGACCCGGTCGCGGGCCCCCGCGCCGAACTGGTCCTCTCGGTACGCCCGTCCGGCGCCGACACCGACAAGGTGCTCCGCCCGCTGGCCGTGCTCGCCGCGTCGCCCCAGGTCGAGGGGGTCGTCGTGGCCCCGGGCGGGTCGCTCGACGTGGGTGAACCGCTGTGGCCGGGTGCGCCGTTCACCTCGGTCCTGGTCGCCGAGCCGGGCGGCCTGGTGGAGGACCTGGAGCTCGACGCGCCCGCTGATCCCGTACGGTTCCTGCCGCTGCTGCCGATGACCCCGAACGAGGCGGCGTGGAAGCGGGTGCACGGGGCGGGTGCCCTCCAGGAACGCTGGCTGAGCAGCGGGACGGACCTGCGCGATCCCACCCGCCGATCCGTCGCGCTGGACTGAGCGGCTGTCAAGTGCCGTGGCAGACGGCCCAGTTGTTTAGCTGCGCTAATTAATGCGGATGCCATCCGGTCTTTCGGTGGTGGGGCGCGCGCCGGACGGGTGATCGTCCTTGACGGGGCGTACCGCGGGGAGGACCGTTGGGGCCTATGAGGGGCGAACCCAGTTGCCCGAAGTGTGGTGGCCGGGTCAGGGCTCCCGGACTCTTCTCCGACGCGTGGCAGTGCGATGTCCACGGGACCGTGCATCCGCTGCAACCCGTGATCCCGCCCAGCGTCGAGGCCCTCGGCGTCGTGGTGCACCGCGCGAAGGTGCCGGTGTGGATGCCCTGGCCGCTGCCGGTCGGCTGGCTGTTCACGGGGGTCGCGTGCGCCGGTGACGACCGCAGCGGCGGCCGCGCCACCGCCGTGGCCTGCTCGGGCCCGGGCCCGCTGGGCGGCGCGGGGGAACTGGTGCTGGTCGCCGAGGAACTGGGAGTCGGCCTCGGTGCGCGGTACGCGGGCATCGACGGCCCCGACCCGGGCCCGTACATGAACGTCGAGAAGCCGCCGCAGGCCAAGGTCCTGGCGGCCGGCCGCCCGACACCGCTGTGGGTGGTCTCGGGCTCTCCGGACGACCGCGCCGTCTTCGCGGGCGAGGCCCGCGGACTGTGGCTGTGGGCGGTCGTCTGGCCGGAGCAGTCGGGAATGCTGATGTACGACGAGCTGGTGCTGACGGATCTGCGGGACGCCGGCGCGGAGGTGGACCTGCTGCCGTGCGGGGCGCTGTCGCCGCGGATCCTCGAGCCGTAGGAGAGCCGTAGGAGAGCCGTAGGACGTGATGCCCGGCGTGCGGAGCGGGCGTCCGCGCGGGGCTGCCGGAGGCCGGGGCGGCGTGTGGCCGGGGGTCGGGGTGGCGCGTGGCCGGGGGCGTGATGCCCGGCGTGCGGAGCGGGCGTCCGCGCGGGGCTGCCGGAGGCCGGGGTGGTGGGTGGCTGGGGGTCGGGGTGGCGCTGGCCGGGGGGCGAGGCGGCGCTGGCCGGAGGTGGGGCGGCGTGTGGCTGGAGGCCGGACCGGCGTGTGGCTGGAGGTCGGGGTGGCCCGTAGGGGGTGGCCGGCGGGGGCGGGTGTGACGGAGGAGGGCGGGATCCCCGTTATCCTTGAGCGTTCCCTGCCGTCCTGTCACCGTCTGGAGTCCGCGTCGTGCGTATCGACCTGCACACCCACTCCACCGCGTCCGACGGCACGGACACCCCGGCCGAGCTGGTACGGAACGCGGCCGCCGCGGGGCTCGACGTCGTCGCGCTCACCGATCACGACACCACCCGCGGGCACGCCGAGGCGGTCGCCGCCCTCCCCGGGGGGCTGACCCTGGTCACCGGCGCCGAGCTCTCCTGCCGCCTCGACGGAGTCAGCATGCACATGCTGGCCTACCTCTTCGACCCCGAGGAGCCCGGGCTGCTGGCCGAGCGCGAGCTGGTCCGGGACGACCGGGTGCCGCGCGCCAGGGCCATGGTCGCCAGGCTCCAGGACCTCGGGGTGCCGGTCACCTGGGAGCAGGTGGCCAGGATCGCGGGCGACGGCTCGGTCGGCCGCCCGCACGTCGCCTCCGCGCTGGTCGAGCTCGGTGTCGTACCGACCGTGAACGACGCCTTCACCGGGCAGTGGCTGGCCGACGGTGGCCGGGCCCACGTGCCGAAGCACGAGACCGACCCGTTCGAGGCGATCCGGCTGATCAAGGGTGCGGGCGGGGTCGCGGTGTTCGCGCACCCGGCGGCGGCCAAGCGCGGCCGGACGGTGCCGGAGTCCGCGATCGCCGAACTCGCCGCCGCCGGACTCGACGGCATCGAGGTCGACCACATGGACCACGAGCCCGCCACCCGGGCCCGGCTGCGCGGTCTCGCGGCCGACCTGGGGCTCCTCACCACCGGCTCCAGCGACTACCACGGCAGCCGCAAGACCTGCGTCCTCGGCGAGTTCACCACCGATCCCGAGGTCTACGGGGAGATCACGCGGCGCGCCACCGGCGCGTTCCCGGTGCCGGGCACCGGCGGAAGCGCGCCCGCCTAGGCCTCCGCCCGCCTAGGCCCCCGCCCTCCGTATGACATCGCCGCTCCGCGCGGCGTGACTCCGTCGCCCGGCGGTCACGGGCCGCCCGCGACGCACTCCTCCAGCAGACGTGCTTCACCAGGTGTGCTTCACGGATGTGTTTCACCGGGTGTGCTTCACCGGGCGTGACGCCTGTCCGTGCGCGGCGGCCGGGGTGCCGTGCGCCCCCGTCACTTTCCCTCGTCACTTCACTCACCACTTATGCAAGGCCAGTCACCGTGTTCGATCTCGCCGTCTTCGGCTCCCTCTTCCTGACCCTCTTCGTCATCATGGACCCGCCCGGGATCACCCCGATATTCCTGGCGCTCACCGCGGGCCGCCCCGCCAAGGTGCAGAAGCGCATGGCCTTCCAGGCGGTCTGCGTGGCCGGCGGTGTGATCACCGTCTTCGGCCTGCTCGGCCACCAGATCCTGGACTATCTGCATGTCTCGGTGCCCGCGCTGATGATCGCGGGCGGGCTGCTCCTGCTGCTGATCGCCCTGGACCTGCTGACCGGCAAGACGGACGAGCCCAAGCAGACCAAGGACGTCAACGTCGCCCTCGTACCGCTGGGCATGCCGCTGCTGGCCGGGCCAGGCGCGATCGTGTCCGTGATCCTCGCCGTGCAGAAGGCGGACGGCGTGGCGACCCAGGTCTCCGTATGGGCGGCCATCCTCGCCATCCACGTCGTGCTGTGGCTGGTCATGCGGTACTCGCTGCTGATCATCCGGGTCATCAAGGACGGCGGTGTCGTCCTGGTGACACGACTGGCGGGCATGATGCTCTCCGCCATCGCGGTGCAGCAGATCATCAACGGGGTCACGCAGGTGATCAAGGGCGGCTGAGGAGCTGATCAAAGGGCGGCCGAGGGGCGTTGCCCCCACCGACGAGGGGGCGGTGTCCCCACGGACGCGCGGTGCCCTACCGACGCGCGGAGCCCCGCGCGGCGAAGGTGCCGGCGGGGCTCCGAAATCTGCAGAACGTCTGCGGGTAACGGGGTAATGCGTACGCGTTACGAGGCAGTCGTGTCGGCGGGGCGGATCCACAGGCGCTGCCCTATCGCGGCGGCCTGCTGAACGATCCCGTTGACGGAGGCGGCGTCCACGACGGTGGTGTCCACGGGGGTTCCGTCGACGTCGTCGAGTCGCATGATTTCGAAGCGCATGGGCTTCTCCCTTCGTCTGGTCATCCTCCTGAGGAGAACTACTGGTGAGTGGCCCGTGAGGCGTCGGTACCTCAGGTGCCCACTGAATCCAACGGGATGCTTGTTACAAACATTCCCTACGCTAAGGAAAATTTTCGAGAACCTAATTACTGACCGGTAAGAGGTTATTGAGAGACCGACCGGGACCGGTTGTGTTCGCAGCGTGACCGCCGGGACAATGGAATCGATGAACGACGACCTCGCGGCGCTCGGCGTCCGCATCGACCATACGAACGAGCTGCTGCAACGCATGCTCGCCGAGGTGGCGAAGACGCCCTCCACCCACGCGATCTTCGTCGACGCCGGATACCTCTACGCGGCGGCGGGCCGGCTCGTCGCCGGCACCGAAGACCGCCGGGCCTTCGAACTCGACGCCGAGGGCCTGATCGAGGCACTCATCGACCGCGCCCGCACGATCTTCGCGGACAGCCGGCTGCTGCGCGTCTACTGGTACGACGGCGCCCGCCGCCGCATCCACACCGCCGAGCAGCAGTCGATCGCCGAACTGCCCGACGTCAAGGTCAGACTGGGCAACCTCAACGCCAACAACCAGCAGAAGGGCGTCGACTCACTGATCCGCAGCGACCTCGAATCGCTCGCCCGGCACCGCGCCATCAGCGACGCGGCCCTCCTCGGCGGCGACGAGGACCTGGTCTCGGCGGTCGAGGCGGCGCAGGGTTACGGGGCCCGGGTCCACCTCTGGGGCATCGAGGCCCCGGACGGCCGCAACCAGGCTGAGCCGCTCCTGTGGGAGGTCGACAGCCAGCGCACCCTCGACCTCGACTTCTTCAAGCCGTACGTCTCCAGACGCACCACCGCCAGCAGCTACGACGCCTCGGTGGCCGCCCGGCCCACGCGCGAGGACGTACGGTTCGTGGGCGCCCAGATCGCCGCGAAGTGGCTGGCGGCGCGCGGCCGGGAAACGCTGGTGGAGCTGATGCCCGGGCACCCCTATCTGCCGGGCTCGGTCGACCAGGACCTGCTGGTCGAGGCCGAGGGCCTGCTCCAGTACTCCCTGCGCGGCCAGGCGGACCTGCGCCGCGCGCTGCGGGACGGCTTCTGGGAGCACCTCCAGACCCAGTACTGATCTCACCTGTTCCTACTGGCTCACAGGCTTTGAGGTCTGCATCGGTCCCAGAACACGGCGAGTGCCCGCGCGGTGTCCAGCGGACGGTCCGTGTTGGGGGAGTGCTCGGCGCCCCGCACGACGGTGCGGTGGGCGCCCAGCCGTATCGCCATGTCGTCCAGGAGCGGTACCGGCCAGGTGTCGTCGCGCGCGCCGGAGAGTACGTGCACGGGCAGCGCCAGGGCCGCCAGCTCGGCGACGCGGTCGGGTTCCGTACACAGCTGGCGTCCGGTCGCGACGAGCTGCGCGGGGGCGGTGCCGAGCCAGCGGCGGCGCAGGTCGACGCGGTTGTCGAGCCCGGGGTCGAGATCGGGAGCGCCATGGTCCGGACCGGGGGCGGGATCGGGAGCGCCATGGTCCGGGCCGTGGGCGGGATCGGGACCGCCATGGTCCGGGCCGGGGGCGCCGGTGTCGGTCTCCTCGGGTGGCTCCATGGGCGGCTCCATCGCCTGGATCGCCTCCCACACCTCGGCCATGCTCATCACGGCCAGCGCGTCCCTGAGCAGCTTCACGCGCTCCCGCTGGGAGGCGGAGATCTGCGCGGGCCCCGAGGACATCAGGGTGAGCGACAGGAACGGTGCCGCGTCCAGGAGGACCGCCGCGCGGGCGACCTGCCCGCCGAGCGAGTGCCCCACGAGATGCACGGGGCCGCCGAGCGCGGCCGCCTGCGCGAGCACGTCCTGCGCCAACTCGCCCTGGGTGTACGCCGATTCGTCGTCCCGGGGGCCCGGTGTCTCGTACTGCCCGCGCCCGTCCACGGCCACGGTGCGGTAGCCGGCCGCCGCCAACGGCCCGTGCAGCGCGATGAAGTCCTCCTTGCTCCCGGTGAAACCGGGCAGCAGCAGGGCGGTTCCCTTCGCCGGCGGCTCCTGCGGCCGACCCTCGCGGGGCTGCTGCGGCTGGGGCGCCGAGTCGAGTACGGCGAACTCGCCGCGCGCGGTGCGCAGCCGGTACGCACGGACCCCGGACGGCGGACGGAAGGTGGGCGGCCTGCTCATGCTTCGAGGCTAACGGGCGGCCCGTGAGCCCGCGCCGGGGCGTCCCCGGGAAAGACCACCGCGGCCGGACGTCGCCGTGGAGAGACCCCGGTGACCCCCACGACCGGCCGCGACGGCCACCGTAGCGCCGCACCACTGCAACGCCGCAGCGCCGTAGCGCCGCGGACGAGCTCGGCCTGCCCGGGTACACCCGGGTACGCCGAGGTGCACTCGGATACGCCCAGATGCACCCGGGTACGCCGACGGCCCGGTACCGCGCGTTGGCGGGACCGGGCCGTCGGTCGGGGATCAGCCCTCCGTGGACTCCGCCGCTGCCGCGGTCTTGCGGGTGCGGCGGCGGGGCTTGGCCTCGGGTTCGTCGGCGGTCTGGGCCGGGATTTCGGCTTCGGCTGCCGGGGCGGTGGCCTTGCGGGTGCGCCGGCGGGGCTTGGCCTCGGCGGTCTCCGCGGTGTCCACGGCGGTCTCGGCGGCGGCCGTCGTCGCGGCCTTCGCGCGGGTCCGGCGCGGCTTCGTCTCCGCCACCTCGCTGACCTCGGTCGCCTCGGCGGCCGGGGCTTCGACCTTGGCCGCGGCGGTCTTGCGCGTCCGGCGCGGCTTGGCCGGGGCCTCGGCCGTGACGTCCGCGGACTCCACCGTCTCCACCACGGCCGTGGCCTTGCGGGTGCGGCGGCGGGGCTTGGCCTCGGGTTCGTCGGCGGTCTGGGCCGGGATTTCGGCTTCCGCTGCCGGGGCGGTGGCCTTGCGGGTACGGCGACGGGGCTTGGCCTCGGCGGTCTCCGCGGTCTCCGCGGTGTCCACGGCGGTCTCGGCGGCGGCTGTCGTCGCGGCCTTCGCGCGGGTCCGGCGTGGTTTCGTCTCCGCCACCTCGGCGGCCGGAGCCTCGGTCACGGACGCCGTGCCCTCTACCGTGTCGACCGCGGCTGCGGCCGGCGCGGTGGCCTTCCGCGTACGACGACGCGGCTTGACGACGGCCTCTTCGGCGACCTCGACGGCCTCGGTGGCCGGGGCGGCCGTCTCCGTGGCGAGGACCGTCTCCGTCGCGGCCGTGGCCTTGCGGGTACGGCGACGCGGCTTGACGGCGGCCTCTTCGGCGACCTCGACGGCCGGGGCGGCCTGGGTGGTCGTCTCCGTCGCGGCCGCGCTCTTGCGGGTGCGGCGGCGCGGCTTCACGGGAGCCTCGGTTTCCTCGGTCGCCTCGGCGGTCCCGAGGACCGTCTCAGCGGCCGCGAGGGCCTCGGCGGCGGACGCCTGAGCCGGCACGGTCTCCGCGGTTCCCACGGTCTCGGCGATCTCCACCGCCTCCGCGGCCCTCGCCCGGGTGCGGCGGCGGCGCGGCTTCGCCGGTGCCTCCGGCGCGCTCTCGGCCGTCACCACGGCGGACTGTGCGGCCTCGGTCGGCGCCTCGGCGACCACCTCGGCGGCGGTCGGCTCGGCGACCGCACCGCCGCGCGTACGGCGGCGACGGCGCGGAGCGCGCGGCTCGACGGTCTCGGACGGCGCGGTCGAGGACGTCTCGGACGGCGCGGGCGAGGGCGTCTCGGACGGCACCGCGGTGGGCGCAGCCGACTCGTCCAGCGGCGCACCGCCGCGCGTACGGCGCCGACGGCGGGGCGTGCGCGCCGGACGCTCGCGCTCACGCTCGCGCTCGCGCTCGGCGGGCGCCCCGCCACGGCCACCGCGGCCACGCGGACCACGGCCGCCCGTCTCGCCCAGGTCCTCGACCGCCTCGGCGGCCAGACCCGCGCGGGTGCGCTCGGAACGCGGCAGGACACCCTTCGTGCCGGCCGGGATGCTCAGCTCCTCGAAGAGGTGCGGGGAGGTGGAGTACGTCTCCGGCGGGTCGTTGAAGGTCAGTTCCAGCGCCTTGTTGATCAGCTGCCAGCGCGGGATGTCGTCCCAGTCGACGAGGGTGATCGCCGTACCCGAGGCGCCCGCGCGGCCCGTACGGCCGATGCGGTGCAGGTAGGTCTTCTCGTCCTCGGGGGACTGGTAGTTGATGACGTGGGTGACGCCCTCGACGTCGATGCCGCGGGCGGCGACGTCGGTGCAGACGAGGACGTCCACCTTGCCGTTGCGGAAGGCGCGCAGCGCCTGCTCGCGGGCGCCCTGGCCGAGGTCGCCGTGGACCGCGCCGGAGGCGAAACCGCGCTGCTGGAGCTGGTCGGCGAGGTCCGCCGCCGTCCGCTTGGTGCGGCAGAAGACCATCGCGAGACCGCGGCCCCGGGCCTGCAGTATGCGCGCGACCATCTCGGCCTTGTCCATGTTGTGCGCGCGGTAGACGTGCTGCGAGATGTTGGCGACCGTCACGCCCTCGTCGTCCGGCGCGGTGGCGCGGATGTGCGTGGGCTGCGACATGTAGCGGCGCGCGAGTCCGATGACCGCGCCCGGCATGGTGGCCGAGAACAGCATCGTCTGACGGCGGGCCGGCAGCATGTTGATGATCTTCTCGACGTCGGGCAGGAAGCCCAGGTCGAGCATCTCGTCGGCCTCGTCGAGCACGAGCGCCTTGATGTGCTTCAGGTTCAGCTTCTTCTGGCCCGCCAGGTCCAGCAGCCGCCCCGGGGTGCCGACGACAACGTCGACGCCCTTCTTGAGCGCCTCGACCTGCGGTTCGTACGCCCGGCCGCCGTAAATGGCGAGAACCCGTACGTTACGGACCTTGCCGGCGGTCAGCAGGTCGTTGGTGACCTGGGTGCACAGCTCGCGGGTCGGGACGACGACGAGCGCCTGCGGGGCGTCGGTGAGCTGCTCGGGCTGCGCCCGGCCCGCCTCGACGTCCGCCGGGACGGTCACGCGCTCGAGGAGCGGGAGGCCGAAGCCCAGCGTCTTGCCGGTGCCGGTCTTGGCCTGGCCGATGACGTCGGTGCCCGACAGGGCGACGGGGAGCGTCATCTCCTGGATGGGGAAGGGGTTGATGATGCCGACGGCCTCCAGGGCCTCGGCGGTCTCGGGAAGGATTCCGAGCTCTCGGAACGTCGTAGTCAGGGTGCTGCCTCTTCTGTGTACGCGGTGCGAGGCGAGCGCGGGGGTCGTGTCGGGACCGTGCCGGGGACGTCGGCCGCTCTTGACGGGCGGGCCGAGTGGCATGGGACCACTGCCGACGCTCGAGCGCTCGTACCGCTGAGGGTCCCTCCGGACGTCGTACGCAATGTGCCGTACGGACGGGGAGGGCTGTCGGGTCGGAGCCGATCGGGCCTCCGACCGGGCATCCTCATTCGTGCGGCCCGTCGAGCTACGTCGATCAACCAAGCGATCGACTCAACGGGCGCATTACCACCATACCCCGGAATCGCGCACACGCGATGGCCGATTTGGTCACATGGTCGTCGTCACACTGATTGACCAGGGACTTCCGGGCTGCTCCGGGCGGGCTATTGTGCGCTTCATGACGACGCCTGACAACGCCGCTGACACGTCCGCCGAGACCGCCCCCGCGGCCACCGGAGTCGCCGCCCAGGACTGGGACACGGCCGCCGCCGATCCGCAGTACCGGGCCGCGGTCGTGGACCTGCTGGGAGCGCTCGCGTACGGCGAGCTGGCGGCGTTCGAACGGCTCGCGGAGGACGCCAAGCTGGCGCCCTCGCTGGTCGACAAGGCGGAGCTGGCCAAGATGGCGTCGGCCGAGTTCCACCACTTCGAGCAGTTGCGGGGCCGGCTGGCCGCGATCGGCGCGGAGCCGGCCGAGGCGATGGAGCCCTTCGTGACCGCGCTCGACGGCTTCCACCGCCAGACCGCGCCGTCGGACTGGCTGGAGGGCCTGGTCAAGGCGTACGTCGGCGACTCGATCGCCAGTGACTTCTACCGGGAGGTCGCCGCACGCCTCGACGCCGACACCCGGAGCCTGGTCCTCGCAGTCCTCGACGACACCGGGCACGCGGGCTTCGCCATCGAGAAGGTGCGCGCCGCGATCGACGCCGATCCTCGGGTGGGCGGACGGCTCGCCCTGTGGGCGCGGCGGCTGATGGGCGAGGCGCTGTCCCAGTCGCAGCGCGTGGTGGCCGACCGCGACGCCCTGTCGACCATGCTCGTGGGCGGTGTCGCCGACGGGTTCGACCTCGCGGAGGTCGGCCGGATGTTCTCCAGGATCACCGAGGCCCACACCAAGCGGATGGCCGCGCTGGGACTGGCGGCCTGAGGGACGGTCGGCGCTGAGCCCTGCTGGATTACGCCGGGGCCGAGCGCCGGCGCAGTCTCTCCGCGGGGCGCAGCAGCAGCGACAGCGAGGCCGCCGCGACGACCACCGCGCCGACGAGGGTCGGCAGCGGATAGCCGGGTCCCATCGCGCTGTGGGTGAGGAAGGCGCCGAACAGGCCGCCGCCGACGCCCGTCGGCAGCACCAGGGTGCGGGCGGGCAGCCGGTGGGACAGGCGGTGGACCGCCGCCCAGGCAAGGGCGAGACCGAGCAACGCGGAGCCGAGCGCTTCCAAGAACATGGTGAGGTCCCTCCCGCACGGCCGGGGCAAATCGGTCGTAGCCGGTCTACCCCTGTGGCCCGGAACGCAATCCTCCTCTGTGGCGGAGTTGTGCTCCGTCTGTGCAGTTCAGGAAGCGGAAGGAAGCGAAAGGGGTCCCGCGGCGAGTGCCGCGGGACCCCTTTCGCATCGTGCGCGCCCTTTGCGTCATGCCGCGCCGTGCGCGCGGTCAGCGCTACAGCGCGCTGAAGCCCACCTTGCGCGTGGTGGGCTCGCCGAGCTCCACGTAAGCGAGACGGTCGGCGGGGACCAGGACCTTGCGGCCGTGGTCGTCCACGAGGCTGAGCAGCGCCGTCTTGCCGGCCAGCGCCTCGGACACCGCGTGCTCGACCTCCTCGGCGGTCTGACCGCTCTCCAGAACGATCTCGCGGGGCGCGTGCTGCACGCCGATCTTGACCTCCACGGCTATGTCCCTCCGACGGTCAGTGATGTGCGCGTTCGTCCGCGCCGTACGCAGCACACATTAGCCCGGTGAGGGGAGGGTTCACGCTCCGTCCAAGAACGCCAACAGCGAACAGCGGACGGGAACAAAGCCGCGGGCGCCTTCAGCGGTCCCGTCAGTGGTGCTCGTTGCCGTGCAGCGGGAATCCGGCGATGCCGCGCCAGGCCAGCGAGGTCAGCAGTTGGACCGCCTGGTCGCGCGGGACGCTGCGGTCGCTGTGCAGCCAGGACCGGGCCACCACCTGGGCCAGTCCGCCGAGCCCCGAGGCGAGCAGCATGGACTCGGCCCGGGAGAGGCCGGTGTCCTCGGCGATCACGTCGCAGATCGCCTCGGCGCACTGGAGCGTGACCCGGTCGACGCGCTCGCGTACGGCGGGCTCGTTGGTCAGGTCGGACTCGAAGACCAGCCGGAAGGCGCCGCCGTCGTCCTCGACGTACGCGAAGTAGGCGTCCATCGTGGCCCGTACGCGCAGCTTGTTGTCGGAGGTGGAGGCCAGTGCCCGGCGCACCGAGTCCAGCAGGGACTCGCAGTGCTGGTCCAGCAGGGCCAGGTAGAGATCGAGCTTGCCCGGGAAGTGCTGGTAGAGGACCGGCTTGCTGACGCCCGCGCGCTCGGCGATGTCGTCCATCGCGGCCGAGTGGTAGCCCTGGGCGACGAAGACTTCCTGAGCCGCGCCGAGAAGCTGGTTGCGCCGGGCACGGCGTGGCAGCCGCGTGCCCCTCGGGCGTGCCGCCTCTGTCTGCTCGATGGCTGTCACGCCGCCTCCTAATCGTCCACATGCGGTGTGCGCCGCGCCGCCATCGTACTTTTGGGTAACCGTGCTGTGCGCGTCGCGAGCGCAGAATTTCACGGACCGGACAATGGCGCAGCCACGCAGACGGCCACAAATGGGGGCGGGCCGGTCGTGGTCCGGTCGCCGGTCCCGCCTCCAGTCCGGTAGCCGGTCCGGTCGGCGGGCCGCCCCGGCAGCGGAGACCGCTCCGGCCGCGGGGGCCGCTCCGGCCGTGGAGGCCGCTCCGGCCGTGGCCGTGATTTCTTGTGGCCGTCGGCGGTGGCCGCTGCGGTGGCTGTCGGTGGTGGCCGTAAGCGGTAGCCGTCAGCGGTAGTCGTCCTCGTCCACGGAGACCGTCCGGTTCTGCTCCAGCAGATCGGCCTCGTCGCCGCGGCTCGGGTCCAGTTCCTCCAGCGGCTCGTCGCCCCGCGGCGCCACGTCCGTGTGCTGCTCGGCGGCGTCGGCCTCAGGGGTCTCCTCGGCGATCTCGAGGGCCTCCTCGCTCTCCCGGGGCTCCGTCTCGTCGCGGTTCTCGTCCTCCGCCAGGACGTCGACGGCCCGGGGGTCGGCGGGATCGATGGGGTCGAAGGCCATGGGCGAACTCCGTTCCTAGAACTGCCCTGAAGACTTCCCCGGCAGAAGCAGGGGTCACGTATGGGTGCCCTGTTTCGAGCGTAGGAGACACCCGAATCAAGCGCCATGCGATCGGGGGGCGGGCCGATGCAGGGCGCGCAGCTTGCCAGGGCGCCAATCGCTTGCCGGGGGCACGGATCGTCCTCTCCTTGTGACCGCCGACACACAGGTCGCCGCGTGATCGTCTCGTAACATTGCCGCATGTCTTCGACCGAGCTGCCATCCCTGCTGGCCAACACCGTCTCCCCGAAGGTCGGTGCCGTCAGGGTCGCGGAAGGCGAGCGGCTGCGGTCGGTCGGACTGCCAGGGGCCACGCTGACGGTGCGGTCGAGACCGCCGGCGCGCGAGGGACTGCCGCCCGCGCTGTACGTGCACGGGCTCGGCGGCTCCTCGCAGAACTGGTCCGCGCTGATGCCGCTGCTCGACGGGCTGGTGGAGAGCGAGGCGCTCGACCTCCCGGGCTTCGGCGACTCGCCGCCGCCGGACGACGGGAACTACTCGGTCACCGGGCACGCGCGCGCGGTCATCCGTTATATCGACGCCTCCGGACGCGGCCCGGTGCACCTCTTCGGGAACTCGCTGGGCGGCGCCGTCGCCACGCGCGTCGCGGCCGTGCGGCCCGACCTCGTCCGTACGCTCGCGCTGGTCTCGCCCGCGCTCCCGGAGATCCGGGCGCAGCGCACGGCGTGGCCGACCGCCGCGCTGGCGCTGCCCGGCGTGGCGGGCCTGTTCACCCGTTTCACCCGGGGCTGGACCGCCGAGCAGCGCGTACGCGGCGTCATGGCGCTCTGCTACGGGGACCCCTCCACGGTGACGCCCGAGGGCTTCCGGCACGCGGTCGAGGAGATGGAGCGGCGGCTCGCCCTGCCCTACTTCTGGGACGCCATGGCCCGGTCGGCGCGCGGCATCGTCAACGCGTACACGCTGGGCGGACAGCACGGGCTGTGGCGTCAGGCCGAGCGCGTCCTGGCGCCGACGCTGCTCGTCTACGGGGGCCGCGACCAGCTCGTCGCCTACCGCATGGCCCAGCGGGCCGCCCGCGCCTTCCGTGACTCCCGGCTCCTGACACTCCCGGACGCGGGACATGTCGCGATGATGGAGGATCCCGATACGGTGGCCGCGGCGTTCCGTGAACTCCTCGTGGATACGGGAGAGTTGCGCGGCGACGCGGACTTGGGTGCCCCGGCCGTCAGGGACGGGGCCGACAGTGCGGACTCGGGGAGCTGAGGCGGGGCGTGGGACGTCACAGCCGCCGGGGGCGGGCAGGCAAGGGCGAGGCCGGCGGCAAGGCAGCCGCCCCCAGAGCGACACCGTCCCCCGAGAGGGGCGGCCCGCCGATTCCACAAGCCCCGGAGGCGCCACAGGCCCCGCGGAACATGCAGCCCCCGGCGAGCGGGACTCCGCCCAGAGGTGTGCCACGGCTGCCGGACGGCACCCCCGCGCGCGGAGTACCCCGGTACGGGGACGGCACTCCCGCGCGGGGCGTTCCACGGTTGCCCGACGGCACGCCGGCCCGGGGCGTGCCGCGCCTCACGGACAGCGCACCGGGCGTACCCGGTGGACCGGGCGGGCCCGGTTCCGGTCACGGTCCCGGTCGTGGTCCCGGCTCCGCTCACGGAGTACCCCGGTCGCCCGACGGCACTCCCGCGCGCGGGGTGCCGCGTTTTCCTGACGGGACTCCCGCGCGCGGGGTCCCCCGCTTCCCGGACGGGACCCCCGCCCATGGGGTGCCGCGTTCTCCCGGTGGCACTCCCGCGCGCGGGGTGCCCCAGGTGCGCGGCGGGCATCCCGAGCAGCGTGAGGGCGGTGGCGGCTGGGGCGACCTGTCGCGCGGCGCGCGGGGCGCGGCCTCCGGACCCGGTTCCGGGCCCGGCGCGGCTTCCGGCGCGGCTTCCGGGCCGCACGGGCAGGGGCCGCGGATACCGCGACAGCCGCAGGAGACCGGGCGCGGCGACTCACACGGCGGCCTGCACGGCGGTCCACGGCAGGAGTACCTCGACGCGTTCGAGGCGGACGACGACGTCTTCGCGTCGCGCCAGGACGGTCGCAGTGGCCGTGACGGCAGGGACGGCCGGGACGCGTCGCGGCGGGCCGGCGCGGGTCCCGGCTCCGCCGCCGGTGGGGACCGCGGTACCGGCGCCGGTACGGACGCCGGCGCCGAGGAGCCGCCGGAGAGCGGGCGGTCCGGCCCGGTCAAGGGCGGCAAGGGGCTGACCTTCGCCGGGATCGCGGCCGCCGCCGTGACCACGGTGCTCGCCGTGATCGTCGCCGGACAGGTGGCCGGCGGCCGGGAGGACAACGCCGTACGGGCCCAGGCCGCCGGCGGCGAGGGCCGGGGCGCCCAGGACTCCCTCTCGCGCGGAGACGGCCGGCCCACGCAGTCCGGGTCGCCCTCCCCGAGCCCGACCGTGCTGACGTACGACCAGAAGATGGCCAAGACGTATCCGCTCGGCGAGACCTTCGAGGGGTCGGGGAAGTTCGACGCGGTCACCGGACTCGACAAGGCGCCCGGCAAGGGGCGCAAGTGGACCTACCGGGTCGACGTGGAACACGGCCTCGGGCTCGACGCCGAGCTCTTCGCGCAGGCCGTGCAGAAGACGCTGAACGACGACCGGAGCTGGGCGCACAACGGGGCCCGGACCTTCGAGCGGATCTCCTCGGGCAAGCCCGACTTCGTCATCACCCTGGCGAGCCCCGGCACCACCGCGACCTGGTGCGCCAAGTCCGGCCTCGACACCACCGAGGACAACGTCTCCTGCGACTCCGCCGCCACCGCCCGCGTCATGATCAACGCGTACCGGTGGGCGCAGGGTTCGCCGACCTACGGCGACCGCATCCACGCGTACCGGCAGATGCTGATCAACCACGAGGTGGGGCACCGGCTCGGGTACGGGCACGTCACTTGTGACAAGGACGGCTCGCTGGCGCCGGTCATGCAGCAGCAGACCAAGTTCCTCGATCACGACGGTATCCACTGTCTGGCCAATCCCTGGCCGTTCCCCGGGAGTTGACGGACGGGCGCCGGACCGGCAGCGGGCTCGTGGTCCGGTCCGGCGCCCGGCCCGCGTTGACAGCGGGCGAAAGTTCGTTCATATTTCTGCGCATGTCGCCCTCCCACGCCTCCGCGCGCGCCGCCATCGAGCTGGCGCTCATCGGCGTGACCGCGCTCTGCGTGGCCGACATCCACTGTCGCTGACACCCGCCCCGGCGTGTGCGTCAGCTCTTCCTCCGTACGCCTCGCGTTCCCGCGTGACCGCGGGTTCCGCGTGAACGCGTGAACCGGATCCCTTTCTGCCGGATCCCTCCCGTCGGACCCCTTTCCGTCGGACGCCGACGACCGATGCATGACGCCCAGGGCGGATCCTGCGCTCTTTCGTCTCACTATGCGGCAATCCGTCTCAACATCCGAGAGGTCGTCTTCCGATGCGCCAACCGTCCCTCACAGCGCGCCGCGTGGCCGCGGTATCCGTCAGCCTGGTCGTGGCAGCGGGCGCCGCCGCCTGCGGGCCCGAGGACAACGATGCCAAGGGCGCCGACGGCGACTCGAAGCCGCAGAAGGGCGGCACGCTGACGGTTCTGAACGCAGGCGCGCAGTCCGACTTCGACCCGGCGCGGCTGTACACCTCCGGCGGCGGCAACGTGCCCTCGCTCGTCTTCCGCACGCTCACCACCCGCAACCGCGAGAACGGGGCCGCCGGTTCGAAGGTCGTCCCCGACCTCGCCACCGACACCGGCCGCCCGAGCAAGAACGCCACCGTCTGGACGTACACCCTGAAGGACGGGCTGAAGTACGAGGACGGGACGGCGATCACCTCCGCCGACATCAAGTACGGCATCGAGCGCTCCTTCGCGGCCGAACTCTCCGGCGGCGCGCCCTACTTGAGAGACTGGCTGATCGGCGGCGCCGACTACGAGGGCCCCTACAAGGACAAGGGCAAGGGGCTCGACTCGATCGAGACGCCGGACGAGCGGACCATCGTCTTCCACCTCAACAAGCCCGAGGGGGAGTTCCCCTACCTGGCCACCCAGACCCAGTTCGCGCCCGTACCGAAGGCCAAGGACACCGGTACCAAGTACGAGGAGCACCCCGTCTCCTCGGGCCCGTACAAGGTCGTCAAGAACGAGAACGACGGCGAGCGGCTGATCCTGGAGCGCAACACCCACTGGTCCGCGGCGACCGACGAGGAGCGCAAGGCGTACCCGGACAAGATCGACGTACGCTCCGGGCTCGACTCCTCCGTCATCAACCAGCGGCTCTCGTCCTCCCAGGGTGCGGACGCCGCCGCCGTCACCACCGACACCAACCTCGGCCCGGCCGAACTCGCCAAGGTCACCGGCGACAAGGAACTCGCCTCGCGCGTCGGCACCGGCCACTTCGGTTACACGAACTACATCGCCTTCAACCCCAAGGTGAAGCCTTTCGACGACCCGAAGGTCCGGCAGGCGATCTCGTACGCCGTCGACCGCTCCTCCGTGATCAACGCGGCCGGCGGTTCGTCGCTCGCCGAGCCGGCGACCACCTACCTGCCGGACCAGAAGTCCTTCGGCTACACCGCGTACGACCACTTCCCGGCGGGCGAGTCCGGCAACGCGGCCAAGGCCAAGGCGCTGCTGAAGGAGGCCGGTTACGAGAACGGCCTTACGGTGACGCTCACGCATTCCAACGCCAAGGACTTCGAGACCAGCCCGGAGATAGCCACCGCGATCCAGGACGCCCTCAAGAAGGCCGGCATCACCGTCAAGCTCGAAGGGCTCGAGGAGAACGACTACTCCGACACGATCCACGACGTGAAGACCGAGCCCGGCTTCTTCCTCGCCCACTGGGGTGCCGACTGGCCGTCCGGCGGCCCGTTCCTGGCCCCGATCTTCGACGGCCGGCAGATCGTCAAGGACGGCGCGAACTTCAACACGGGCTTCCTCAACGACAAGTCGGTCAATGACGAGATTGACGCGATCAACAAGTTGACCGATCTTGACGAGGCCGCCACGCGCTGGGGTGCACTGGACAAGAAGATCGGTGAGCAGGCACTCACCGTGCCGTTGTTCCACCCGGTCTACAAGCGGCTGTACGGCAAGGACATCAAGAACGTCGTCATCAGCGACTGGACGGGTGTACTGGACATCTCGCAGGTCGCGGTCAAGTAAGTCCGATGAGTGATCCGTTGACTGAGATGAGTGAGACCTTGACGGTCTCCGAGGCTCAGGGAGTCCCCGGGGCGGGTGCCGACACGGTCCTCGCCCCGGTCTCCGGAGCCCGGCAGTTCTGGCGGCGGCTGCGCACGCAGCGCGCCGCCCTCGTCGCGGCGGCCGTCGTCGCGCTGCTCGTCCTGGTCGCGCTCGCCGCGCCGCTGCTCACGGCGATCGAGGGCCAGGACCCGACCACGTACCACCCCTCGCTGATCGACTCCGCGCGCGGCGGGGTGCCCGTCGGCTCGTTCGGCGGCGTCAGCGGCGACCACTGGCTCGGCGTGGAGCCGCAGACCGGCCGCGACCTCTTCGCCCGGCTCGTGTACGGCGCCCGGGTCTCGCTCGGCGTCGCCCTCGCGGCGACGCTGGTGCAGGTCCTGATCGGCGTCGTGGTCGGGGTCGCCGCGGCGCTCGGCAACCGGTGGGTCGACCAACTGCTCAGCCGGGCCACGGACATCATCATCGCGATGCCGCTGATGATCGTCTCCCTGGCGCTGCTCGCGATCGTGCCCAGCGGCTTCCCGCGGCCCGTCCTGGTCGCCCTGATCATCGGCCTGGTGGCCTGGGGCTCGACGGCGAAGATCGTCCGCGCCCACACCCTGACGCTGAAGGAACTCGACCACGTTGCCGCGGCCCGGCTCAGCGGCTGGGGCCCCTGGCGGGTGGCCCGCCGCGAGCTGCTGCCCGCGCTGGCCGCGCCCGTCATCACGTACGCGGCCCTGCTCGTACCGGCGAACATCACCGTCGAGGCGGCCCTCAGCTTCCTCGGCGTCGGCGTGAAGCCGCCGACGCCGTCCTGGGGACAGATGCTGACCGCGGCCGACGTCTGGTACCAGGCGGCGCCGCAGTACCTGCTGCTGCCCGCCGGTGCGCTCTTCGTGACCGTGCTCGCCCTCACCGTCCTCGGCGACGGCGTGCGCACGGCCCTCGACCCGCGCGCGGCCTCACGGCTGAGCGTCGGGACGGGACGCAGGCGGGAGGCCAAGGCATGAGCACACGTCCCACTGGTCCCAAGGGTGTGAGTGCGGGTTCCACCGGTCTCAAGGGTGTGAGTGCGAGTCTCACCGGTTTCACGGGCTTCACCGGCCTCGCCGGTTTCACGGGTTTCGTCGTACGGCGGCTGGTCGGTGCCGTCGTCACCCTGCTCGCGATCTCGGTCATCATCTACGCCGTCTTCTACATCGCACCCGGCGACGTCGCGCAGATCACCTGCGGTCCGCGCTGTTCGCCCGCCCAAGTGCAGCAGGTCGCCGATCAGCTGCGCCTGGACGACCCGGTCTACCTGCGCTACTGGCACTTCCTCCAGGGCGTCTTCGCCGGCCAGGACTACTCGACCGGCACCTCCGTGCAGCACTGCGGCGCGCCCTGCCTCGGCCTTTCGTACCAGACCGACCAGCAGGTCACCGAGCTGATCGTCGCCAAGCTGCCGGTCACCGTGTCGCTGGTCGTCGGCGCGATGACGCTGTGGCTGCTGCTCGGCGTCGGCACCGGCGTGCTGTCCGCCTGGCGGCGCGGCCGGCTGACCGAGCGGGTGCTGACCGGCATCACCCTCGCCGGCACGGCCACGCCCGTCTTCGTCATCGGCCTGGTGCTGATGATCATCGTCTGCGGGCAGTTGCAGTGGCTGCCCTTCCCGCAGTACGTGCCCTTCACCGAGGACCCCGAGCAGTGGGCGTGGAACCTGCTGCTGCCCTGGCTCTCCTTCGCCCTCATCGAGGCCGCCAGATACGCCCGCCTCACCCGCGCGGCGATGCTTGAGACGCTCGCCGAGGACCATGTACGCACCTTCCGCGCGTACGGCGTGGGGGAGCGCTCGGTCATCGGACGGCACGCCCTGCGCGGCGCCATCGCGCCGGTCATCGCGCTGGCCGCCAACGACGCCGGAGCGGCGATCGGCGGCGCGGTGCTCACCGAATCGATGTTCGGACTGCCCGGACTCGGGCGCGAACTCGTGCACGCCGTGAACGTCGTCGACCTGCCGGTGGTCGTCGGACTCGTCCTGGTCACCGGCTTCTTCGTGGTTCTGGCCAACGCCGTCGCGGACGTGCTGTTCGCGGTGGCCGACCGACGGGTGGTGCTGACGTGAGTCCGGTAGAAGCCGGAGGGCGGCCGGCCGGAACCGGCGACAACCTGGTGGAGGTCAGCGACCTCTCGGTCGAGTTCGGGGAGCTGCGCGCCGTCGACGGGCTCTCCTTCCGCCTGGCGAGGGGCGCCGCGCTCGGTCTGGTCGGCGAGTCCGGCTCCGGCAAGTCCACGGTCGCGTCCGCGCTGCTGGGGCTGCACCGCGGCACGGGCGCCCGCGTCGGCGGCTCGGTACGGGTGGCCGGCGTGGACGTGGGCGCCGCCTCCGACGACGAACTGCGGCGGCTGCGCGGCGGAAAGGCCGCCATGGTCTTCCAGGACCCGCTGTCTTCCCTGGACCCTTACTACGCCGTCGGCGACCAGATCGCCGAGGTGTACCGGGTGCACACGCGCGCCTCGCGCCGGGCGGCCCGCGCCCGCGCCGTCACCGTGCTCGACCGGGTCGGCATCCCCGACGCCGCCCGCAGATCGCGGTCGCGCCCGCACGAGTTCAGCGGCGGCATGCGCCAGCGCGCCCTGATCGCCATGGCCCTCGCCTGCGAACCGGACCTGCTGATCGCCGACGAACCCACCACCGCCCTCGACGTGACCGTCCAGGCCCAGATCCTCGACCTCCTGCACACCCTGCGCGAGGAGACCGGGACGGGACTGCTGCTGGTCACGCACGACGTCGGCGTAGCCGCCGAGAGTGTGGACGAGGTCCTCGTCATGCGGCACGGGCGGACCGTGGAACAGGGCCCGGTCACCGACGTCCTGGGCGCGCCGCGCGAGCCGTACACGCGGGAGCTGCTGGGGGCGGTGCCTCGGGTGGACACGCCGCGCGCCCGGGACACGGGCTCTTCGAGTGGTACCAGGAGTGGTACCGGGAGTAGTACTGACTCGTCGGGCGAGGTGGTGCTGGAGGCGGCGGGGCTGCGGCGCGTCTTCGGGCGCGGCAAGGGGCAGTTCGCGGCCGTGGACGACGTGTCCCTGACCATCCGCCGGGGCCAGACCCTGGGCGTCGTCGGCGAGAGCGGCAGCGGCAAGACCACACTGGGCCGGATGCTCGTGGGCCTGCTCGAACCGACCGCGGGCACGATCCGGTACGAGGGCCGCGAACGGTCCGGCGCCAAGCCCGTCAGCCCCGCGGTGCAGATGGTCTTCCAGGACCCGGTGTCCTCCCTCAACCCCCGGCGCAGCATCGGCGAGTCGATCGCCGATCCGCTGCGGGCACGCGGCGAGCGGGACGAGCGACGGATCCGGGAGCGCGTACGGGAACTGCTGGGGCGCGTGGGGCTCGAAGCCGCCCACTACGACCGCTATCCGCACGAGTTCAGCGGCGGTCAGCGCCAGCGCGTCGGCATCGCGCGGGCGCTCGCCGCCGAGCCCCGCGTCATCGTCTGCGACGAGCCCGTCTCGGCGCTCGACGTCACCACGCAGGCGCAGGTGGTCGCCCTGCTCGGCGAGTTGCAGCGGGAACTCGGGCTCGCGCTGGTCTTCGTGGCCCACGATCTCGCGGTCGTGCGCCAGGTCAGCGACCACGTCGCGGTGATGCGGCAGGGCCGGATCGTCGAGAGCGGACCCGCCGACGAGGTGTACGACGCCCCGCGGGACCCGTACACCAAGCAGTTGCTGGCCGCCGTACCGGCCCTGGACCCGGCGGTCGCGACCCGCCGCCGCGACGCGCGCCGGCAGTTGGCGGCGGTGTGAGCCGGTGTGAAGTGAACTCGCGGACGTACGACATGGATTCGCGGCCGTCTGCGATGCGAGTTCGTCGCTGCGCGACGCGATTTGGTGTCTGTATGCCGCGAACTGGCAGTGATCGAACGGCCCTGTAGCGCTACAGAACGTCGCACGTAGGGGAAAGTTACGACCGTTCACCCCTTTTGGTGGGGGGGCCGGGCCCCCCCCGCCCGGCCCCCCCGCGGCGGCCTTGTCCGGGGTCCCCGTCCACCGCGCTCTACAGCCCCCCGCGAGGCGGGCGGCCGAGCGGTGCATCAGAGGGTGGTCGACGCGCCCGGGGCGGGCCAGGGC
>NZ_JBHWHV010000016.1:43387-159599 GCF_042732375.1 Streptomyces sp. NPDC059785
ACACCGCCCGCCGTCCTTTTTCTTTATTCACCTCAGGCCGCCCTTCTGGGCCGTGCCACCAAACCCCCCCCCCCCCCCCCACCTGCATGTCCGCTTACGTTCGTCCCGCTGCGAGCCGCCGGAGCGACGGCGGCTCCCCAGACGAGAGATCGGGAGTGCACTCGTGCGGATCGGACTGCTTACGGAGGGTGGCTATCCGTATGTGAGCGGTGACGCCAGGCTCTGGTGCGACCGGCTCGTACGCGGGCTCACGCGACACGAGTTCGACGTCTACGCACTCAGCCGCACCGAACAGCAGGAGCGCGAGGGCTGGATCGAACTGCCGCCCCAGGTCACCCGGGTCCGCACGGCACCGCTGTGGACGGCCGGCGACGACCGGGCCCTGCGCGGCCGCCGCGCCCGCCGCCGCTTCGCCGAGGCTTACGGGGAACTGGTGGACGCGGTCTGCGGAAGGCCGCCGGGGACCGCCGACGGGTCTCCGCTCGTTCCGGGCGGGGACGCGGCCTCCGTTGCGGGGAGGGCCGAGAAGTGCGCGGACGGCGCCGAGGCGGACCGTTTCGGCACCGCCCTCTACGCGCTCGCCGAACTCGCCCGTGACGAGGGCGGTCTCGCCGGCGGCCTGCGCTCCGAGATCGCCGTACGCGCCCTGGAGCGCGCCTGCCGCGTCCCCGGCGCCCTGCGCGCCGCCCGGACCGCCCGTGTACCCGAACTCCTGACCGTCGCCGACCACTTCGCGCGTGCGCTGCGCCCCCTCTCCCTCGACTGGTACGGGGACGACGGGCTCGCCTCGGCCGACCTGTGCCACGCCACGGCGGGCGGTGCGGCGGCGCTGCCGGGCCTGCTCGCCGGGCACTTCTCCGGCGTACCGCTCCTGGTGACCGAGTACGGCGTGCAACTGCGGGCGCACTACCTGGCGTCCGCCGGGGCGGCTCCCGCGACCCGCGCGCTGCTCGCCGCCTTCCACGGCGAACTGGCCGCCGAGGTCTACCGCCGCGCCGCCGCCGTCACGCCCGGCAACACGCATGCCCGCCGCTGGCAGGAACGGTGCGGCGCCGACCGCGCGAAGCTGCGCACGATCTATCCGGGCATGGACGCGTCCCGCTTCGCGGAGGTGGGGGAGCGCGGGGCGGGTACGAGGGGCGGGGCCCGCGCTGGCCGCACTGCCCGGACCGGCGTCACTGCGAGCGCGGCGGGTGTGGCGGGTGCGGTGGGCGGCGTGGGCGTGGCGGGCAGCGCGGGCGTCATGGGTGGTGCGGGCGCGGTAGGCGTGACGGGTGGTCCGGGCGCGGTAGGCGTGACGGGTGGCCGGGACACGGTCGGCGTGATGGGTGGTGCGGACAGTGCGGGTGGCGCGGGCTGTGAGCCGGACACGCTGGTCTGGGTCGGCCGGGTCGAACCCGCCAAGGACCTGGTCTGCCTGCTGCACGCGTTCGCGCGCATCCGCGAGCGGCGGCCCAGGGCCCGGCTGCGGATCGTCGGGGCGGCGGCGGGCGCCGAGGGCGTCGCCTACCTCGGCCAGTGCAGAGCCCTCGCCGCACAGCTCTTCCCCGACGAGGCGGACGGCGCCCACGCGGTCGGCGACAACCCGGTGTCCTTCGAGGAGATCGGCGGCCCTGAGGCCCCGGACCTCGCCGAGGCGTACGCGGCCGGAGCGGTCGTCGTCCTGTCGAGCGTCGTGGAGGGCTTCCCCGTCAGCCTGATCGAGGCCATGTTCTGCGGGCGGGCCACGGTCTCGACCGATGTCGGCGCGGTCGTGGAGGTCATCGGCGGTACGGGTCTCGTCGTGCCGCCGCGCAACCCGCGGGCGCTCGCGGAGGCGTGCCTGGCCCTGCTGAGCGACCCGGAGCGCCGTGCGCGCCTGGGGGCTGCCGCCCGCGCTCGCGCCCTCGAGCTGTTCACCGTCGAACAGAACATCGCGGCATTTCACGGCATTTACCTGGAGGTCGTCTCCCGCTCCCCGGTGCGCGGGGTGGTCGTCGACGCCTCCGGCGAGCCCCTGCCCTTCGGAACGCCGGCGGAGTCCCATGTCCCCGGCCACTGGACCGGCGTCGACCGCCGTCCCACCGCGACCCGCCCCCGCTGGGCCACGGACTCGCCGCCACGGGACGCGGCACCGGTGCGGGAGGGCGCCCGATGAACGAAGCGGCAGGCGTGGCGGATGTCGGGGGCACGACAGACGCGACAGACGTGACGGGCGTGACGGGAGTGACGGGCGCGGAGGACTCGGTCGGCTCCGTGGGCCCGGCGGACGCGCTCGGGCTCGCCGGTCGGCGCGGCGCGGGCGACCCGGTCAAGGTCCTGATGCAGCGGCACCGCGAACTGTGCGAACGAGCCGTGGACCCGCTCGAGATCGCAGCCGGCCTGGAGACGCACGGGATGACCGACCGCACCGCGGCACGCTTCCGGCACCGCGACGTGTTCGCGCTCGCCGAGGAGATGTACGCGCGCGTGCCGCGGGCGGAGGAGCGGACGTCGGCGTCGGCGGCGGGGCCGGAACCAATGTCGGCGAGGGCGCGGGCGCAGGCGCGACTGTCCGAGACACGGGCCGGATCCACCCACCGACCCGGCCGTACGTCCTCCCGCCTGCGGACCCTCGGCCGGGTGGCACTGGTGCTGTCGCCGGGTGCCCTGTGCGCGGCCGCGATGGCGGGCGTCCGGCTGACCGACGGACGGCCACGCCTCACCGTGGCCGCGACCGGCGCCCTCGTTGTCGCACTGGCGCTCGTGGCCGTACTGCGCCACGGCCCCCTCCGCACCCCGCACCGCCCGGCGAACTCCGCCCGCGCGTGGACCTGCTGGCTGCTCGCCTACGCCCTCATCGGTGACGGACTGCTCGACGCGGCCGTCGGCGGCGGCCCCGACGGCCCGTGGCCCCTCACCACCGCACCCCTGTTGGTCCTCACACTGGCCTGTGCCCCGGCGGCATGGTGCGCCCACCTCTTCGCCACAGGCGCCCGCCGAAGGCTGACCGCCAGCCGCGGCCTGGAGGAGTTCACTGCCTCCGTTCGCCCGATGCTCCTCGGCACGTTCGCGCTCTACCTCTGCCTGCTCGGCGCGCTGCTGACCCTGTGCGCCACAGCGCTGGATCAGCCCGTGGCATACGTGCCCGTGCTGTACGAGTCCGTGATGCACGGGCCCGCTGCACACGAGTCCGTGATGCACGGGCCCGCTGCACACGGGTCTGTGATGCCTGGGCCCGCGGCACACGGGTCTGTGATGCCTGGGCCCGCGGCACACGGGTTCGTGATGGACGGGTTCGCGGCACACGGGTCCGTGATGCACGAGCCCGTGACGTACGCCGCGATCGGTGCCCTGGCAACGTTGCTGCCGCTCGCCCGGCTGCTCACCGCGTACGGCTGCACCCGCGCCCCCTCCGTCGCTCTCTGCGCGGCGGGCGCCACCGAGGCGGCCGCCCTGTGCACCGTCTTCGCCGGTCGCCTCCCCGGCTGCTCGGCCGTGGCCGCACCCGTCGAGGCCGTCGTCGGTACGTGGGGACCCGGCGCCGTCCCGGCCGGCGCGTGCGGCGTGGCCGCCGTCGCCCTCCTGATCCACGCCACGCGCGCCCTGACCCGAGCCTCGGCCCACGCCACACCAGCCGGAGCGACACGATGAGGCCCGCCCAGGCCACCCGCAGCGGCGCGGTCCGCGGCAGAACGCCCTGCACAGGTGCGGGGACGACTGCTGCGGCTGCTGCCGACGGCGGCTGCCGACAGGCGTGCGGGCCGGAAGCCGCGGCAGGGCCCGTGCGCTTACCTCGTCCGACCCGAGCCACGCCCACAGCACCCCGGCCCGACTCCCGGACCGGGCGGAAAGCGCACGCCCGGGCAGGCACCCGCCGCCTCCGTCCAAGTCTTCGCCCCCGTCTCCGCCTCCGCCTCCGCCTCCCAAGGCCGTTTCTCACAGCGCCGCGGTCCCGCCCCAGTGCCCGGCCGCGCCCGCAATCGGAGTCACCGCCCCACCTGGCCCGGTCGGTGCCCCGCCCTGTCCGGCCGGCGGCTCATCCGGCCCGACCGCCGGTTCGTCCGGCCCGCGGGGAAGCCGACCCGGCCTGGTCACCTGCGCGTCCGCGCCGGTCGGCAGCCGGTCCGGCCCGGTCAGTTGCTCGTCCGCACCGACCGCCAGGTCGTCCGGACCGCCCGGCAGCATGCCCGGCCCGCTCGGCTAGGTGCGCCGGCCTCGTGCAGGTACACCGACCGCGGCACCCGCATTTCTCGTGCCGCGTCACCGACCACGGCCCCCGGTGCCCGCCACCGCTGTAAGCCGTCACGGCCGTCCTGGACCCGGTCCCCGTCCTGGGCGCCCCCTTTCTCCCGCGGGGCCGACACCGCGGGCCTTCCTTCCCGATTCACAGCACCACCCCTGAAGGAGAACGCCAGATGATCACCTCCCGAATCGGAGAATCCGCCCCGGGAGCCGCCCGATGAGGGTTCTGCTGATCGGTGCCAACGGATACCTCGGCCGCTTCGTCGCCGACAGGCTGCTCGCCGACCCGGCCGTGCAGCTCACCGCGCTCGGCCGCGGCGACGACGCCGACGTACGGTTCGACCTCGCCTCGGGCAGCCCCGGAGCGCTCACCCGTTTCCTGGACGCGGTGCACCCGGGAGTCGTCGTCAACTGCGCGGGCGCCACCCGCGGCGGTGCCCGCGAGCTGACCCGGCACAACACCGTCGCCGTCGCCACCGTCTGCGAGGCACTGCGCCGCAGCGGCTGCGGCGCCCGGCTGGTGCAGATCGGCTGCGGCGCCGAGTACGGACCGAGCCAGCCCGGCTCCTCCACGGCCGAGGACGCCGTCCCGCGTCCCGGCGGCCCGTACGGCGTCAGCAAGCTCGCCGCCACCGAACTGGTCCTCGGTTCCGGTCTGGACGCCGTCGTGCTCCGCGTCTTCTCGCCCGCCGGCCCCGGTACCCCCGCCGGCTCCCCGCTCGGCCGCCTCGCCGAGGCCATGCGCCGTGCCATGCAGTCGGGCGACGGTGAGCTCAAGCTCGGCGGACTCGGCGTCCAGCGCGACTTCATCGACGTACGCGACATCGCCCGCGCCGTCCACGCCGCCTCGCTCTCCGCCGCGCAGGGAGTCATCAACATCGGCTCCGGCCGCGCCGTACGGCTCCGCGACGCCGCCGCCGTCCTCGCGCGCGTGGCCGGCTACGGCGGCGCGCTGCACGAACTGGACGGACCGCCCGGCCCGCTGAGGACATCCATCGGGCACCCCCGCACCGAATCGGACCACGCGGCCCCGGTCGCGTACCCCTACCCGGACGGCTGCGGCAGTTGGCAGCAGGCGGACGTCCGCACCGCCCGCGACCGTCTCGGCTGGCGGCCCCGCATCAACCTCGAGGAATCCCTCGCCGACATCTGGATGGAGGCAGCATGCCGTATCTGACCAGCACCGCAACGGGCGCACCGAGCACGGACCTGGGGCTCGGCTTCGGCATCCCCGGATATGCGCACCCCCTCGTCGCCCCGCTGGAATGGGGCGAACTCACCCGCCCCGGCACCCCCTTGCACTGGGTCGTCCTGAACGTGGCCAACGGCCCCGGCACCCGGCCCGACCCGCACTGCCTGGAGGCGGCCGGCCGACTGCGCAACGCGCGGATCAGGGTGCTCGGACACCTGGATGTCGCCTTCGGCGCGCGCACCTTCGGCGAACTCGTCTCCGACGCGCACCGCTATCTCGACTGGTATCTCGTCGACGGGTTCTTCCTGGACCGCTGTCCCGGTGAGCGGGCGGCGCTCGCGGAGGTCCGCCGCACCGTGGCCACGCTGCGCGCGCTGCGCGACGACGGTCATATCGTGCTCGGCCACGGCACCCATCCCTGTCCCGGTTTCGCCGAGGCCGCCGACCAACTGGTGACCTTCTCCGGCCCGTGGAGCGACTACCGCTGGTCGCAGGTGGCCGAGTGGACGGCCGAGCACCCTCCCGAGCGCTTCTGTCACTTTGTGCACGGCGTGCCGCGCGGGCACCTCGACGAGGCGCTGCGCATCGCCCGCTGGCAGGGCGCCTCCACCATCTACTTCACCGATCGCACTGATCACGGGGGCCGCGGCGAGCCCTGGGAGACCATGCCCGGCTACTGGGACGAGATCGTCTCGCGAGTCGGAACGGGTGTCTCGGAATGAAGAAGCACATGGCACTGTTACAGGGAGCACGACCTCCCTCGCCCTGGTCCGCGCCGGGACGGAGGAGCACCCACTGTTTGACCGATCAACGGAGTTTCCGTGTCGCTGCCACCCCTGGTAGAGCCAGCCTCTGAGCTCACCGTAGACGAGGTCCGCAGGTACTCCCGCCACCTGATCATCCCGGATGTGGGGATGGACGGGCAGAAGCGGCTGAAGAACGCCAAGGTGCTCTGTGTGGGCGCCGGCGGCCTCGGGTCGCCGGCGTTGATGTACCTCGCCGCCGCGGGCGTGGGCACGCTGGGCATCGTGGAGTTCGACGAGGTCGACGAGTCGAACTTGCAGCGCCAGATCATCCACAGTCAGTCGGACATCGGCCGCTCCAAGGCCGAGTCGGCGCGTGACTCGGTGCTCGGCATCAACCCGTACGTCAACGTGGTCCTGCACGAAGAGCGGCTCGAGGCCGACAACGTGATGGACATCTTCAGCCAGTACGACCTGATCGTCGACGGCACGGACAACTTCGCCACCCGCTACCTGGTCAACGACGCGTGCGTCCTGCTCAACAAGCCGTACGTGTGGGGCTCGATCTACCGCTTCGACGGCCAGGCGTCGGTCTTCTGGTCCGAGCACGGTCCCTGCTACCGCTGCCTGTACCCGGAGCCCCCGCCGCCGGGCATGGTCCCCTCCTGCGCCGAGGGCGGGGTCCTCGGCGTGCTCTGCGCGTCGATCGGCTCCATCCAGGTCAACGAGGCGATCAAGCTGCTCGCCGGTATCGGTGAGCCGCTCGTCGGCCGCCTGATGATCTACGACGCCCTGGAGATGCAGTACCGCCAGGTCAAGGTCCGCAAGGACCCCGACTGCGCGGTCTGCGGCGAGAACCCGACCGTCACCGAGCTCATCGACTACGAGGCCTTCTGCGGCGTCGTGTCCGAGGAGGCCCAGGAGGCGGCCGCCGGCTCGACGATCACTCCCAAGCAGCTCAAGGAGTGGATCGACGACGGCGAGAACATCGAGATCATCGACGTCCGCGAGGTCAACGAGTACGAGATCGTCTCGATCCCCGGCGCCAAGCTGATTCCGAAGAACGAGTTCCTCATGGGTACCGCCCTGGAGTCGCTGCCGCAGGACAAGAAGATCGTCCTGCACTGCAAGACGGGTGTCCGCAGTGCGGAAGTCCTCGCGGTCCTGAAGTCCGCGGGCTTCTCCGACGCGGTGCACGTCGGCGGCGGCGTCATCGGCTGGGTCAACCAGATCGAGCCGGAGAAGCCGGTCTACTAGGCTCCGCTCCTCTCCGAGCAGGATCCGGTCCATCCCGAAGGGGCTCGGCACCACGCGTGCCGGGCCCCTTCCGGCATGCCCGGCGGACCGGGGTCCGGCCGGGCGGAAAGCTTTCCGGCCTACGAGGCGCAGACCTTGCCGTCCTTGGGCACCGTCCCCTCCAGCAGATAGCCGTTCACCGTGGAGTCGACGCAGTCGCTCCCGCTGCCGTACGCCCCATGGCCCTCGCCCTTCCAGGTCAGCTCCACGCCGACGCCCTTGCCCAGTTCGTCGGCCATCTTCCGAGTGCCCTCGTAGGGCGTCGCCGGGTCCCCGGTGTTGCCCACGAGCAGGATGGGCGCCGACCCCGGAGCGCTGACCTCCGGGGTCTCGTACTGACCGGCCACCGGCCAGTCGTGGCACCAGCCGGCCGCGTCCCAGCCCATGAAGTCGCCGAACACGGGCGAGAGCTTCTCGAACTCCGGCAGCAGCTTCTTCGCCTCCTCGGGCGTCACCCGCTGCTTGTCGTCCAGGCACGATATGACCCGTTGGGCATGCGTCGTCGTGCCGTAGTGCCCCGAGTCGTCCCGTTCGTTGTAGCCGTCGGCGAGTGCCAGCAGCTCCGTGCCGTCGCCGTCCTCGGCCGCGTCGAGGGCGCTGGTGAGGGAGGGCCAGCCCTGCTTGCTGTAGAGCGGCAGGACGATGCCGGTCAGGGCCAGTGTCTGGGTGAGCTTGCGGTCGCCCGACGTCGCGAGCGGCTTCGCGTCGATCCGCTTCAGCAGGTCCACGATCTTCTGCGAGCCCTGCTCCGGGTCCTGCCCGGTCGACTTCAGATAGTCGTCGAGGGCGCGCTGGAAGCCCTTCGTCTGGTTCTTCGCGTGGCCCACCGTGTCGGCGCTGGGGTCGACGACCGCGTCCAGCACCACGCGTCCCACGTTGTTGGGGAACAAGTGGGCGTACACACCGCCCAGTTCCGTGCCGTAGGACATGCCGAAGTAGTGCGTCTTGTCGTCGCCGAGAACCTGGCGCATCAGGTCCAGATCGCGGGCGGTGTCGGTCGTGGAGACGTGGGACAGCAGCTTGCCCGCGGCCTTCTCGCAGCCCTTGCCGAAGTCCGTCGCGTCCTGGAGGTACGCCTTCTCCTCGGCCGCGTCGTCCGGGGTGGCGTCCACCGATTCGGCGGCCTGGATCTCCTTGTCGCTGCGGCAGCGCACGCCCTCGCTCGCGGAGACGCCGCGCGGGTCCCAGCTCACCAGGTCGTAGCGCTGGTGGAGCTTCGAGACCGTGCTGCCGAACGACGGCATCGTGCCGACGCCCGAGGCGCCGGGGCCGCCGAAGTTGAAGACCAGGGAGCCGATCCGCTCGTCCTTGTCGCCGGTCGCCTTCGAACGGATCAGGGCCAGGCCGATCGTCTCGCCGTCCGGCTTCGCGTAGTCCAGCGGGACCTTCATCGTGGCGCACTGCCAGGAGGAGTCGGGCGCGGGGGAGTCCGAAGTGCCCTTGCAGCCGCCCCAGTCGAGCCGCTGTTTCGTCAGTGAGGCGGGCAGCCCCGGCGATCCGGAAGAGGACGCGGTGGCCGACGGGTCGGAACCGGCCGTGCCGCCGCCCCCGGCGTCCTTGCCGTCATCGGACGAGCCGCTGCTGCAGCCCGCCACGAGCAGTGCGGCGGCGGCCAGCGCCGTCCACCGTGCGAAACGTGCCATGAGTCCCCCCTCGCCAGTGGTCCGCCCGGTGCGGCGGATCACTTGAAGGCAATGGTAGGTGGTGCCGGCCGACGGCCGTCACGTCCTGTGGATAACCTTTTGACCTGCGGTTTTCTAGGAGCAGACGGTGCCGGCACGCGGTACGGTTCCTTCCAGCAGATAGCTGTCGACCGCGTTGTGCACGCACTTGTTCCCGCTGTCGTACGCGCCGTGTCCCTGGCCCTTGTAGGTCAGCTCGACGCCGACCGACGTGCCCAGCGCGTCCGCCATCTTCCGTGCGCCCTCGTACGGTGTGGCCGGGTCGCCGGTGTTGCCGACGACGAGGATGGGCGCCGCGCCGGGAGCGCTCACGTCGGGACGGTCGCCGGCGCCGGCGACCGGCCACTTCGTACAACTGAGCATGGACCAGGCCAGATACTCGCCGAACAGCGGCGAGGCGGCCCGGAACCGCGGGAGCTGCTTCTCCACGTCGGCCGTGGTGAAGCGGGCCTTGTCGTCGGCGCAGTTGATGGCGACGTTCGCCGCCGTCAGATTGCTGTACTCGCCGTCCTCGCTGCGGCCGTTCATCGAGTCGGACAGCAGCATCAGCACCTTGCCGTCGCCGTCGTAGGCGTCCTCGAGCCCTTGGGTGAGGTACTCCCAGTAGTCCTTGGAGTAGAGCGACTGCGCGATGCCGCCGGTCGCGGCCGTCTGTGTCAACTGACGTGGGAAGACGCCCGTGATCGGCTTGCGGTCGAGATCCGTCAGCAGCTTGGCGATGCGGTCCTTGACGTCCTGCGCGGTGTCACCGATCGGACAGTCCTCCGTCTTCGACGTGCAGTCCTTCGCGAAGTTGTCGAGCGCGAGCTGGAAGCCCTCGGCCTGTCCCAGCGAGCTCTGGTCCGGGGTCTGGGTCGGATCGACGACCGCGTCGAACACGGCCCGGCCCACCTTCTTCGGGAACAGATGGGCGTAGACACCGCCCAGTTCCGTGCCGTACGAGATGCCGAAGTAGTGCAGCTTGTCGTCGCCCAGCACCTGCCGCATCAGATCCATGTCGCGGGCCGCGTCGGTGGTCCGTACGTGCGGCAGGGTGTCGCCGGAGTTCTTGTCGCAGGCGGCGTTGAACTTCTTGACGTTCTTCAGCATGGCCTCGCGTTCGGCCGCGTCGTCCGGGGTCGCGTCCTGCTGGAAGTACTCGTCGAGCTGCTGGTCGTCCTCGCACCGCACGCCCGCGCTGCGGCCGACCCCGCGCGGGTCGAAGCTGACCAGGTCGTAACGGGTGCGCAGCTTCGCATAGTCCTTCCCGAAGGCGGGCAGCGTGGTGACGCCCGAACCGCCGGGGCCGCCGAAGTTGAACAGGAGCGAGCCGATGCGCTTGCCGCTGCCGCCGCTGGACTCGGCCCGGATCAGCGCGATGTCGATCGTGTCGCCCTTCGGCTCGTCCCAGTCGAGCGGGGCCTTCATGGTGGCGCAGCTCCACTCCGTACCGTCAGGCAGCGGTGAGGGGGAGCCGCTGCCGCCCTCGGAGCGGGACGGCGCCGGGCAGTCCTCCCAGCTCAGCTTCTGGGCCGTCAGGTCCTTCTGCTCGCCCTTGTCGTCGCTGCAACCCGTCAGCACGGAGGACAGCACGAAGACGGCAGCGGCCGTCAGGACTGCGGTGCGCGGTCGAGGCGGGTTCGGCATGCTCCCATCCTGGGGGCGCGCCGCGCGGGGCGCTCGGGGCGCGGTCCGTGCGGGTGAGCTTCATCACCGAGCACCCCTGTGGGCTCAGAGTGCGCCCTTGCGGGTCAGGTGGTTGAAGAACAGCCATCCCGGCAGCACCGGGAGCCACAGGGTCAGCAGCCGGTACAGCAGCACCGCGGGCGCGGCGACCTCCTTGGGGAGGCCGACGGCGATCAGGCCGACCGTGAGGGTCGCCTCGACGGCGCCCACGCCGCCCGGGGTCGGTGCCGCCGAGCCGAGCGCGTTGCCGGCGAGGAAGACGACCGCGACGCTGGCCAGGCTCAGCGTGGTCGTCTCCTCGTGGCCGAAGGCCCGGATCGACGCGTCCAGGCACATCACGAAGCAGGCCGTCAGCAGCAGCATCCCGCCGATGCCGGTGACCAGCTTCTGCGGCCGCTGGAGCACGTCGAGCATGCGGGGCACGACACCCGCGAACAGCGACCTCACGCGCGTGACGACGAATTTGCGCAGGAAGGGCACCGAGGTGACCACGAGCACCAGGACCGCGACCGTCAGCAGGCCCGCGATGACCGTGCGGGACGGCGACAGCGACGGCGTCTTCTCGGTGCCCGTCAGATAGCCGAACGACAGCAGCATCAGGATGTGGCAGCCGAGACCGAAGAGCTGGGACGCGCCCACACTGGCCACCGCGAGCCCCGGGCGGACACCGGCCCGCTGGAGGAAACGCGTGTTCAGGGCGACACCGCCGACCGCGGCGGGAGCCACGATCTTCACGAACGACCCGGCGACCTGCGCGGCCACGGCCCGCAGGAACGGCACCCGCTCCGGTACGAAGCCGAGCAGGCTCATCGCCGCCGCGAAGTAGCTCAGCGCCGAGAACAGCACGGCCGCGGCGACCCAGCCCCACTCGGCGTCGTCGAACAGGGTCCCGAACTCGATGTGGGTGAGCTGCGACAGCAGGAAGTACGCGCCGATGGCACCGGCGATGAAACTGATCAGCGTGCGCGGCCTGACCCGCTCCAGGCGGGCCGGTTCGACGGGGGCCTGCGGGCGGATCAGCAGCACCTGGTGGCGGATCTGGGTGAGCAGGTCCTCCTCGCGCGCCTCCTCCAGGGCCTCGTCGATCGCCTGCTTCTCGGCCCGCTGCTCCGCGCGCGCGGCCTTCTTGTCGGGCTTCTCCAGGACGACTCCGGTGTCCTGCTGGGCCTGCTCGGCACGGGCGATCTTGTCCTGCCGGGACGCCTCCAGGACCGCCTCGCGCTCGCGCTGGGCGCGCTCCCGGGCCAGTTTCCGCAGCGTCGCGCGCGTGGAGCGCGTCAGGGCGATGGGCTGGAGCAGCGGCAGACAGTCGGCGACCGCGTCCGGGCCGAGGACGCCCACCGCCGAGGCGACCGCGCGCTCGGCGCCGACCCGCAGCCCCAGGGTCGCCAGGAGCTGCGCGATGTCCATACGCAGCACCAGGTCACCGGCCGCGATCTCGCCGCCGCGCAGATCGGTGAGGATGACCGTGCCGGAACGATCCACCAAAATCGCGTCGCCCGCGAGTCTGCGGTGCGCGATGCGGCGCGACTGCAGCGCCCTGACCTGGTGCCAGGTGTCCCGCAGCAGGTCGTCCGTGATCATCTCGTCGGGCAGCGAGTCGAGGGTGCGCCCGCCGGTGTGCTCGTAGACGAGCATCACCGCGTCCGGGCCCAGCTCGGAGGTCGCGATCAGCTTCGGCGCGTTCGCCCCGGCCGCGATGGCCGCGTAGGCGAGCAGCGCCTCCTGCTCCAAGGCCTGGCGCAGCGACTGGAGGCTGCGCCGGGTGGTGATGCCGCGCAGCGTCAGCCGGCGCCAGGCACGGTAGAAGAAGCCCTGGGCCTGCTGCTCGCGGTCGACGACCGTGACGTCCAGGGGCGGGCCGTCCTCCAGGGTGACGAAGTAGCGCCGGCCCCGGTCGCCGTTCTCCACGGTGTCCGGGACCTCTTCGCGGGCCGCGCTCACCGGGTGGAAGCCCACGTGCCGCAGACCCGCCATCAGGGTCCGCCCCGTGGGCCGCACGTTCGGCGAGCCGACCGCGTACAGCGTTCCGTAGGCGACCGTCCAGCCGATCAGCACCGTCAGGATGATCGAGAACGGCGTCGTGTAGCCGGTGACCAGCATCGAGAAGGCGTCGAGGAGCAGGACCACCCACAACACCGCGCGCCAGCGCGGCCGGCGCGACATCCCCACCGCTGTCATGTACGCGATGACCGGCGCGAGATAGCCGTGGACCGGATCGGTGAGCGCGTGGATGTCGCCGGGCGACGGCTGGGTGAGCGCCTCCTGGATGGAGTTGGGGGCGGCCTTGGCCACCCACAGATCGGTGGCGAGCGTCACCCCATGGGCCAGCACCGCGGCGAGGACGCCGTCGGCGATGCGCAGCCCGTCCCGTTTGATCAGCCGCTCGATCGCGAAGGCGACCGGCACCAGCAAGATCGCGATGCTCGACGCCAGACCCGCGATCCGGATCAGCAGATCGGGAGCCTGTCCCGTGCCCTTGTTGATGTCCTGTTCGAGACCCGAGGTGGTGCCGTGCGCGAACGCGGCGATGGCGAGCAGCACCACGACGGCGAGGATGCCGACCAGGAGCCGCATCAGGTCCGAAGGACGGTGCACGCGCGCGGGGAGGAGCGGTTCGTCGCCCTCCACCGCTTCGTTGTGGGAGTCCTCCGCGCAGTTCGTCCGCTGCTCGTCCGCCTCGCCGTCCGGCCGGGCGGGGTCCGGGCACGACGATGCCTCAGAGGTGCCCTCCGCGTCCTCGGGATGCACACCCTGCTGCTTCATCGTCTCTTCTTGGTCTCGTATCACCGGTCACCGCCCGCACGATGGTGGCATGCCCGGTCGGCAGACGGGGGCATGAGGGTGCATTACGGCGGGCGCACAGTCTGCCCCACGCGCGGCCCCGGGGCGAGGGACGGGCATGGCCGCCGCCCCGCACTGTCGGTGGAGTGCGGCAGGATGGGACGGATGAGCGAGCAGAGCCTTCCGGCGGATGCCCTGCCGGAGTACGCGGAGCGGGTCCTCGACGTCGCCGAGCTGATCCCGCCCGGACGCGTCATGACCTACGGGGACATCGCCGAGTGGCTGCAGGAGGGCGGGCCGCGCCAGGTGGGCCGCGTGATGGCCCTCTACGGGGGAGTGGTCCCGTGGTGGCGCGTCGTGCGCGCGGACGGAGCGCTGCTCCCGGGGCACGAACTGGACGCGCTGGGCCACTACCGGACGGAGGGCACCCCGCTGAGGGAGGCAGGGAGGGCGTCCGAGGGCCGTCTCCCGCGCATCGACATGAGACGGGCGCGATGGGACGGGGCTGAGCGCGCGGAGGGTCACAACTGACAGCTTCCGGCATCGGACGGACGAAGGAGGAACCGTTCGTCCGTACGGGGGATCCGGGGCACGCCCGCGGCATGCCGTACGTTCGATCAGGGGGGAACGCACGAGGCACAGGGGAAGAAGGGGAAGCCCTGCTTCCACAGGACTCACCGGCGTAGCGTCGGCGACGCGCGTCCCCCTCACCCCGCGGCCCCCGCCCTCCGTACGCGGCGGCCGTCCCACCCGTCGCCCGACCGCCACCCTCCGACGACGGTGCTCCGCGCCGACAGTGACAGATCGCACAACCACCAGGACCGGCGAACCACGTGAGCTCCTCTTCTTCCACCAGGCGCCTGTCGCACCCCCAGGTGCGACAGGGGACCCGTGGCGCCTACCGACTGGTGCGGACCCCGCCGGTCCGGCAGGACCCCCCTCGTCTGGACGCGGCACAGCGCTCGGTGGTTGACCACGGCCGCGGCCCGCTGCTCGTCCTCGCCGGCCCCGGCACGGGCAAGACGACCACGCTCGTCGAGTCCGTCGCGGCCCGGATCGCCCGGGGCGGCGACCCCCGGCGGATCCTGGTGCTCACCTTCAGCCGCAAGGCCGCTGTGGAGCTGCGCGACCGGATGGCCCTGCGTACGGGCGCCGCCCGCGCTCCCCGGGCGACCACCTTCCACTCGTTCTGCTACGCCCTGGTCCGTGCCCACCAGGACAGCGATCTGTTCGCCGAACCCCTGCGGCTGCTGTCCGGTCCCGAGCAGGACGTGGCGGTGCGCGAGCTGCTCGCCGGCCAGCCCGGCCTGGAGCGGCTCGGCCTCGCGCACGTGCGCTGGCCGGACGAGCTGCGCGCCTGTCTGACCACACGCGGCTTCGCGGACGAGGTCCGCGCGGTGCTCGCCCGCACCCGGGAGCTGGGCCTCGGCCCCGGCTCCCTGGACGCCTTCGCGGCCCGCATCGGCCGCCCGGACTGGCGCGCGGCGGCCGCCTTCCTCGCCGAGTACCTGGACGTCCTCGACATGCAGGGAGTGCTCGACTACGCCGAACTCGTCCACCGCGCGGTGCTGCTCGCCGGCCGGCCGGACGTCGCCGAGTGGCTGGCCGCCCAGTACGACGCCGTCTACGTCGACGAGTACCAGGACACCGACCCCGCGCAGGTACGGCTGCTCCAGGCCCTCGCGGGCGGTGGCCGGTCCCTGGTGGCCTTCGGCGACCCCGACCAGTCGATCTACGCGTTCCGGGGCGCCGACGTGAACGGCATCCTGGACTTCCCGTACGCCTTCCCGCGCGGCGACGGCCGTCCGGCGCCGGTCGAGGTGCTGCGGACGTCCCGCCGCTCGGGCGCCGCCCTGTTGGCCGCCACCCGGCTGCTCACCCAGCGCATGCCCCTGACCCGCCTCCCGGCGGAGAAGGTGCGCGCTCACCGTGAGCTCGCGCCGGTGCGGGACGGCGGCCGCGTGGAGGTCTTCACGTACCCGACGCCGGGCACGGAGCTGGACAACATCGCGGACATCCTCCGTCGGGCCCATCTGGAGGACGGCGTCCCCTGGGGCGAGATGGCCGTCCTCGTGCGCGCGGGTTCCCGCACCATCCCGGGCGTCCGCCGCGCCCTCACAGCTGCCGGGGTCCCCCTGGACATCGACGGCGACGACCTGGCCCTGCGCCACGAACCGGCGGTGGCTCCGCTCCTCACGGCCCTGCGAGCGGTCGCGGCGGCGGAGTCGGGGACGGCACCCGAGGGCGAAACGCCTCACCAGGGGGAGCCGTCCGGCGCCGACCGGGACGCCGGTGCGGCCGCGCCGACAGAAGCCGATGCCGACGTGGCTGTGCCCACAGAAGCCGACACCGATGCGGCAGTGTCCGCAGAAAGTGATGCCGACGCCGACGGGGACCCGTCCTCAGGTACCGATGCCGACGGGGACCCGCCCTCAGGTACCGATGCCGACGGGGGCGTGCCCGCGAACACGGCCGACGCGTCCGCCACCGCCCCCGCGCGGCAGACGTCCTGGCTCGACACCGAGACCGCGCTCACCCTGCTGGCCTCCCCCCTCGCCGGCATGGACGCCGCCGACCTGCGGCGGCTCGGCCGCGCCCTGCGCGAGGAGGAGCGGGCCGGGGGCAACCACGTGCCGCCGCCCTCGGACGAGCTGCTGGCACGGGCACTGGCCGAACCGGAGCGGCTGGTCGCGCACGACCCGGCGTACGCACGGGGAGCCCAGCGCCTCGGCACACTGCTCCGCAAGGCCCGCGAACGCCTCGCGGGCGGCGGCACCGCAGAGGAGGCCCTCTGGGACCTCTGGGAGGGCACCCCGTGGCCGCAGCGCCTGGAGAGGTCCGCCCGGCGCGGCGGCGCGGCCGGGCGCAACGCGGACCGCGACCTTGACGCCGTGTGCGCCCTCTTCGCGACCGCGGCCCGCGCGGAGGAGCGCACCGGCGGCCGTGGCGCACTCAACTTCCTGGGGGAGATCGAGGCCCAGGACATTGCGGCGGACACCCTGACCCGCCGCGCCGTGCGCCCTGACGCCGTACGCCTGATGACCGCGCACCGCTCCAAGGGCCTCGAGTGGCGCCTCGTCGTCGTCGCGGGTGTCCAGGAGGGGCTCTGGCCCGACCTGCGCCGCCGCGGCTCCCTGCTGGAGGCGGACCGCATCGGCCGCGACGGACTCGCCGAACCGCTCACCCCGGGAGCCCTCCTCGCCGAGGAGCGCCGGCTGTTCTACGTGGCCGCCACGCGCGCGCGCGAACGCCTCGTCGTCACCGCCGTGAAGGCCCCCGCCGACAACGGCGACCAGCCCTCCCGCTTCCTCACCGAGCTCGGCGTCGAACCGAAGGACGTGACAGGCCGCCCGCGCCGTCCCCTGTCGGTCGCGGCCCTCGTCGCCGAGCTGCGGGCCACCACCGTCGACCCGCGCGTCTCGGACACCCTCAGGGAGGCCGCCGCCCGCCGTCTGGCCGCACTCGCGGCGCTCGGCGACGAGGAGGGCCGCCCCCTGGTGCCTTCCGCGCACCCGTACCGCTGGTGGGGCATGTACGAGCCGACCGAGAGCAAGGTCCCGCTGCGCGACCGTGACCAGCCGGTGGTGCTCTCCGGCAGCGCCCTGGACCAGCTCGCCAACACCTGCGCCCTCCAGTGGTTCCTGGGCCGCGAGGTCAAGGCGGACGCCCCCGCGACGGCCGCCCAGGGCTTCGGCAACGTGGTGCACGTGCTCGCCGACGAGGTCGCCTCCGGACACACCCCGGCCGACCTCGCCGTCCTCATGGAGCGGCTCGACTCGGTGTGGAACGCGCTGGCCTTCGACGCACCCTGGAAGTCGGCGCAGGAGAAGGAGCACGCGCGCGTGGCGCTCGAACGCTTCCTCCGGTGGCACGTCATGGACCGCGCCGGCCGCACCCCGGTGGCCAGCGAGCACGACTTCGACGTCACCCTCGAAGCGGGCTCCTACGAGGTGCGCATCCGCGGCTCCATGGACCGCGTCGAGGCGGACTCCCAGGGCCGTGCCTACGTCGTCGACTTCAAGACCGGCAAACAGGCGCCGAGCGCCGCCGACGTGGCCCGCCACCCGCAGCTCGCCGTGTACCAGCTGGCCGTCGGCGAGGGCGCCGTCGACGACGCCTTCGACGGCGTACGCCCCGAGCCCGGCGGTGCGGAACTCGTCCAGCTGCGGCAGGGCGCCGCCAAGAAGAACGGCGGCGAGGCCCTGCCGAAGGTGCAGGCCCAGGAGCCCCTTTCCGGGGAGTGGGTCGGCGACCTCCTCGCCACGGCCGCGGGCAAGGTCCTCGACGAACGGTTCACGCCGACCACGGGCCAGCACTGCACGCACTGCGCGTTCCGGGCGTCGTGCAGCGCTCGCCCCGAGGGGCGCCAGGTCATCGAGTGACGTACGGCACCACACGTGCTGACCTGCGTTTCTTCCGGCCCGGCCGCCGATGCGGTCTCCGCTGTCAGTGGGCGCCGCTAGCCTTCCTGAGGTGTCCGCCCGTATCACCGACCCCGAGCAGCTCAAGGAGCTCCTGGGGATCCCGTTCACCCCGGAGCAGACGGCCTGCATCACCGCACCGCCCGCCCCGCAGGTGATCGTGGCCGGAGCCGGGTCGGGCAAGACCACGGTGATGGCGGCCCGGGTGGTGTGGCTCGTCGGGACCGGCCAGGTGGCCCCGGAGCAGGTGCTGGGCCTGACGTTCACCAACAAGGCGGCGGGCGAACTGGCCGAGCGCGTCCGCAAGGCACTGATCAAGGCGGGCGTCACCGACCCGGACGTGATCGACCCCGACAACCCGCCGGGCGAACCGGTCATCTCCACGTACCACGCCTTCGCCGGGCGGCTGCTCACCGACCACGGGCTGCGCATCGGGCTCGAACCGACGGCGCGGCTGCTGGCCGACGCCACCCGCTACCAGCTTGCCGCGCGAGTGCTCCGGGAGGCCCCGGGTCCCTACCCCGCGCTGACCCGCTCCTTCGCCGACCTGGTCAGCGACCTCCTGACGCTCGACGCGGAGCTGGCCGAACACCTCGTACGCCCCGAGGATCTGCGGGCGTACGACGCCGGGCTGCTGCGGGCCCTGGAGGGCGCCAGACTCAGCAACGCCGAGCTGCGCAAGGTCCCCGAGGCGGCCGCGGCCCGCCGCGAGCTGGCCGAGCTGGTGGGCCGCTACCGCGCGGCCAAGCGCGAGCGCGACCTCCTCGACTTCGGCGATCAGATCGCCCTCTCGGCCACCCTGGCCCGCACCCGTCCGGAGGTCGGCGCCATCCTGCGGGATGAGTTCCGCGTGGTGCTGCTCGACGAGTACCAGGACACGTCGGTGGCCCAGCGCGTCCTGCTCGCCGGACTGTTCGGCGGGGGCACCGGCCATCCCGTGACCGCCGTCGGCGACCCCTGCCAGGCGATCTACGGCTGGCGCGGCGCCTCGGTCGCCAACCTCGACGACTTCCCCGAGCACTTCGCACACGCCGACGGCCGCCCCGCGACCCGCCAGGCGCTCAGTGAGAACCGGCGCAGCGGCGGACGCCTCCTGGACCTGGCCAACGGACTCGCGGAGCCCCTGCGCGCGCTGCACGCGGGCGTGGAGGCCCTCCGCCCGGCACCCGGGGCGGAGCGCGACGGCCTGGTCCGCTGCGCGCTGCTGCGCACCCACGCCGAGGAGATGGACTGGCTCGCCGACTCCATCGCCCACCTGGTGCGCACCGGCAAGGCACCCGGGGAGATCGCCGTGCTGTGCCGTACGGCGACGGACTTCGCGCAGATCCAGGGAGCGCTCGTCGCCCGGGACGTCCCGGTCGAGGTGGTGGGCCTCTCCGGACTGCTGCACCTGCCCGAGGTGGCGGACCTGGTCGCCGTCTGCGAGGTCCTCCAGGACCCCGGCGCCAACGCCTCCCTCGTACGTCTGCTCACCGGCCCGCGCTGGCGGATCGGCGCACGTGATCTCGCACTCCTGGGCAGGCGCGCCCGTCTTCTGGTGTCCCACACGCGCGTGGACGCCGACGACGACCCGCAGCGCCGGCTCGCCGCGGCCGTCGAGGGGGTCGACCCGGCCGAGGTGATATCGCTCGCGGACGCCCTGGACACCTTCCTGGAGATGCCCCTGGGGTCCGAGGCCCAGGACGACGGACTGCCGTTCTCGCCGGACGCCCGGGTGCGTTTCGCGCGGCTCGCCGCCGAACTGCGCGACCTGCGCCGCTCGCTGGCCGATCCGCTGATGGACGTCCTGCACCGCGTGCTCGCCGTCACGGGCCTGGAGGTCGAGCTCTCCGCGTCTCCGCACGCGCTGGCCGCCCGCCGCCGCGAGACCCTGTCCAACTTCCTCGATGTCGCTGCGTCGTTCGCCGCGGGCGACGGGGAGGCGACGCTGCTCGCCTTCCTCGGCTTCCTGCGGACGGCCGCCCAGTACGAGAAGGGCCTCGACAACGCCCTGCCCGGCGGCGAGAACACCGTCAAGGTGCTCACCGCGCACAAGTCCAAGGGACTGGAGTGGGACGTCGTCGCCGTCCCGGGTCTGGTCACCGGAACCTTCCCCAGCAGCCAGGGCCGAGAGAAGTGGACCGCCCAGGGCAAGGTCCTGCCGCACGAACTGCGTGGCGACGCCGACACGCTGCCGGACATCGACGTCTGGGACTCCCGGGGCATGAAGGCCTTCCACGAGGCCATGAAGGACCACCAGCACACCGAGGAACTGCGCCTCGGATACGTCACGTTCACCCGCCCCCGCTCCCTGCTGCTCGGCTCGGGCCACTGGTGGGGCCCCTCCCAGAAGCGGACGCGCGGCCCCTCGGACTTCCTGCACGCCCTTCAGGAGCACTGCGCGGCCGGGTTCGGCGAGACCGAGGTCTGGGCGGACGAACCGGCGGAGGACGAGGAGAACCCGGCCCTGCTGGAGGCCGCCGCCGACCACGCCTGGCCGCTCCCGCTGGACGACACGGCCCTCGCCCGCCGCCGCGCCGCGGCCGAGACCGTCCTCGCCCACCTGGAGCGGGTCGCCTCCCACGACCGCACCCACCCGGGAGCCGCCCCGGACGACGTCCTCCAGGGAGGTGCCCTTCCGGAAGGCGCCCTCCCGGGTGGCGCCGTCCACGACCTCGGCTCGTCCGACGACCCGGAGTGGCCACCGCCCCCGGACGACGACGAACCTCCCCACAGCGAGCCTCCCTACGACGAGGGCGGTCACGGCGGCATCCCGGAAGACGCCACCGACGACTGGGACTCCTGGACGACGGCCCGGCCGGCCCACCCGGCACCCACCGCACCGGCATCCCACGCGCGCGTGCCGCTCACCCCGCGGCACCCGGAGCCGGACCCGCCGCACGACGAGCCGCCCCGGCCGGCCGTCCCGCACGCCCGCCGCCACCCGGAGGACCCCGGCCCCGCGAGTGCCCCCCTCACCCCGGAGGAAGCCCGCACCATCGCCTCCTGGGACCGTGACCTGGACGCCCTCACCGGAGAGCTCCTGAGCGCCCGCGCGCGCGTGACCGACGTCCCCCTGCCCGCGTCGCTCACCGCCACGGAGCTGCTGCGCCTGGCCGCCGACCCGGACGGCTTCGCCCGGGAACTGGCCAGGCCCATGCCCCGCCCGCCCCAGCCCGCCGCCCGCCGCGGCACCCGCTTCCACGCCTGGATCGAGTCCCGCTTCGAAGCCCTGCGGCTGCCCCTGCTGGAACCGGAGGAGCTGCCCGGCAGCGAGGCGGAGATCGCCGACGAACGTGATCTCGAAGCCCTCAAGGAGGCCTTCGAACGCACCCCCTACGCCCACCGCACGCCCTACCGCGTCGAGACCCCCTTCCAGCTCTCCATCGCGGGCCGCGTCGTACGGGGCCGGATCGACGCCGTGTACCGGGAGGGCGAGGGCGACGCCACGACGTACGAGATCGTCGACTGGAAGACCAGCAGGACCCGCAGCGCCGACCCCCTCCAGCTCGCGGTGTACCGGCTCGCATGGGCCGAGCAGCAGGGCGTGCCCCTGGAGTCCGTCAAGGCCACGTTCCTGTACGTCCGCAGCGGCGAGACCGCCCGGCCGGGACCCCTGCCGGGCCGCTCCGAGCTGGAACGGCTGCTGCTGGGGCAGCCGCCGGAGCAGCCTCCCGAGGAGCCGCCGGACGAGCATGCCGGCGCGGGCCGATAGGCTCGTGACCATGAGCGAGACCCCGGACAGCGCCGTCCGCACCTACATCGGCGAACACCGCACCGCCTTCCTCGACGACCTCGCGGAGTGGCTGCGGATCCCCTCGGTGTCGGCCCAGCCCGCGCACACCGCGGACGTACGGCGCAGTGCGGACTGGCTCACCGCGAAACTGACGGAGACCGGCTTCCCGACCAGCGAAGTCTGGGAGACCCCGGGCGCACCCGCCGTCTTCGCCGAGTGGCCCTGCGACGACCCCCGGGCGCCCACGATCCTCATCTACGGCCACCACGACGTGCAGCCGGCCGCCCGCGAGGACGGCTGGGACACCGACCCCTTCGAGCCCGTGATCCGCGGGAACCGGCTCCACGCGCGTGGGGCCGCCGACGACAAGGGCCAGGTGTTCTTCCACACACTCGGCGTCCGCGCCCACCTCGCCGCGACGGGGCGCAACGCCCCCGCCGTCCACCTGAAGCTGCTCGTCGAGGGCGAGGAGGAGTCCGGCTCGCCGCACTTCCGGGCCCTCGTCGAGCGGCACGCGGACCGGCTCGCCGCCGACGCGGTGATCGTCTCCGACACCGGCATGTGGTCCGAGGACACCCCGACCGTCTGCACGGGGATGCGCGGGCTCGCCGAGTGCGAGATCGAGCTCTTCGGACCCGACCAGGACATCCACTCGGGCTCCTTCGGCGGGGCCGTGCCGAACCCCGCCACCGCGGCGGCCCGCCTGGTCGCGGCCCTGCACGACGACCACGCGCGCGTGGCCGTACCAGGCTTCTACGACGGAGTGAGCGAACTCACCGAGCGCGAGCGCGAACTCTTCGCCGAGCTGCCCTTCGACGAGCAACGCTGGCTGCGCACCGCCAAGTCGCACGCGACCTGCGGTGAAGCCGGTCACACCACCCTGGAGCGCATCTGGGCCCGGCCGACCGCCGAGGTCAACGGCATCGGCGGCGGCCACCAGGGCCCCGGCAGCAAGACGATCGTTCCGGCCTCGGCCCTGGTCAAACTCTCCTTCCGGCTGGTCGCGGGCCAGGACCCGGACCACATCGAGAAGGCCGTCCGCGACTGGGCCGCCGGACAGCTCCCCGAGGGCATCCGGTACGAGATCACCTTCGGCGCGGCCACCAGGCCGTGCCTGACCCCCCTTGACCACCCCGCCCTCCAGTCCGTCGTACGCGCCATGAGCAGGGCCTTCGAGCAGCCGGTGCGCTACACGCGCGAGGGCGGCTCGGGACCCGCCGCGGACCTCCAGGAGGTGCTGGGAGCGCCCGTGCTCTTCCTGGGCATCTCCGTCCCGTCCGACGGCTGGCACGCACCCAACGAGAAGATCGAACTCGACCTCCTCATGAAGGGCGTCGAAACCACCGCCTACCTGTGGGGCGACCTGGCCGCGAACTGGGGCGAGGCACACTGAAGAAGTCCGGCCACGCGCCGAGGAGCGACCCGCACACCCGTCCCGCCGCACACCCTGCTGAACCGCCCGCCGAACCAACCGCTGCACACCGGGGGAGTTGGAAGCACCCGTGACCACCTGGACCGACCACACCGCCGACCGTCCCATCTCGCTCACCGCCCCGAGCGGCATCGACCGGGCCGCCCACCACCGGCTCGACGAGGCCTGGCTCGCGGCGGCGTGGAGCCACCCCACGACCCGCGTCTTCGTGGTCTCCGGCGGCCAGGTCCTCATCGACGAGACGGCGGACGGCACCACCGAACTCGTCATGACTCCGTCCTTCGAGGCCCCGCTCACCGAGGCGCACCGCTACTTCCTGGGCACCGACGACGGTGTGAGCTATTTCGCACTCCAGAAGGACGCCCTCCCGGGGCGCATGGACCAGTCCGCGCGCCCGGCAGGGCTGCGCGAGGCGGGCCTGCTGCTGTCGCCCCGTGACGCGGGCCTGATGGTGCACGCCGTCGCCCTGGAGAACTGGCAGCGCCTGCACCGGTTCTGCTCCCGCTGCGGGGAGCGGACGGTCATCGCCGCCGCCGGCCACATCCGCCGCTGCCCGGCCTGCGGCGCCGAGCACTACCCGCGCACCGACCCGGCCGTGATCATGGCGGTGACGGACGACGAGGACCGCATCCTGCTCGGCCGCCAGGTGCACTGGCCCGAGGGCCGCTTCTCGACCCTGGCCGGCTTCGTCGAGCCCGGCGAGTCCATCGAGCAGTCGGTGCGCCGCGAGGTCTTCGAGGAGGCGGGCGTCACGGTCGGCGAGGTCGAGTACGTCGCCAGCCAGCCGTGGCCGTTCCCGTCCAGCCTGATGCTCGGTTTCATGGCGCGGGCGACCTCCTCGGAGATCAACGTCGACGGCGAGGAGATCTCCGAGGCACGCTGGTTCTCCCGCGAGGACCTGCGCAGCGCCTTCGAGTCCGGCGAGGTGCTGCCCCCGTACGGCATCTCGATCGCGGCCCGCCTGATCGAGCTCTGGTACGGCAAGCCGTTGCCCCGGCCAGGCGGCTCGGCGCTCTGACCGCCCGCACCGTGCCCCGGCCGACGGGGGCCGGAAACGCGCAGACCCCCGATCGGTCACCGGACCGGTCGGGGGTCGTGCACAGGGGCCGGACGCCGAGCGTCCGCCTCGTCAGGCGCCGAGCGCCTGCTTCACCTGGGCGAGGCTCGGGTTCGTCATGACGACCTCGGGGCCGCCGTCGGCGGGCACGATCTGCAGGGTCGGGACCGTCTGGTTCCCGCCGTTCGCCTTCTCGACGAAGGCCGCGGACGCCGGGTCCTGCTCGATGTTGATCTCGTCGTACGCGATGCCTTCGCGGTCCATCTGGCTCTTCAGCCGACGGCAGTAGCCGCACCACGTGGTGCTGTACATCGTCACAGTGCCCGGCATGTCTGCTGTGCTCCTTCGTTGGTGTGGTGCGCTGGATACGCGGTCGCTGACAGTGGAACGCGGACGGTGTGACGGCCATTCCCTCTCGCGCCCGTGCCCTCCCGCGCCCGTGTCCCACCGCGACCGTGCTTCCCCGCGCCCGTGCCCCACCGCGCCCGTGTCCCACCGCGACCGTGCTTCCCCGCGCCCGTGCCCCACCGCGCCCGTGCCTCCCGCACCCGTGACGCCTGCCGCATTAGTACGACTGCGAGAGCCTCCCTGTGGACAACCCGCTCGTCCGTCTCCGGCGACCTGGCAGCATGGCAGATGTGACAGCAGCAACGCACTCCACTCTCTTCCCACCGGCACCGGACTCGGCCGACGCGGTGCTCGACGGGCTCGACCCCGAGCAGCGCGAGGTCGCGACCGCCCTGCACGGTCCGGTGTGCGTGCTGGCCGGAGCCGGCACGGGCAAGACGCGGGCGATCACCCACCGCATCGCCTACGGAGTGCGCGCCGGGATCCTCCCTCCCACCAGCGTGCTGGCGGTCACGTTCACCAACCGGGCCGCGGGAGAGATGCGCGGCCGGCTCCGCCAGCTCGGCGCCTCCGGCGTCCAGGCCCGTACGTTCCACTCGGCCGCCCTGCGCCAGCTCCAGTACTTCTGGCCGAAAGCGGTCGGCGGCGGACTGCCCCGGATCGTCGACCGTAAGATCCAGCTCGTCGCGGACGCGGCAGCCGCCTGCCGGATCCGTCTCGACCGGGGCGAGCTGCGGGACGTGACCGGCGAGATCGAGTGGTCCAAGGTCACCCAGACCGTCCCCGGTGACTACGCGGCCGCGGCCGCCAAGGCCGGCCGTGAGGCCCCCCGCGACCCGGCCGAGATCGCTCAGCTCTACGCGGTCTACGAGGACCTCAAGCGGAACCGGGCGGTGATCGACTTCGAGGACGTCCTGCTGCTCACCGTCGGCATCCTCCAGGACCGGCACGACATCGCCGAGCAGGTCCGCTCCCAGTACCAGCACTTCGTGGTCGACGAGTACCAGGACGTCAGCCCCCTCCAGCAGCGCCTCCTTGAGCTGTGGCTGGGCGACCGCGACAGCCTGTGCGTCGTCGGTGACGCCAGCCAGACGATCTACTCGTTCACCGGTGCAACCCCCGACCACCTCCTCGACTTCCGCACCCGCCACCCCGGGGCCACGGTCGTCAAGCTCGTCCGGGACTACCGCTCCACGCCCCAGGTGGTCCATCTGGCCAACGGTCTGCTGTCCCAGGCCCGCGGCCGGGCCGCCGACCACCGGCTGGAGCTGATTTCCCAGCGCGAGCCGGGACCCGAGCCCGTTTATGCGGAGTACACGGACGAGCCCGCCGAGGCGGAGGGTGCCGCCCGCCGCCTCCGCGACCTCATCGCCTCGGGCGTCCCGGCGGCCGAGATCGCCGTCCTCTTCCGTACGAACGCGCAGTCCGAGATATACGAGCAGGCCCTCGCGGACGCCGGTGTGCCCTACCAGCTCCGTGGTGCCGAGCGGTTCTTCGACCGCCCCGAAGTGCGCAAAGCCGGCGTGGCCCTGCGCGGCGCGGCCCGCTTCGGAGGCAACGACTCCCTCCTGGACGACGCCGTCGACCTGCCCTCACAGGTCCGCGCGGTGCTGTCCGGAGAGGGCTGGACCAGCGAGCCGCCCGCTGGTTCCGGCGCGGTCAGAGAACGCTGGGAGTCACTGGCCGCTCTTGTCCACCTCGCACAGGACTTCGCCGCCGCCAGACCCGGCGCCACCCTGAGCGACCTGGTGGCGGAGCTGGACGAGCGTGCCGGCGCCCAGCACGCGCCGACCGTCCAGGGCGTCACCCTCGCCTCCCTGCACTCGGCCAAGGGACTCGAGTGGGACGTCGTCTTCCTGGTCGGCGTCGCCGAGGGCATGATGCCGATCACCTACGCAAAGACGGACGACCAGATCGAGGAGGAACGCCGCCTGCTCTACGTCGGCGTCACCCGCGCCAGAGAGCACCTCTCCGTCTCCTGGGCGCTGTCCCGTTCGCCCGGCGGCCGGCTCAACCGCCGCCCCAGCCGCTTCCTCGACGGCCTGCGCCCCGGCTCGGTCGCCACCGCGGGCCGCACCGGCGCCGGGGGCGCGGGCGGGATCGAGCGCGGTGCCGGGAGCAGCGGAGGCAGCGCCGTGCGCCGCCGGGCGCGGACCCCGGCCCGGTGCCGGGTCTGCGGCCGCAGTCTCACGGACGCCGGTGAGATGAAGCTGATGCGCTGCGAGGACTGCCCCTCCGACATGGACGAGGGGCTGTACGAGCGGCTGCGGGAGTGGCGGGCGGTGCAGGCGCAGCGCAGCGGGCAGCCCGCCTTCTGCGTCTTCACCGACAAGACGCTGATGGCGATCGCCGAGACCGTGCCCGAGGACGAGGGGGAGCTCGCCCGGATCCCCGGCGTCGGCGTGCGCAAGTTCAAGCGGTACGGGGCCCACGTACTGGCCATTTGCGCAGGCCAGGAGGTCGACGTAGACCAGCAGGAGGACTGATTCAAACTCGTCGAAAAAATAGTTTGCGCATGCCCCAGCAATCCCCATAGGTTCTTAGCACGGAAGCGGCGGCCTTCTCCGAGGCCGAGGTTCCGTGCTGTACTTAATATCCGTCGGACCGGTTCGCCCCGGTCCCCCAAGACGCCGAGAGGAGGCGATTCCAGTGATCAGCATCAACAGCAGCTCCATCAGCACCGTCAAAATGACCGATCGCTCGGTCGTCTCCACGTGCCTGCTCGGCGTCTCGACCCTGGGCACCGGTCTGTCCGGCATTTCCGCCGTCCGGCCGGCCTCCCCTGTGTCTCTCTCGGATCTCCCTGTCCGTGAGCGCAATGAGCGACCGACCCAGGCACTGGAAGCAGTAGCGGCAAAGGCGCAGGCCTATGCCTTTGCGGCAGCCGGTGCCGGATCCCGCAAGCAGATGACGCAGCACCACACGATGTGGGCCTTCCGTGGGCCTGAACCCTGGAGTGATCCAGCCTGATCGGCGATCAGGCCGGCGCCTTCAGGGCCGCGGAACCCCACCCGGGATCCGCGGCCCTTCTGTTTGTCCCCGACCGGGGGCGGCAGAGCGAAGGGGCCTCGGGACAAGAAAAGACCCGGTACCAGCCGCCAACCGGCCAACCGGCCGGCACGACCAGACGAGGAAAGCAAACCGTGCAACTCGAAGCGCACGCCCCGTCCGTACCGCCTTCCGAAACGATCCCCCCGCCCGGCCTCACGGAGGACTCCACCTTGATCCCGCTCACCGCGCTCACCGCGCTCGACGACGCCATCGAGAACCTCGGCGTGCCCGTCCCCTGCCGGTCCTACGACCCGGAGGTCTTCTTCGCCGAGTCGCCGGCGGACGTCGAGTACGCCAAGTCCCTCTGCCGCACCTGCCCGCTGATCGAGGCCTGCCTCGCGGGGGCGAAGGAGCGGCGTGAGCCCTGGGGCGTCTGGGGTGGCGAGCTCTTCGTCCAGGGTGTCGTCGTGGCCCGCAAGCGGCCTCGTGGCCGTCCGCGCAAGAACCCGGTCACGGCATGAACACCGTAGGAACGATCGACCGCCCCCTGACGAACGACCCCAAGAAGCAGGCCCCGATGAAGCCGTCCACCAACGAGCCCGCAGGCTCCGCGACCCCAGACTTCACGAGCACCGGCGCGAACGACTCGCGTCAGAACAGGACCCGAGAGATGCAACTCATCCCAGAAGCCCTGGCTCGTGCGCATATGCACGACCTGCTGCGGGACGCCGAGCGTGACCGCCAGGCCCGCCGCCTGGCGGCCGCCCGGCGGATGCAGCGCCGGGCCGAGCGCGCCTCGCTGCGCGCTCGCCGGGCACTGGCCACGGCCGTCATGCAGTGAGCCACACCGGGCGTCCGCACGGGACGCCCGCCCACCACGGGGGCCGGTCCGAACGGACCGGCCCCCGTGGTGCGTTGTGTCCGCCGGGCCACTCGGCCCGGCGGTATCGTCGCCGGGTGACGAGTTCTCCCGGGGACAGTGACACCGGCGACTCCGCGCGGCGGCCCGATACGGCGGACGCCCCGCGCGTGACGTGCGCCCGCTGCGGCGCCTCGGCCGAAGAGCCTCCGCTGACCTGGACCTGCTCCGTGGAGAACGGCACCCGCCGCTACTTCTGCGACGACTGCTCAAGGGCGCATCTCCGATCGATCGAAGGCCGGCTCGACTCGGCCTGGTGGTAGCGGGAGCCCGGCGTCAGGCCTCCACGGCCGGCTCCTCCTCGTCCGCTTCCTCTTCCGCCTCCGGCAGTTCCTGCGGCGCGTCCTCCCCGGAGGCGACGAAGCCCGGCAGCCACTCCTCCAGTTCGTCCCGCAGCCGCACCGTCGCGCCCAGTTGGCACAGGACTCCTATGGTGCTGAGCGTGACTCGGTGGATCAGCAGGTAGGACGGCGGCAGGTTCAGCCGGCGGCCGAGCTGGTGGGCGGGGGAGCGGGGGTCGGCGATGCGCGCCGCCTGACTGCGCATCCAGCCGCGGGTGAAGGTGAACTCGTCGGCCTGGGCCGGCTCGATGATCGGCAGCAGATAGTCCAGGACCGCGTCGGGGTCGAGTTCTATCGACTCCTTGACGAAGCCCTCCTCGCAGAGAAGGCCGTAGACAGCGTCCGCCTCTCCTTCGAGGGTCAGACGCAGGGAATGGCCGATGGTCGGGGGCAGTCCTCCCGGCAGCCGGTCGACCGTGCCGAAGTCCAGGACGCCCAGCCGCCAGCCCTCGTCCTCGTCGGGCAGCAGCCGGAAGTTGCCCGGGTGCGGATCGGCGTGCAGCGAGCCGGTGCGGGCCGGACCCGAGAACAGGAAGCGGGCCAGCAACTGCCCGGCGCGGTCGCGCTGCTCCGCAGTACCGTCGGCGATCACCTCCGAGAGCGGAATCCCGTCGATCCACTCCGTCACCAGGACCTGCTCGCTCTGGTGGACGACGGCCGGAACCACCACGTCCGGGTCCGCCGCGAACTCCTCGGCGTGCGCCGACTGGGCCTGCGCCTCCAGGCCGTAGTCGAGCTCCTCGGACACGCGGTCCCGCAACTCGGTGATCAGCGGCTTGATGTCCATGCCGGGAATCAGCGGGCCGAGGAGACGGGCGAAACGGCTGAGCTGACTGAGATCCGACAGCAGGGCCTCACCCGCGCCGGGATACTGCACCTTGACCGCGACCGCGCGCCCGTCGTGCCACACCGCCCGGTGCACCTGTCCGATCGAGGCCGCCGCCGACGGCTTGTCCTCGAACTCCAGGAACAGCTCCGGCCAGTCCTCGCCCAGCCGCTCGGCCAGCACGGAGTGCACCGTACGGGTCGGCATCGGGGGCGCGGCTTCCTGGAGCTTCGTCAGGGCCGCGCGGTACGGCCCGGCGACCTCCTCGGGCAGCGCCGACTCGAAGACGGACAAGGCCTGCCCGAACTTCATCGCGCCGCCCTTGAGCTCGCCGAGCACCTTGAACAACTGCTCCGCCGTGCGCTGTTGCAGCTCGCGGCCCACGATCTCCGCCGACTTCCCGCCGATGCGTTTGCCGAGTCCCCACGTCGCCCGCCCGGCGAAGCCGAGCGGGAGCGCGGCGAGCTTGGCGGTCCGGGTGACCGCCTTCCGGGGAAGATCAGACATGCGCCCTCCAGGTCCCAGACAGCCGCGCCGCTCGTGCCGTGCTGCGGTGCTCGGTGGGCGGCTGTTGCTCCGCCATTGTCTCGTGCGGCTCCCTGTTCTTAGAGGTGTGTTCTGCCTTACCTCTCTCCGCCGCGCCGCACGGGCATGCGGGGTGGGCGCAGATCTGGCGGGCATGCCAGTTCAGGCCCGGCAGGGAGGCTTCGCAGCGGGCTCCCGCGCTGGACGGCGATCCGCCGTCCAGGAACGTCAGCGCGTGTCCGGCGGCCAGTCCGGCGACGGCCGCGGACAGCGCCAGGTCACAAGGCTGCGGCGGCCGGGCACCACCGGACCGCCACTGGGCGATCAGCCGCGGCCAGGTCTCGTCCCGGTCGGCGCGCCCCCGGTCGAGACAGCCCGCGCATCCGGTCCCGCCGGGCAGCACCAGCGGGCCGACCACACCTGTGGCCTCGACCACGCCCGCGTACAGATGCGGGGTCCCGGAGGCGAGAAGGTCCTCGGCGGCGGCCGGGTCGGGAGCGTGGACGGCGAGACCGTCCCTGGGCGCCAGGACCACCAGGGACCAGCCGCGTTCCGGGGCGAGGCCCGGCGCCCGGTCCACCGGCGCACGCCCGTCGGCCGTGGAGGGCCGTCCCGCCGATCCGTCCGCCGGTCCGGCACGGCGGCGTCGCGGGCGCTCCGGAGCGGCCCGCCGGACCGCCCGCCGCGCGGCCTCGGCCCGGCGCTCGCCGATGGAGTCGGCGGGCAGCCCGCCCGGAGCGACGTCCCACGGCTCGACGCAGCCGCCGTCGCGCACCTCCACCTCGCCCACGCCCGCGCCCGCCAGCAGGGAGGCGAGGACGACACCCACCCGTCCCGCGCCACGGACCTGCACGCGCAACCCGCCGCGGGCTGCCAGGCGCTCGATCCCCTCACCCGGCTCCGTGGTGATCACGGACAGGGACGCGAGGTCCGGCCTGAGCCGGTCGAGGACCGCCTTGCGTGCGCGCAGGGCATCGGCCGCGGCACCTCCGCCCGTCGCGTCGTCCAGCAGCCCCGCTCCGGCCAGCCGCTTCACCAGGCCGTCCACATGACCGTCCGGCAGTCCCATCCGGCGTCCCTCGTCCCGCAGCAGCGGCAGGCCGCGGGTCCCGTCGAGCAGCGTCAGGAAATACCCCGTCGCCGTGTCCAGCGGGCCCAGGACCATTGCGTGCGCCGGTGCCATCCCGAACTGCACGGTGCCCGGATCCCGCCAGCCGCGCCGCAGCGCGGGCTTCACCATCGGATGCATGCCGGCCCCCGTAACTTCCGTGTCTCCCCGTGTGCCGGTGGGCCGTGATGCGTGCCACCGACGCATGCCAGCATGCCCGCCGCGCTCACGGAGTGCCGAAAGTTGTCCACAGGTCGCACTGTTCGTCGTACAAATCCAGCGCACGGAGTGCGGTTCCGCACCGAACCGTCCCGGGGGCGGGACTTCCGCCCTGCGCAACCGGTACGGTCGGGGCGTGCCCGCCGACCCACTGCACCGCGCCGGAAAGCCACAGCGCAGCACGACGAGCCAGCCGCCAAGCGGCTCGGGGGCGAGCGCGATCGAGGTCCGCAGGAGCACCCGCCGACGCAGGACGGTCTCCGCGTACCGCGAGGGCGATCGCACCGTCGTGTTGATCCCCGCCCGGATGTCCGAGGCGGAGGAGCAGCGCTGGGTGACCGTCATGCTCGACAAACTGGCCGCCCAGGAGAGCAAGCGGAAGCTCGGCGACGGCGAACTCACCGAGCGCGCCGCCCGGCTCTCGGCGCTGTACTTCGACGGCCGGGCCCGGCCCACGTCGGTCCGCTGGGTCACCAACCAGAACACCCGCTGGGGCTCCTGCACCCCGTCCGAGGGCAGCATCCGGCTGTCCCACCGGTTGCAGGGCATGCCGGAGTACGTCGTCGACTACGTCCTGGTGCACGAACTCGCGCACCTGCTCGTCCCGGGGCACGGTCCCCGTTTCTGGCAGCTCCTGGAGGCGTATCCGCGCACGGAGCGCGCCCGCGGCTATCTCGAGGGCGTGGTCGCCGCCGACCGGCTGCCGCACCGGCCCGCCGCGCGCGAGGAGTGACCCGGCTGGACAGCCCCGCCCGAACGCGGAGGCAGGGATTGTGTACCGGGTCTGTACCGGCTTCGTATGGTCCCGGAGTTTGCCGTTAGCCTGGCGCGACGCACTCGCATTCGGGATGGGGGACGGTCGTTACGCATGGCCAGGGAATTCCAACGCGGCCACAAGGCCAAGATCAGTGACCTCACCGCGGGCACCGATCTGTACGTAGGCGTGCAGATCACCGGCCCCGGACTGAGCTTCGACATCAGCTGCTTCGGACTGGACGCCGACGAGCGCCTGTCGGACGACCGTTACTTCGTCTTCTTCAACCAGCCGAAGACGCCCGAGGAAGCGATTCAGCTCCTCGGTGCGCAGGCGGGTGACACGGAGTCCTTCCGCGTCACCCTGGACCGGATCCCGCCGCAGATCCAGAAGCTTGCGTTCACGGCGACGGTCGACGGCGCCGGGCAGATGTCGCAGATCGCTCCCGGTTACCTGCGCGTCGTCGCGGGCGGCGAAGAGGTGGCCCGGTACTCCTTCAACGGCGCGGAGTTCTCCACCGAACGCGCGGTGATGCTGGGCGACTTCTACCTCAAGGACGTCTGGCGGTTCGCCGCCGTCGGCCAGGGCTTCGACGGCGGCCTCGACGCGCTGCTGAAGAACTTCGGCGGCGAGGTCGCCGAGGAGGAGCCCGCGGCCCCGCAGCAGCCGCAGGCCGGCGCGGCTCCCGGGTTCGCGCCGCCCGCCCAGAGCACCCAGCCCCCGTCGTTCGGGGCCCCGGCGGCCCCCGCTCAGCAGCAGCCTCCCGTCGCCCCGGCCCAGCCGCAGGGCTTCGCGCCGCCCGCGGGAGGAACACCGCCGCCCGCGCCCGCACCGGCGCCCGCGCCCTCGGTGCACGCCGCCCCGACCATCGTCGCGCCCCTCGGCCAGCCCGGCGCCGGCACCGTACCGCCGCCCGGCCCCGCGCCGTACGCGCAGCCGCCCGGCCAGCCCGGACCGCCCCCCGGCTACGGCCAGCAGCCGCCCGCGCCGAGCGCGCCGATGCCGCCCGGCTACGGCCAGACGCCTCCGGCGCCCCCCGGTTACGGCCAGCCGCCCGCCCCTCCCGGCTACGGTCAGCAGCCGCCCTACGGCCAGGTGCCCGGCCAGCCAGGAGCGCCGGGCGGGTACGGCGTCCCTCAGGGTGCCCCGCAGGGCGGTGCAGGAGTGAGCGCCGCGCTCCAGGCGTTCAAGGAGACGCCCACCGGGCAGCGCTGGACGCAGCAGAACAAGAAGCTGATCCGGGTCGACCTCGGCGTCGGCGGCGACCAGCCCGTGCTGGCCCGCCAGGGCAGCATGGTGCTCTACCAGGGCAAGGTCGACTTCAGTTACAAGGGCGCCGGCTTCGCCGGCCGCATCGTGGGCAACGCGACCGGCCAGGAGATGCAGCTCATGCGCTGTACCGGCCGGGGACAGGTCTTCCTCGCCGAGGACGCGACGATGCTGCACCCCATCGAACTCCAGGGCGACGCGATCTGTGTGTCCGCGGAGAACGTGCTGGCCTTCGACGAGACGCTCCAGTACGAGGTGCGCAGGATCGAGGGACACGGCATCCCCGGGGGCGCCCTCTTCACGATGCAGTTCCAGGGGACCGGCACGATCGTCGTGAAGACCCACGGCGCGCCCGTGGTGCTGCCGGTCACGCCCACCACGTTCGCCGACTGCAACGCGGTGGTGGCCTGGTCCGCGGCCTCCCAGGTGATCGTCTCCAGCCAGGTCAGGATGCGCCGCAACGCCTACCCGGGCGACACCGGCGAGAGCGTGAACCTCCAGTTCCGCGGCGCGCCCGGCAATTTCATCGTCGTCCAGCCGTACGAGGTCTGAGGGAGCCCGTCATGAACCAGCCATTCGCGGGCTTCGCCCCGGCACCCGTCTCCGCCCGCATGGAGAACCACGGCAACCACATGCTCAAGGTCGCCATGCAGACCGGGAACGACCTCTTCGCGCGCGTGGGATCGATGGTCGCCTACGAGGGGTTCGTCCAGTACGAGCCCAATCCGCCGGCCGTGCGCCAGATCGCGCGCGACTGGATGACCGGTGAAGGCGCCCCCCTGATGAAGTGCACCGGCGACGGTCTGCTCTACCTCGCCGACTACGGGGCGAACGTCGTCGTCATCAACCTCAACGGGGACGCGATCTCGGTCAACGCCACCAACCTGCTGGCCTTCGACGCGCACCTCACCTGGGGCGTCGAGCGCGTCAAGGGCCTCGCCAAGTTCGCCGGCCAGGGGCTGTGGAACACCAAGATCTCCGGGCAGGGCTGGGTGGCCCTGACCTCCCGGGGCAAGCCGATCGTCGTCGACTGCGGCGGCGGCGAGGACGAGACGTACGTCGACCCGGACGCCCTGGTCGCCTGGTCCCCGAACCTGAAGGTGAAGGGCAAGCGCAGCTTCAAGGCGCAGTCGCTGATCGGGCGGGGCAGCGGAGAGGCGTACCAGATGGCGTTCTCCGGGCAGGGGATCGTCGTCGTCCAGCCCAGTGAGGACAGCACCGACCGCCTCCGGATCCGGGGCTGAGGGGGAGCAGGACACCATGCAGAGCCCGCTTTTCGGCTACAACGAACAGCAGACCCAGGAGCGCTACAGCCTGCAGAACTCGCAGATGCTGCGCGTCACCCTGGAGGGCCACGACGACGTCCTCGCCCGCAAGGGCACGATGGTCGCCTACCAGGGACTGGTCGAGTTCGACGCCGAGTACGAGAACAACGGCCAGCGCCGCGCGCGGGCGCACACCGGCGAGGGCCTGAGCCTGATGCGCTGCCACGGGCAGGGCACGGTCTACTTCGCCAACCTCGCCCAGCACGTGCACGTGGTGGACGTCGAGCAGGACGGCCTCACCGTCGACAGCAGCTACGTGCTGGCGATGGACTCCTCGCTGCACCACGAGGTCATCGCGGTGGACAGCCAGTACGGCATCTCCGGCTCCGGCAAGTACCAGCTCAACATCACGGGCCGGGGCAAGGTGGCCCTGATGACGTCGGGGATGCCCCTGATGATGCAGGTCACCCCGGACAAGTACGTCAACTGCGACGCCGACGCGATCGTGGCCTGGTCCACCTCGCTGCGGGTGCAGATGCAGGCCCAGACGCACTCCTCCGGCGTGTGGCGGCGTCGCGGCAGCACCGGTGAGGGCTGGGAGCTCAGCTTCATGGGCCAGGGGTACATCCTGGTGCAGCCCAGCGAGCTGCTGCCCCCGCAGAACGCCGTCGTCGGCCAGGGGCTGCGCGCCCAGTACGGCATGGGCCAGCAGGGCGCCCGCGGGCAGAACCAGGGCAACGTCTGGAGCTAGCGGACGAGGTCCCAGGGGCCATGAGTAAGGGGCGGTCGCCAGGGCGACCGCCCCTTACCCGTCCACCTCAGGACCGCTGCGGCTCAGAGCCGCGCCCGCGTCGCTTCCATGAGGCGGACCACCGACTCGTCGGCCACGTCCGCGACCTCGTCGTACGGGAACCAGCGCAGGTCCAGCGACTCGTCGCTGATCGTCTGCACGGCGCCGGGCACCGCCAGGACCGCGTACTGGACGTCCAGGTGCCAGTTGCACGGCGACGGGATGGCGTGCCGGTCGAGCCGGACGGGCCCGCCGGGCAGCAGGGTCAGGTCCGCGATGCCCGACTCCTCCGTGGCCTCGCGCAGGGCCGCGGCCGCCAGCGTGGCGTCCCCCGGCTCGCAGTGGCCGCCCATCTGCAGCCACATGCGCAGCTTCCGGTGGAGCGTGAGCAGCACCCGGCCCCGCTCGGGATCGATCACCAGGGCGCTCGCCGTGAGGTGCCCCGCGGTGCAGGACTTCCACAGACCGTCCGGGTGCGCCGAGAGATGGTCAAGATACGCCTGACGCAGCTCCGGCTGGTCCTCGTAGCCCTTGAGCACGAGGACCGCGTCGTCATGGAGGGTCACTCGGTGCCGTCGCCCTTGCTCTCGCCCTTGCCGCCCTTGCCGTCCTTGTCGTCCTTCTTCTCGTCGGGCTCGGACTCGGCATCGTCCTTCGTCAGGCTCTGCTTCGGGCCGGAGCCGTCGGCCGCCTCGCCGAGCATCTTGTCCAGCTCGGAGAAGTCGAGCTGCTCGCGGTGCACGAAACCGTCCGGGTCGTCCAGGTCGGACGAGGTCGGCAGCATGTCCGGGTGGGCCCACAGGCCGTCGCGTCCGTCGACACCGCGCGCGTCCGTGAGGGAGGCCCACAGCCGGGAGGCGTCCCGCAGCCGGCGCGGACGCAGCTCCAGGCCGATCAGCGTGGCGAACGTCTGCTCGGCCGGACCGCCCGTGGCCCGGCGGCGGCGCAGCGTCTCCCGCAGCGCGTCGGCGGACGAGAGGCGGGGCTTGGCGGCCGTGTGCACCACCGCGTCGACCCAGCCCTCGACGAGCGCCAGCGCCGTCTCCAGGCGGGCCAGGGCGGCCTTCTGCTCCGGGGTGTCCTCCGGCTGGAACATGCCCTGCTGGAGGGCGTCCTGCAACTGCTCCGGATTCTGCGGGTCGAACTGCCCGACCACGTCCTCCAGCTTGGCGGTGTCGACCTTGATCCCGCGCGCGTAGCCCTCGACCGCGCCGAACAGGTGCGAGCGCAGCCACGGCACGTGCGCGAAGAGCCGCTGGTGGGCGGCCTCGCGCAGGGCCAGGTAGAGCCGGACCTCCTCCTGGGGGACGCTCAGGTCCTTGCCGAACGCCTCGATGTTCTGCGGGAGCAGGGCCGCCTTGCCGGCCGGGCCGAGCGGCAGGCCGACGTCCGTCGAGCCGACGACCTCGCCCGCGAGCACGCCCACGGCCTGCCCGATCTGCGTGCCGAACATGGCGCCGCCCATGGAGCGCATCATGCCGATCAGCGGGCCCGCCATGGCCTGCATCTCCTCCGGCAGGACGTCGCCCATGGCCGCGCCGACACGCTCGGCGACCGGGTCGACCAGCTCCTTCCAGACCGGCAGGGTCGCCTCGACCCACTCCGCGCGGCTCCAGGCCACGGCGGAACCGGCACCGGACGGCAGGGACGTCGCGTCGTCCAGCCACAGGTCGGCGAGGCGGACGGCCTCCTGGACCGCGGAGCGCTGCGCGGCGCCCACACTGGCGTCCTTGCTGCCGTCAGGGGCGCCCTGGGAGACCGTCTGGCGGGCGATCTGCTTGGCCATGTCCCAGTTCACAGGCCCGCCCTCGTACGAGAGCATCTGGCCGAGCTGCTGGAAGGCCGCGCCCAGATCGTTGGGGTTCAGGGAACCGAACATCGCGGCGAGCGGGTTGTCGGCGCCGGGGCCGCCGGCTCCGGGGAACCCGAAACCGAACGGGTTGGCCGGTCCCTGACCACCGCCGCTCTCCTGGTCCTTCTTCTTGCCCTCGTCGCCGTTCTCCGGCTCCTCCGGCGGAAGGCCGAATCCGAATGGGGTGTCACTCACGGGATTCCTCGGCTGATAAGGCCGCCGGTTCTCTCCGACGGCGGCTTGCCCGACAACACCACCCAGCGTAGACACCGCGGGCCGATCGGGCCTCGGTGCTTCGCCGATACCTGGCCTGCGGCAGGATGGATGCCACCTGGTTCGCACGCGTCACGCGCGTCCGTTACTGAAGACAACCGCTGGAGACGCCCGGTGAGTTCCCCAGATCCGCAGGTTCGCGCAGCGCGAAACCCCGCAAACAGCCCGCCCAGGCGCGGCCCCGTCGTCGCCGTCACCGGCGCCGCGTCCGGCGTGGGCGCGCTGCTCGCCGAGCGGCTGGCCGCCAGCGAGGAGATCAAGCAGGTCGTCGCCATCGACGAGCGCCGCGGCGAGTGCGAGGGCGCGCAGTGGCACATCCTGGACGTGCGCGACCCGGCCATCGCCGAGAAGCTGCGCGGCGCCGACGTGGTGGTGCACCTGGCCCTCGACCTGGACCTGGAGACCGATCCGGCGGCCCGCTCCGCGTACAACGTCCGGGGGACGCAGACCGTGCTCACGGCGGCCGCCGCGGCCGGTGTGCACCGTGTGGTGCTGTGCACCTCGTCGATGGTCTACGGAGCGCTCGACGACAACGAGCTGCCGCTCTCGGAGGACGCCGAGCTGCGGGCGACCGCCGAGGCCACGGGCGTCGGCGACCTCCTGGAGATCGAGCGGCTCGCCCGGCGCGCGCCGCGCGCTCACCCGGGCCTCAACGTCACCGTCGTACGCCCCGCGGTACTGGTCGGCGGCACCGACACGGCGCTGACCCGGTACTTCGAGTCGCCGCGCCTGCTGGTGGTGGCCGGGTCCCGGCCCGCCTGGCAGTTCTGCCACGTCGAGGACCTGTGCAGCGCCCTGGAGTACGCCGTCCTGGAGAAGGTCGACGGCGAGCTGGCCGTCGGGTGCGACGGCTGGCTGGAGCAGGAGGAGGTCGAGGAGCTCAGCGGGATCCGGCGGATGGAACTGCCGTCCGCGGTGGCGCTCGGGGCGGCCGCCCGGCTGCACCGCATCGGCCTCACCCCCTCGCCCGCCGGTGACCTGGCGTACACGATGTACCCGTGGGTCGTCAGCGGGAGCCGGCTGCACGCCGCGGGCTGGCGTCCCCGGTGGACGAACGAGGAGGTCCTCGCCGAGCTGCTGGAGGAGGTCTCCGGCCGGCACACGGTGGCCGGGCGTCGGCTCGGGCGCAAGGACGCGACGGCGGCCGGGGCCGCGGGCGCGACGGTCGCCCTGCTCGGTACGGCGGCCCTGGTCCGCAGGGCCCGCAAGGCACGGCGGCGGATCTGAGGACGGGCGGTCCGAGACCCGCAACCCACGACCCGCAACCCGCAACCGGGGACTTGGGGACCGGCGGCCGGGTGTCCCTCCGGCAGGACGCTTCACGGCAGGCGCACGCCTGCGACAGCCCTCGCGGACGCCCTCCTGTGGAAAGCTCCGAACGCCTACGCGCGCGTGCCGGGTGATGACGCTGTTCCGCCCTGTCGGCGGGGTACGGCACGATGGAGCCATGGCACCTACCAACGACCACCCCGGTGAGCAGGGCGCGCAGGATCCGATCAGGCTGCTCGCCGTCCGGGAGACACCGCTCTCCGTGGACGAGGTCTTCCGGGCCGTGGGGGACGACGCCGCAGGCGGCACCGCCTTCTTCGTGGGCACCGTGCGCAATCACGACGGGGGCGCCGACGTCGACGGGCTCGGCTACTCGTGCCACCCCAGCGCCGAGGCCGAGATGCGGCGGATCGCCGAGAAGGTGGTCGCGGACTTCCCCGTACGGGCACTGGCCGCCGTCCACCGTGTGGGTGAACTGACCGTCGGTGACCTGGCGGTCGTCGTCGCCGTGTCCTGCCCGCACCGCGGCGAGGCATTCGAGGCGTGCCGCAGGCTGATCGACGACCTCAAGCGCGAGGTGCCGATCTGGAAGCACCAGAGGTTCTCCAACGGTACGGAGGAGTGGGTCGGCGCCTGCTGACCGCCCGGCGCGGACGCCGCCGCGACCGGCTCCCACCGGCGACAACGCGCCGGTCCGAACTCCACACCGCCCCCCGGGTCGTCCGGTTGCGTAACCCGACCCCTGGCGTGAGCGTTGATTCGGCGGATGGTTAATCTGCTGATCAGTCAGTTGCGGTGCTGTTGGGGTCGGGAGGTCGGTATGGCGTCGCTCGCCTGGTTGCTGATTCCGCTGGTGACCGGGGTCGGTGCGGGGCTGTGGGGCAGTTGGGCCGGCCGGAACCGCAAGACCACGGAGGACGGCCACGAACTGGCGGGGTACACCCGCTTCAGGGAAGCCATGGAGAAGTCCCACTCGGGCGGCTGACCAGGTCCTTTGCCCGTACGGCGGCCCCGGCGGTGCGTTGTCGGCAGGGTCCCGTACTGTCGTTCCATGCCACGCCGCACCGCGACGATGCTCGCCTCCACCCTGATGCTGATCGCGCTTCTGTGCGCGGGAGTCTTCATCCCCGTGCCCTACGCGGAGATGTCACCGGGCCCGACGGTGAACACGCTCGGGGAGCACGACGGCGAGCCGGTGCTGCAGATCACCGGGCGCAAGACGTACGACACGACCGGCCATCTCAACATGACGACGGTCAGAGTCACCAGCGCCGACTACAAGATGAACCTGGTCGAGGCGGTCTACGGCTGGCTGGCGCACGACAACAAGGTCGTGCCGCACGACACGCTCTACCCCGACGGCCAGACGGAGGAGCAGTCGAGCCAGGAGAACGCCGAGGAGTTCAGCCAGTCCCAGGAGAGCGCCAAGGTCGCGGCCCTGAAGGAGCTGGACATCCCGGTGAAGTCCTGGGTGATCGTCGCGACGGTCCTCAAGGGGTCGCCCGCAGAGGGGCGGCTGCACGCGGGTGACGTGATCAAGTCCGTCGACGGCACGGCGGTCAAGGCGCCCGACGACGTGGCGAAGCTGGTCACCAAGCACAAGCCGGGCGAGAAGGTCGACTTCACGATCGTGCCCGCCAAGGAGCAGGCCGCCGCCGAGAAGGCGAACAGGACGCCGACGAAGACGGAGGACGTCACGATCACCACCGAGAAGTCCGACGACTCGGGCGCGGACCGCGCCATCGTCGGCATCTCGGCCGGCACCGATCACACGTTCCCGTTCACCATCGACATCAAGCTCGCCGACGTCGGCGGTCCGAGCGCCGGCCTGATGTTCGCGCTCGGCATCGTGGACAAGCTGACGCCGGGCAGCCTCACCGGCGGCAAGTTCGTCGCCGGTACCGGCACCATCGACGACGACGGCATGGTCGGCCCGATCGGCGGCATCGAGATGAAGACCGTCGGCGCGCGGGACAAGGGCGCCCAGTACTTCCTGACGCCGAAGGACAACTGCGCGGCCGCCGCCAAGGACACCCCCGACGGCCTCACGCTCGTCAAGGTGAACACCATCGACGACGCGATGAGTGCCCTGGAGGACATCAGCGCCGGCAAGACCGCCGACCTGCCGAAGTGCACCACCAAGGGCTGACACCGGGCCGGCACCGAACGGTGCGCGGAGGGAGGGGGCGCGTCCGAGCCGGACCCGCCCCCGTCGCCGCAGGAGCCGCAGGAGCCGCAGGATTCGCGAGATCTGCGGGAGCCGCAGGATCCGCGGGAGAGCCGCGGAGGAAGGAGGGCAGCGTGCGGGACGATCAGTCCGCGAACGTCGCCGACAGCGCCTCCGCCAGGCCCGGCACCAGGTCGGAGCCGGTGAGCACCTCCGTGGCCGCGTCCTTCTCCCGCAGCCGCACCGCCGAGTCGCGGGACCCGTCGCGCAGCACGCCGACGGTCATCCGCACCTCCTGGCGGTCCGGGTGCGCGGCCACCCACTGGGCGAGCTTCTTCTCGCTCAGCCCCTCCGGGACCGAGGCCTCGGCGGACGGCGGCAGCATCAGCCGCTCCACCGTCAGCGCGCAGCCGGCCACCGCGTCCGGCCAGGCGATGGTGCCCAGGAACTCGTCCAGGGGCTTGTCGGCGGGGATCTCCTCCTGCTCGATGGGGGTCAGGCCGGTGGTCTGCTCGTCCTCCAGACCGAGCTGGGCCGCGAGAGAGGGTTCCTGGGTCCGCAGACGCGCGGTGTCTACGAGGGCGAAGAGGCGAGCGGGCTGGTCCCAGCCGAGGCCGGAGGCGTACTCGTCGATCTCGAGCACGGCCCGGGTGAGCGGGTTCGCTGCCATGGGAGTGTTGGACATGGTCACAATCCTGCCTCGGAAGTCCCCGGAAACGGGAACCGAGTAAAGCGTGAGTAAGTTGCATAGGTGTGGGTCCACGATCTCGGGGGCCTGACGGATCAACAGCGAACTTCGAGGTGCGCACCTTGGCTTTCCAGATGCCGGACCGCGGCGGAGGCCCCACGGGGCCGCGGATCAGAGTGGGCCGCCCGTCCCGGCGTGTCCGGACCCTGCTCATGACGCTGGGCGTCCTGGCCGTGCTGGCCATGGCGTTCACCATGTTCGCGGGGTTCTGGACGGACTGGCTCTGGTACCGATCGGTCAAGTACTCGTCCGTCTTCACGACCACGCTGTGGACGAAGGTCGGACTCTTCTTCGTCTTCGGCCTGCTGATGGCGGCCGCGGTCGGGGTGAACATCTGGCTGGCGCACCGGCTGCGCCCGCCGCTGAGCGCCATGTCGATGGAGCAGCAGAGCCTCGACCGGTACCGCATGGGCATCGCCCCGTACAAGCGGTGGCTGCTGCTCGGGATCACGGCCCTGGTCGGTCTGATCGCCGGCGCGTCCGCCGCCGGGCAGTGGCGCGTATGGCTGATGTGGGTGAACGGAGTGCCCTTCCACCAGAAGGACCCCCAGTTCCACCTGGACGTCGCCTTCTACGCCTTCGACCTGCCCTGGTACCGGTTCCTGCTGGGCTTCGGCTTCGCCGCCGCGGTGCTCTCGCTGATCGCCGCCGCGCTCACGCACTACCTCTACGGAGGACTGCGGGTCACCAGCCCCGGGGCGCGCGCCACCGCCGCGGCCACCGGCCACCTCTCGGTGCTCCTCGGCATCTTCGTCGCCCTGAAGGCGATCGCGTACTGGCTCGACCGGTACGGCCTCGCCGTGAAGTCCAGTGACTTCAAGGCGACGGGCAACTGGACGGGCCTGAGGTACGTGGACGCCAACGCGTACCTGCCGGCCAAGACGATCCTCTTCTGCATCGCGGTCATCTGCGCCCTGCTCTTCTTCGCCACCCTGTGGCGGCGCACCTGGCAGCTCCCCGTCATCGGCTTCGGCCTGATGGTCCTCTCGGCGATCCTGATCGGCGGGCTCTACCCGGCGATCGTCCAGAAGTTCCAGGTCCAGCCGAACGAGCAGGCCAAGGAAGCGCCGTACGTCGAGAAGAACCTGAAGGCGACCCGCGAGGCGTACGGCATCGGCGGCGCCGACGTCACGGAGTACGCGGGCAAGAGCGAGACCGACGACAAGACCAAGCTGCGCGACGACGCCGACGACACGGCGAGCATCCGGCTGCTCGACCCGAACGTCGTGTCGCCGACGTTCCAGCAGCGGCAGCAGATGAAGAACTATTACGCGTTTCCGACCACCCTGGACGTCGACCGGTACACCACGAAGGACGGCAAGGACCAGGACACGGTCATCGGCCTGCGCGAGCTCAATTTGGCGGGCATCCCGAAGAACAACTGGATCAACGACCACTTCCGCTACACCCACGGCTACGGCGTGGTCGCCGCCAAGGGCACCACCGCGGACGCCGACGGCCTGCCGGTCTTCACCGAGTCCGACCTGCCGTCCAAGGGCGACCTCGGCCAGTACCAGCAGCGTATCTACTACGGCGAGAAGACCACGCAGTACTCGATCGTCGGCGGTCCCCAGAAGGAGATCGACTACTCCGACGACAACGGCGAGAAGACCACCAGCTACAAGGCCAAGAGCGGGGTCAACCTCTCGAACCCGGTGAACCGTGCCGCGTACGCGGTGGCGTTCAGCGAGCCGCAGATCCTCTACTCGGGCGCGATCGGCGAGGGTTCCCGGATCCTCTACAACCGCACCCCCAAGGATCGGGTCGAAGCGGTGGCGCCGTGGCTGACCATCGACGGCGACGCCTATCCGGCGGTCGTCGACGGGAAGATCCAGTGGATCGTCGACGCCTACACGACCACCAACGGCTATCCGTACGCGTCGCGCACGACGCTCGGCGACACCACGGCCGACTCGCTGACCGCGGCCAACAACCAGCGCGCGGTGGTCGCCCAGCAGAACCAGGTCAACTACATCCGCAACTCGGTGAAGGCGACCGTCGACGCGTACACCGGTGAGGTCAAGCTCTACCAGTGGGACACCAAGGATCCGGTGCTCAAGACCTGGATGAAGGCCTTCCCGAACACGGTCAAGAAGAAGACCGAGATCTCCCAGTCGCTCATGGACCATCTGCGGTATCCGCAGGACCTGTTCAAGGTCCAGCGTGAGCTGCTGACCCGCTACCACGTGAAGGACGCGCAGACGTTCCTCAGCGGCAGCGAGGTGTGGCAGGTGCCGGACGACCCGACCAACCAGACGGGCAACGCGGTACCGCCGTACTACCTGAGCATGAAGGTCGCCGACCAGAAGTCCCAGGCGTTCTCGCTGACGACGACCTTCACGCCGAACGGCCGGGACAACCTGAGCGCCTTCATGTCGGTCAACGCCGAAGCGGGCACCGACGACTACGGCAAGATCAGAATTCTCAAACTGCCGACGAGCAGAACGGTCGACGGGCCGAAACAGGTCCAGAGCCAGTTCAACTCCGAACAGGACATCGCCGAGTCGATCAGGCTCCTCAAGGGCGGCGACTCGGAAGTCGAGTACGGCAACCTGCTGACCGTGCCGCTCGACGGAGGACTGCTGTACGTGGAGCCCGTCTACGTACGCGGTGGTGGACTCAAGTACCCGTTGCTGCGCAAGGTGTTGGTCACCTATGGAGGCAACACCGCCTTCGAGGACACCCTCGACGCCGCGCTGAACAAGGTCTTCGGGGCGGACGGTTCGAGTACGGAGCCACCGGACGAGGGGACCACCAAGCCGCCGACGTCGAGCGATCCGACGGTCCAGGAGGCGCTGGACGATGCCCAGAAGGCCTTCGAGGCGGGCCAGGAGGCCCTGAAGAAGCCCGACTGGGAGGCGTACGCCAAGGCGCAGAAGGACCTCGAGGACGCGCTGGAGCGGGCCGAAGAGGCACAGTCGCAGTCCTCCCAGGGCAGCGACGGCAACGACAAGTCCAGCGACAAGAGCACGGACAAGTCCAGCGACAAGAGCACGGACAAGTCCAGCGACAAGAGCAGCGGCGATAGCGCTGACAAGAGCGCTGACAAGAGCGCTGATGAGAGCACTGACAAGAGCTCGGCCGGCGGCTGAGCGAAGGTCCACCCCGCGCCGTGATACGGTTGCAGCACAACGGCGCGGGGTGGAGCAGCTCGGTAGCTCGCTGGGCTCATAACCCAGAGGTCGCAGGTTCAAATCCTGTCCCCGCTACTGAAGACGAAGGCCCGGATCCAATTGGATCCGGGCCTTCGTCGTGTGCGCCGTTCCCTGGTGAGTTGACGGACGCGCGTGCGGAGTTGAGGGGCGACGCGCGTGAAGGCGGCGGTATGCGTGGCGAGTTGGCAGATGTGTGTTTGACTTGTCTCTCTGTGGGCATGTCGACAAAACGCTGAAGTGACCTCACTGACTGCGGTATACCAGATGTACCCAGGTTGCAGGTGGTGCGACGATGGACGTTATGGGGGACAAGGCAACTCTGTTGGAGACAGGGCGTTTTGTGCAGTCTTCCGACCGGGACGAAACCGGCGAAGACGTGGAAGAGGCACGCCGGCGGCTCGACGCCGCAGCCGGCGATGTCGAGGCGATGAGCGTCCTCGGAGCCATGCTGCTGCGCCGCGGCGATCTCGACGGAGCCGAGCCCCAGTTGCGTGCCGCCACGGCCGCCGGTGACCGGGCCGCCGCCAACAACCTGGGTGTTCTCCTGCACCAGCGCGGCTACCCCGACGAGGCGGCCGGCTGGTGGCGGATCGCCGCCGTCGCGGGTTCCGCCGCCGCGGCGCACGCGCTCGGCCGGCACCACCGCGAGCGCGGCGACGAACCGGCCGCCGAGTACTGGCTGCGCCAGTCCGCGGAACAGGGCCACGCCCTCGGCGCGTACGCGCTCGCGGACCTGCTGGAGCACCGCAGCGACGCCGGGGCCGGGCAGTGGATGCGGGCCGCCGCCGAGCGCGGCCACCGCGAGGCCGCGTACCGGCTGGCGCGCACCCTCGACCTCAAGGCCCGCGACGAGGACGTGACCGGCACGGGCCGCGGGGACAGCGCGACGGCCAAGGAGGCCGAGCAGTGGTACCGGCAGGCCGCCGCGCGCGGGCACCGCCGGGCCGCGCTGCACCTCGGGGCGATCCTGGAGAAGCGCGGGGACCTCAAGGAGGCCGGGCGCTGGTACCTGACCTCGGCCAAGGACGGTGAGGCGCGGGCCGCGTGCGCCCTCGGCTTCCTGCTGCGGGACGCGGGCGACTCCGAGAGCGCCGCGGTCTGGTGGCTGCGGGCCGCCCAGGAGGGCGACGGCAACGCGGCCAACGCCCTGGGCGCGCTGCACGCCGAGCGCGGCGAGACCCAGACCGCCGAGCGGTGGTACCGGGCGGCGATGGACGCGGGCGACGTGAACGGCGCGTACAACCTGGGGCTGCTCTGCGCCGAGCAGGGGCGCACCGTGCAGGCCGAGCAGTGGTACCGGCGGGCGGCCTACGCCGGGCACCGCGAGGCGGCGAACGCGCTCGCCATCCTGCTGCTCCAGGTCGGCGACGCGGCGGGGGCCGAGCCGTGGTTCTCCAAGGCCGCCGAGGCGGGCAGCGTCGACGCCGCCTTCAATCTCGGCATCCTGCACGCGGGCCGGGGCACGGAGGCGGACGACGCGGCGGCGCTGCGGTGGTACGAGCGGGCGGCCGCCGCCGGGCACACCGAGGCGGCGCTCCAGGTCGCCATCGCGCGGCTGCGGGAGGGCGACGAGCAGGCGGCCGAGCGGCATCTGCGGTGCGCCGCGGGCGGCGGCAGCCCGGAGGCGGCGTATCGTCTCGCCGCCCTGCTCGACGCCCGGCGGCCGCCGGCGCCCGCGCACGAACTGGGCGAGCCCGCGCACGACAAGAGCGAGTGCGAGGAGTGGTACGAGCGGGCGGCGTCCCAGGGGCACCGGCGCGCACAGGTGCGGGTCGGGATGCTGGCCGCCGCGCGGGGTGACGTCGTCGAGGCGGCGCGGTGGTACCGCGAGGCCGCGGAGGCCGGCTCCCGCAACGGTGCCTTCAACCTGGGCCTGCTGCTGGCCCGCGAGGGCAGCGAGCCCGAGGCGGCGCTGTGGTGGACCCGGGCCGCCGACGCGGGGCACGGACGGGCGGCGCTGCGGCTGGCCCTCGTCTACGCGCGCGGGGGCGAGCTGGCCGAGGGGCAGCGGTGGGCCGACCGGGCCGTCTCGCTCGGCCCCGAGGAGGTCGCCGAACGCGCCGCGCGGCTGCGGGACGCGCTGCGGCAGGAACTGTCCGCCTGAGCGGTGACGGAGCCGCGGCCCGGCGTCCGCCGCCGTGACCGGTGTACGCCGTGACCGGCGGCGAACGCAGGCCGGGCACGGCGGCAGGCAAACGATTTGCGCTGATCGGCAGGGCTCGCGTAATGTTCAGTTCATCGACGCGGGGTGGAGCAGCTCGGTAGCTCGCTGGGCTCATAACCCAGAGGTCGCAGGTTCAAATCCTGTCCCCGCTACTGAAGGCCGAAGGCCCGGAACCAATGGTTCCGGGCCTTCGGTGTTGATACCCCACGCCCGTAGAAGGCACAGCGGTAAGCCCCGGCGTCCAGGACGCCGGGGCTTACCGCTGTGCTCGGGCTCGGGTCAGGCCGACGCGCAGTTCGGGCAGACGCCGCGGTAGGTCATCTCGACCTCGGAGACCACGAAGCCGAAGCGCTCGGAGTCGGGGAGGTCGGCGAGCGGATTGCCGCTCGGGTGGACGTCGCGGATGGCGCCGCACTGGGCGCACACCAGGTGGTGGTGCGGCCGGTGCGCGTTCGGGTCGTACCGCTTGGCGCGTTTGTCGGTGGCGACTTCCAGCACCTCGCCGAGCGTGACCAGCTCGCCCAGGGTGTTGTACACGGTCGCCCGGGAGATCTCGGGCAGCTTGGCCACCGCGCGGGCGTGCACCTCGTCGGCCGTCAGGTGAACGTGCTCGCCGTCGAGGACCTCGGCCACGACGCGTCGCTGCGCGGTCATGCGCCAGCCGCGTCCGCGCAGTCGTTCCAACAGGTCGCTCATACGCACCAGCCTAACAGCAAGGGAACGGAACTCCGAACAGGTGTGACTTTGGAAGTTTACTTGACTTAGACATTGTCTATCGTAGGATCGGACTCGGCTTTGGTCGAAGGACAGGGTCGGACAGCATCAGTCAGGCAGGACGCAGGAGGCGCACGTGACGCAGGGACCGCTTACTACGGAGGCCGGCGCGCCGGTAGCCGACAACCAGAACAGCGAGACCGCGGGCGTCGGCGGCCCCGTGCTCGTCCAGGACCAGCTCCTCCTGGAGAAGCTGGCCCACTTCAACCGCGAGCGCATCCCGGAGCGTGTCGTGCACGCCCGCGGCGCGGGCGCCTACGGCACCTTCACGCTCACCCGGGACGTCTCGCAGTGGACGCGCGCGAACTTCCTGTCCGAGGTCGGCAAGGAGACCGAGACGTTCCTGCGGTTCTCCACCGTGGCGGGCAACCTCGGTGCCGCGGACGCGGTGCGCGACCCGCGCGGCTTCGCGCTGAAGTTCTACACCGAGGAGGGCAACTACGACCTCGTCGGCAACAACACCCCGGTCTTCTTCATCCGGGACGCCATCAAGTTCCCCGACTTCATCCACACCCAGAAGCGCGACCCGTACACCGGCTCGCAGGAGGCGGACAACGTCTTCGACTTCTGGGGGCTGAGCCCGGAGAGCACCCACCAGGTGACCTGGCTGTTCGGCGACCGCGGCATCCCCGCCTCGTACCGGCACATGGACGGCTTCGGGTCGCACACCTACCAGTGGAACAACGAGGCCGGCGAGGTCTTCTGGGTCAAGTACCACTTCAAGACGGACCAGGGGATCAAGAACCTGTCCGCCCAGGAGGCCGAGGTCCTCGCGGGCAAGGACCCCGACTCGCACCAGCGCGACCTGCGCGAGGCCATCGAGCGCGGCGACTTCCCGTCCTGGACCGTGGGCGTGCAGATCATGCCGGCGGCCGAGGCGGCGACGTACCGCTTCAACCCGTTCGACCTGACCAAGGTGTGGCCGCACGCGGACTACCCGGTCGTCGAGATCGGCAAGCTGGAGCTCAACCGCAACCCGGAGAACGTCTTCGCCGAGGTCGAGCAGTCGATCTTCTCCCCGGCGCACTTCGTGCCCGGCATCGGCCCGTCCCCGGACAAGATGCTCCAGGGCCGGCTCTTCGCCTACGGCGACGCCCACCGCTACCGCGTCGGCATCAACGCCGACCACCTGCCGGTGAACCGCCCGCACGCCACCGAGGCGCGCACCAACTCCCGTGACGGCTACCTGTACGACGGCCGCCACAAGGGCGCGAAGAACTACGAGCCGAACAGCTTCGGCGGCCCGTTCCAGACGGACCGCGCGCTGTGGCAGGGCATTCAGGTCACCGGTGTCACCGGCGAGACCGTGACCCCGGTGCACACCGAGGACAACGACTTCGTCCAGGCGGGCAACCTCTACCGGCTGATGACGGAGGACGAGAAGGAGCGGCTGGTGAACAACCTGGCGGGCGCCATCTCCGGGGTCTCGCGCGAGGACATCGCCGAGCGCGCGATCAACAACTTCCGTCAGGCCGACGGAGACTTCGGCAAGCGGCTGGAGGCCGCGGTCCAGGCCCTGCGCGGCTGACGAACCAGCGCTGGAACGCTTGTCGTGGAGGACGGGCCGGAACCCCTGCTTTTCCAGGGGTTCCGGCCCGTTCGTATGCCCCGGTCGCCCGGGTCGTCCCGGTGGGGGTACCGGGTCAGACCGCCGCGTGCTGCCGGACGGGGGCCCAGCAACGGATGATGTCGCGGACCGAGACGATCCCGACGGGACCGCTGCCGTCGAGCACGATCAGGTGCCGGAAGCCGCCGTGGGTCATGGCGGCCGCGGCCTCCTCCAGGGTCCACGCGGGTGCCGCGAAGACGACGTCGGTCGTGGTGTGGGTACCTGCGGTCTCGCTGTCCGGGTTCTGGCCGAGGGCGAGTGAGTTGAGGATGTCGCGTTCGGTGAGGATGCCGAGGCCGCTGCTCTCCTCGTCGAGGACGACGGCCGCGCCCACCCGGCGTGCCGACATCAGCCGGGCCGCCTGGCGGAGGGTGTGTGCCGGGCCGATGGTGAGGACCACCGTGCTCATGGCATCGCGTACGAGCATGGGATGGAGCCACCTCCTTGGTGAAACGCCAAGAGAAGCGATTCACAAGTTCACAAGTGGGGGACTCTCAGAGTTGCAGGTGCCGGGGAGCGCAACAAGGGGGCGCGGGAGGCGAGTTCGGGGGCGCCCACGCGTCCCGGAAGTGCCCCGGACGCTCCCGTACCTCTCGCGTATCTCCTCGTACCGCCGGTCGGTGCCGGTGCTCAGTAACGCTGGTTCAGATACCCCAGCAGTTCGTCGTGGAGGGTGCCGTTCGAGGCGGCCGCGTTGCCGCTGTGCGGGCCCGGGCGGCCGTCGAGGCCGGTGAAGGAGCCGCCCGCCTCGGTGACGACGATCGCGGGCGCCGCCATGTCCCACAGCGACAGCTCCGGTTCGGCGCACAGGTCGACCGAGCCCTCGGCGACCATCATGTACGGCCAGAAGTCGCCGTAGCCGCGGGTGCGCCAGACCGCGCGGGTGAGGTCGAGGAAGCCGTCCAGGCGGCCCTGCTCCTCCCAGCCGGTGAGCGAGGAGTACGCGAACGAGGCGTCGGCCATCCGCGAGACGCCGGAGACCTTGAGCCGGGACGCGGCGGTCAGGCTGCGCCCGGTGAACGCGCCGTGACCCTCCGCCGCCCACCAGCGGCGGCCGAGCGCGGGCGCCGAGACGACCCCCACGACGGGCCGGTAGCCCCCCTCGCCCGCCTCCATCAGGGAGATCAGCGTGGCCCAGACGGGCACCCCGCGTACGTAGTTCTTGGTGCCGTCGATCGGGTCGATCACCCAGCGGCGCGGCCCCGTGCCCTCGATGCCGAACTCCTCGCCGAGGATCGCGTCGCGCGGCCTGGCCCGCTGGAGGTGACCGCGGATCAGTTCCTCGGCGGCCTTGTCCGCCTCGCTCACCGGCGTCATGTCCGGCTTCGTCTCGACCTTCAGGTCGAGCGCCTTGAAGCGGTCCATGGTCGCCGCGTCGGCGGCGTCCGCCAGCACATGGGCGAGGCGCAGGTCATCGCGATAATCGGCCATGGCAGAACCGTATCCGCCCGGCCAGGGGCGGGGCCACACGGGTTCGGGATCACCACGGTCCCCGCGCGCGGGCATCACGGCACGTCATCACGGAGACCGTCGCGCGGGCGCCGCGCACGGCGACGGGCGTACGCCCCTCGGTACCGCCGGGAACCCTTGACAGTGCCTCCGTGCGCGTCAAATGTGAGCTGAGACCCGGTCTCTGAGAGCCGGTCCCTCCAGGGAGGCGATGATGCCTGCAGCGCGGGAATCCCTACTGGACGCCGCATACACGGCGCTCGCACGCCGCCCGTGGTCCACCGTGCGCATGGTGGACGTCGCGGCCGTGGCCGGTGTGTCCCGCCAGACGCTGTACAACGAGTTCGGCTCCAAGGACGGCCTGGCGCGGGCCCTGGTCCGCCGGGAGGCCGACGGTTTCCTCGCGGGCGTCGAGCGCGCCCTCGCCGCCCACGCCGAGCCGCGCGAGCGCCTGGTCGCCGCCGCCGAGTGGACCGCGTCGGCCGCCCGCGGCAACGCGCTCGTACGGGCGATGCTCACCGGCTGCTGGAGCGAGCGGCTGCCCTCGCCGACGCTCTCGGCGGTGCCGTCGTCGACCGCGGTGCCGGCGCAGCGGCGGGCCGACGGGCCGCTGCCCTCGCCGTCCGACTTCGTCGCGCTGGTACGGGACCGGGCCGTCGCCGCGGTCTCCGGGCCCGGCACCGGCAAGGCGGACGCCTTCGAACTGGCCCGCTGCTGCGAGCTCGTCGTACGGCTGTCGCTGTCCTGTGTCGCCGCGCCGCCGGGGCAGGGCGGGATCACGGATCTGGTGAGGACCGCGCTCGCACCGCCCCCGCGCACACTGGCGCTCACGTGAACGAGCGTGAACGAGCGTGGACGCGTACGCCGGATGCAGTACGCCGGAGTCAGTGCGCCGAGCCCGAGAGCTGGAGTCCGATGACCCCGGCGATCACGAAGGTGATGGAGACGATCTTCAGCACGGAGACCAGATCGCCGAGGAAGACCATCCCGTAGATCGCGGTGCCCGCGGCGCCGATGCCGGTCCACACCGCGTACGCCGGGCCGACGTCGAGCTTCTTCAGGGAGAGCGTCAGCAGACCGAAGCTGCCGAGCGCGAAGACGCAGAAGGCGACCGTCGGCCAGAGCCGGGTGAAACCGTGCGAGAGCTTCAGACAGACGGCGAAGCCCGTCTCCAGGAGCCCCGCCACCACGACCAGCAGCCACGCCATGTCTTGTCCTCCCGTGTCCGCACGTCGACTGCTTCGCCCGGCTCGGCTCCGGCTCGGTGCGATTATGCACTTACCGACCGGCCGCGTACGCAAACAACGCGGAGGTCAGCGGCCTGCCCCTGGCATGTGACGCGCCCTGCCGCGAACAGCGCGCCGGATCAGTCGCCCTCGTGCCGCTCCCGGGTGGCGAGCAGCCTGCGCAGCGAGTACAGGCGCGCGGGGTCCGCGTGCCCGTCGGCCACCCACTGGTCGAGCGCGCAGTCCGGCTCGTCGTGGCTGCACGCGCGCGGGCAGCCCTCCGTGCCGGGCTCCAGGTCCGGGAACGCCTTGATGACCCGGGAGGGGTCCACGTGGTGCAGTCCGAAGGACCGCACGCCCGGGGTGTCGATGACCCAGCCGGACGCTCCGGGCAGCGGGATGGCGCGCGCCGACGTCGTGGTGTGCCGGCCGCGCCCGGTGACCGCGTTCACGTGCCCGGTGGAGCGCCGCCGGTCCTCGGCCACGAGCGCGTTGACCAGGGTCGTCTTGCCGACGCCCGAGTGCCCGACGAACGCCGTGACCTTGCCGTCCAGCTGCTTGCGCACGCGCTCCACCGCCTCGCCGCTCTCCAGCTCCGCGCGGCTGGTCACGACGTACGGGACGCCGAGCGCGCCGTACAGCTCCAGGAGTTCGTCCGGCGGTGCCAGGTCCGACTTGGTCAGTACGAGGAGCGGGTCGAGGCCGCCGTCGTACGCCGCGACCAGACAGCGGTCGATCAGGCGCGGGCGCGGCTCGGGGTCGGCGAGGGCGGTGACGATGGCGAGCTGGTCGGCGTTGGCGACGACCACGCGCTCGTAGGGGTCGTCGTCGTCGGCCGTGCGGCGCAGGACGGAGGTGCGCGGTTCGATGCGGACGATCCGCGCGAGGGTGTCCTTCTTGCCGGACAGGTCGCCGACGAGGGCCACCCGGTCGCCCACGACGGCGGCCTTGCGGCCCAGCTCGCGGGCCTTCATCGCCAGGATGTGGCGGTCGTCGACCAGGCAGGTCAGCCGGCCCCGGTCGACGGTGAGGACCATGCCCTCCGCGGCGTCCTCGTGCTTGGGCCGGATGTTCGTACGCGGCCGGTTGCCCTTGCGGTTGGGGCGGCTGCGGATGTCGTCCTCGTCGGTGTGCTTGCCGTAGCGGCGCATGGTTCCGGGCCGCCCGTCAGTTCCCGAGCATTCCGGTCCACAGGTCGGGGAAGTCCGGCAGGGTCTTCGCCGTCGTCGCCACGTTCTCGATCTCGACGCCCTCCACCAGCAGGCCGATGATCGCGCCCGCGGTGGCCATGCGGTGGTCGTCGTAGGTGTGGAAGATGCCGCCGTGCAGCCGGCGGGGGCGGATGTGCAGGCCGTCGGCGGTCTCGGTGACGTCGCCGCCCAGCTCGTTGATCTCCTTGGTGAGCGCGGCGAGGCGGTCCGTCTCGTGCAGCCGCAGGTGGGACACGCCCCGCAGGGTCGACGGGGAGTCGGCCAGCGCGGCGACCGCGGCGATGCCCGGCGTCAGCTCGCCGACCTCGCCCAGGTCCACGTCGATGCCGTGCACGGAACCCGAACCGGTGAACACCAGACCGCGGTCGGTCAGTTCACAGGAACCGCCCATTTCGGTGAAGATGTCGCGGAGCCTGTCACCGGGCTGCGTGGTGTGCTCCGGCCAGTCGGGGATGAGTACCTTGCCGCCGGTCACCAGGGCCGCCGCCAGGAACGGCTGGGCGTTGGACAGGTCCGGCTCCACCGTCAGGTCGCGGCCGAGCAGGGCGCCCGGCGTGACCCGCCAGACGTTGGGCTCGCCGCCCGATTCCGGGGTGTCCACCTGCGCGCCGACCGTGCGCAGCATGTCGACGGTCATCCGGATGTGCGGCATGGAGGGCAGCCGGGAGCCGGTGTGCCGGACCTCGACCCCCTGGTTGAAGCGCGGCCCCGAGAGCAGCAGCGCGGAGACGAACTGCGAGGAGGACGACGCGTCGATCTCGACCGTGCCGCCGTCCAGGGCACCGCCGCCGTGCACGGTCAGCGGCAGGGCGCCGCGGCCGTCGTCGTCGATCCGCGCGCCGAGCACCCGCAGCGCGTCGATCACCCCGTTGAGCGGCCGCTCGTACGAGCGCGGGTCGCCGTCGAAGCGGACGGGGCCGTCGGCCAGCGCGGCGACCGGGGGCAGGAAGCGCATCACGGTGCCCGCGTTGCCGACGTCGACCGTGGCCGGGCCGCGCAGCCCGGAGGGGATGACCCGCCATGCCTCGCCGGAGCTCTCGGAGCCGACCGTGACGGTCGAGCTGGAGGAGACCGTCTCCTCGATGCCGACGCCCATCGCGCGCAGCGCGCCCGCCATGAGCAGGGTGTCGCGCGAGCGCAGCGGGCGGCGCAGCCAGCCCGGTTCGGAGGCCAGCGCGGCGAGGACCAGGGCACGGTTGGTGACCGACTTCGACCCGGGCACGTGGACCGTCGCGTCGACGGCTCCGCTCGCGTGCGGGGCGGGCCAGAGGGCGGTGTGAGCGGGGTTAACGGTCATGCGCCCCACTTTAGTGGCTGGCGATGAGCGGAGATCTTGATCAAAAGCGGCGAAATCCGAGCGAAACGAAACGGTGGTAAGAACGGGCGGTGTACCGCGTCCCGAACCGGCGGAGCCTCCGGTTCCGTTCGCCCCGGCAACCGGTTCCCGCCCGCCCGGCATCCGGTTCCGTCCGTCCCGGATCACACCTCCAGGAGCCAGCGCCCCCCGCCTATCAGGGAGCACAGGGACACCGCGTGGAAGAAGAACAGCCACAGCCCGGCCGGCGCGTGCGTGAGCCGGGCGAGCTGGTCGGCGTCCGAGTCGCCCGCGCCGCCGCGTATCCGCTTGGCCTGGAGCTCGAAGGCCGGACGGACGCCGCCGAGCAGCAGGAACCACACCACCGCGTAGGCGAACGCCGCCTGCACCTGGGGTCCGGCCAGCCAGGACACCAGCACGAAGGTGCCGCCGGTGAGCACGACCGTGAGCGCGCCGTAGGCGTTGCGGATCATCACCAGCATCGCCACCAGGAGCAGGGTGGCCAGCCACAGCAGGGCGGTGATGTGGCCCGCGGCGAGCAGCGCGGCGCCGCCGAGGCCGAGCAGCGGCGGCGCGGTGTAGCCGGCCGCCGCGGTGAGGATCATGCCGAGCCCGCTGGGCTTGCCGCGGCTGACGGTGAGACCGCTGGTGTCGGAGTGCAGCCGGATGCCGTCGAGGCTGCGGCCGGTGAGCAGGGCGACCAGACCGTGGCCGCCCTCGTGCGCGATGGTGATGGCGTTGCGTGAGAGCCGCCACACGTTGTGCGGGAGGATCACCGCGAGGGCGGCGACCGCGGTGGCGATCACCACCCACAGGTCGGGGTCCGGCTGGCCGCCGACGATCTGGTCCCAGAGTTCGGCAGGCGAGGTGGATGCGGTGCTGTCCATTGTCTGCGGTGGCTCCCTGTGGGTTCGCGAGATCTGGCAGTGTGGCACGTATGTGCGGACGGTATGCAGCGAGTCGTGGGCCCGAGGATCTCGCAGGAATCTTTGAGATCGAGATGGTGCCCGAGGCGGCGGCGGAGCCGGGCGCGGAAGGCGGTGGGCCCGCCGAGGCCCTGGCGCCCGATTTCAACGTGGCTCCCACCAAGGAGGTCTACGCGGTCCTCGACCGTCCCGTTAAGGACGCCGGGGACCCGCGGCCGGTTCGGCAGCTCCGCCGGCTCAAGTGGGGCCTCGTCCCGTCCTGGTCCAAGACGCCCGACGGCGGCGCCCGGATGATCAACGCGCGCGCGGAGACCGTGCACGAGAAGCCGTCGTACCGGCGGGCCTTCGCCACCCGGCGCTGCATCCTCCCGGCGGACGGCTACTACGAGTGGGTCACCGCCGCCGCCGAGCGCGAGCTGGAGGTGGAGGGCAAGAAGAAGCGGCCCCGCAAGCAGCCGTACTTCGTGACCCGCGCGGACGGCTCGGTGTTCGCGATGGCGGGCCTGTACGAGTTCTGGCGCGACCGCACGCTGCCGGACGACCACCCGCGCGCGTGGTGGGTGACCTGCTCGGTGATCACCACGGAGGCGGAGACCTCGCCGCTCGCCGTGGCCCCCGCCGAGGGCCCGCGCTCCCTGGCCGACATCCACCCCCGCATGCCGCTGATGCTCACCCCCGACCGCTGGGACGCCTGGCTCGACCCGGCCCGTACGGACGCCGACGACGTGCGCTCCCTGCTCGCGCCGCCCCCGCCGGGCCTGATGCGCGCGTACCCGGTGTCCACGGCGGTGAGCAACGTGCGCAACAACGGGCCCGAGCTGCTGAAGGAGCTGGAGGCACCGGAGGAGGGCACGCTCTTCTGAAGCGCTCCTCCGCGCCACAGGCCCTAATGATCCACCGGGATCCGTCGGCAGGGCACCATGGCCGGGTGACGCACAGTGAAGCAGACCGGACGACCGCGACGGTGGAGACGGTGGACACGGACGCGGGTCCGGCCCGTGTCACCTGGTACGAAGCCCCGCGCGCCCGCCTCGTGCTCGCCGTGAGCCACGGCGCGGGCGGCGGCATCGAGGCGCGCGACCTGACGGCCCTGGCCCGGGAGCTGCCCGCGCGCGGGGTGAGCGTCGCGCTCGTGGAGCAGCCCTGGCGGGTGGCGGGCAGAAAGCTGGCGCCGGCCCCCAAGACGCTGGACGCGGGGTGGCGCGGGGTGTGGCCCGCGGTGGCCGGGCGGGACCTGCCCGTGGTCGCGGGCGGGCGCAGCGCCGGGGCGCGGGTCGCCTGCCGCACCGCGCGCGAGCTCGGCGCCCGCGCCGTACTGGCCCTGAGCTTCCCGTTGCACCCGCCGGGCAGGCCGGAGAAGTCGCGCGCCGGGGAACTGCTCGGTGCCGGGGTGCCCACGCTCGTGGTGCAGGGCGGCAACGACCCCTTCGGCCGGCCCGAGGAGTTCCCCGAGGAGTTCCCTGGCGAGTCCGCGGCGGGCGGGCACCGGCTCGTGACGGTGCCGTACGGCGATCACGGCTTCGCCGTCCCCAAGCGGGCGCCGCTCGGTCAGGACGAGGCCCTGCGGATCATCACCGACGCGGCGGGGGAGTGGCTCGCGTCACTCCTGTGACGCTTGACGACTTCTGTGACGCGGTCGGCCGGGGGCCGGGAATGTTGTCCGGCGGGCGGCTGTTGTGGGGAGCAGACAGCACGCAACGTGCTGACCGCGCCTACTTGGAGAGGAAGTCCGCCGCATGGGTTCGACCATCTGCCCGAGCCGTGGCAGCGCCGCTGACCTGGAGTGGTCGGTGCTGCATGCGGCGAAGACCGCCCCTATTCGGGCGGCGGGCGGACCGGATCGTCGTCTATCCTCCGATTCGAGTGGGACCGGTTTCGGGCCCACCACGTCGTCGAGGGAGGTGGGTCCGGTCACTGGGACCGACGCAGGGACCGAACACGGCCAGGCGGAGCAGCCCGAGGGCCAGGGCAGTGCAGAGTCGACCGCCGAGCGCAGCGCGCGCTTCGAACGGGACGCGCTGGAGTTTCTCGACCAGATGTATTCGGCCGCCCTGCGTATGACGCGCAACCCGGCCGACGCCGAGGACCTGGTGCAGGAGACGTACGCGAAGGCGTACGCGTCCTTCCACCAGTTCCGCGAGGGCACCAACCTCAAGGCGTGGCTGTACCGCATCCTGACCAACACCTTCATCAACTCGTACCGCAAGAAGCAGCGCGAACCCCAGCGCAGCGCGGCGGAGGAGATCGAGGACTGGCAGCTCGCGCGCGCCGAGTCGCACATGTCCACCGGTCTGCGCTCCGCGGAGTCGCAGGCGCTGGACCATCTGCCGGACTCGGACGTGAAGTCGGCGCTCCAGGCCATCCCCGAGGAATTCCGCATCGCCGTGTATCTCGCGGACGTAGAGGGCTTTGCGTACAAGGAGATCGCGGACATCATGGGGACACCCATCGGTACGGTGATGTCCCGGCTGCACCGGGGCCGTCGTCAACTGCGCGGCATGCTCGAGGACTACGCCCGCGAGCGCGGGCTCGTCCCGGCGGGCGCGGGAGAGTCGAACGAAGCGAAAGGCTCGGGCTCATGAGCTGCGGAGAGCCGCACGAGACGGATTGCAGTGAGGTCCTCGACCATCTCTACGAGTTCCTCGACCATGAGATGCCGGACGCGGACTGCACCAAGTTCGAGGTGCACTTCGAGGAGTGCTCCCCGTGCCTCGAGAAGTACGGCCTCGAGCAGGCCGTCAAGAAGCTCGTCAAGCGGTGCTGCGGGCAGGACGACGTACCGACCGACCTGCGGGCCAAGGTCATGGGCCGCATCGAGCTGATCCGCTCCGGGGAGACGGTGCCCGAGCACGAGGTGAGCGCGGCGCCGGCGAAGTCCGCGGCGCCCGCCAAGCCGGCCGCGCCCGTGAACCCCGCGACGCCTCAGGAGTCCTGAGCGTTTTCCCGCCCTGAGCGCTGTGCCGTTCCGAGCGCTTTTCCGAGCGTTGCGCAGGGCCGTCCGCGTCCTTCGGTCGAACACAGTTCCTGCCGGGACGCGGTAACGGGCCCGTTCATCACCCGAACGTGCTAATCCGCGAGGTGCGCCCCGGCGTATTCACTCGTTGACGCTCCCGCCTCACCCCCTCCGCCCTAGGGTCCTGCGAGGACCCGGGCGCCACCAGCCCGGGCGACCGGCGCGAGGGGGCGAGGATGCGGTCGATTCCGTCGGGGGCCCGCTGGTACGTCGCCTGTGTCGGCGCCGCCGCGCTGGCCTGTCTCGCGCCGCTGCCGTCCGTCCGTGCCCCGTGGTGGGCCCTCGCCCTGCTCGCCGTCCTGCACGCGGGCAGCGCACGGCTCGCCTTCCCGTCGGCCGGCGGCAAGTCGCTGCGTGTCACCGGGCCCGGCGCACCCCGTACGACCGGCACCCTCTTCCCCGTCCTGCTCGCCGGCGCCTTCCTGCTGCCGCCGCCCGCCGCCGCGCTCGTCGCGCTGCCGGGCGCCCTGCTCGCCCCGGTGGCACAGCGTCCGCGCCCGCTCCGCCGCGTCTGGCGCGCGGCCCAGCTCACCACCGGGATCTGGGCGGCCGGCCACGCGCACTGGGCGCTGGGCGGCCGCAACGCGGTCACCGCCCCCGACTTCCCGTACGCGCTGGTGCCCGCGGGCGCCGCGGTGCTGACCCTCTGCCTGGTCCTGACCGTCCTCGACGGCGGGATCCTCGCCACCGCCGAGCGGGTCCCGGCGCGCATCGCCTGGCGCGGTCTCTTCCTGCGCTCGCTGCCGCCCGTCGCGGTGCACGGGCTCGCCGGACTGATGATGGCGGTGCTCTGGCGCAGCCCGTACGGTCCGGTCGCCGCGCTCCTCGTCCTGCTGCCGATGTACGTCTCCTGCTGGGTGTTCGCCCAGTACCACCGTGAACGGGCCGCCCACCAGGCCACCATCAGGGCGCTGGTGCAGGCCGTCGACATCAAGGACGGCTACACGCGCGGCCACAGCGAGCGGGTCGGCCAGGCGTCGATGATGATCGCCCGCGAACTCGGCATGGACGACGAGCGCGTGGAGGTCCTGCGGTTCGCGGGCATCCTGCACGACGTCGGCAAGCTCGGGGTGCCGACCCGGCTGCTGCGCAAGGACGGACCGCTCACCCCCGAGGAGCGCCGGATCATCGAGCTGCACCCCGAGTACGGGCACGAGATGGTCCGCGGCATCGGCTTCCTCGGGGAGGCCCGGTCGGCGATCCTGCACCACCACGAGCGGCTGGACGGCAGCGGCTACCCGTACGGGCTCGCCGGAGCGCAGATCCCGCAGGCGGCGCGGGTGGTCGCGGTGGCCGACGCCTTCGACGCGATGACGTCGACGCGGTCCTACCGGCGGGCCCGGCCGGTGGGCGTCGCCCTGGAGGAGCTGCGGCGGTGCGCGGGGGCGCAGTTCGACCCGGTCATGGTGGGCGCGCTCGTGGGCGCGCTGGCCCGGCACGGCTGGCACCCGGCCGTCACCGCGGACGAGTCGCACGGGAACGTTCCGTCCCCGGCCGGCCCGCCTGCCCCGGCGCCCGCACCGGCGCCGAGGCCGGACACCCGGTCCGGGCCGCCCGCACCGGCGCCCGCACCGGCGCCCCAGCCGGACACCCGGCAGCCTCCGGCGGAACGTCAGGAGCAGCCCCATACGTCCGCCGGGAGGGTGCCGTGAGACCGCCGCGCACCTCGCCCGTGCTCCCGCTCGTCCACGGCACCGCCGCCCTCCTCGCCGCCCTCGCGCTGGCGGACACCCTCTGGCGGGGCGTCACCGAAGGACTCGCCGCCCTCGCCTTCGGGCTCCTCGTCGCCGTGGGGGAACTCGCCCGGTGGAGCGGCTCGGAGCAGCGGGAGTCCGCGCCGCTCGGGGCCGCGGGCGCGCTCGCCTACGCGTTGCTCGGCGCGGACGCCGGGCGCGCCACCCACCACGGCGCCGCGCAGACCGTGGCCGTGGTGACGGCGGCCGTCCTGGTCGGCTGCGTCCCGCACGTCGCCCGCGGCCGCGGACCCACCCTCGACCACCTCGCCCGGCGGGTGCTCACCGTCACCTTCGCCGCCGTCTGCTTCCACCCGCTCTACGACGGCGGACGGCTGCCGGAGTGGAACGGTCCCGCGTACGCCCTGCTGCTGGTCGCGCTGCTGGTGCTGACCGCGCTGTGCGACGCCGTGCTGGCCGCGGCGACGGCGCACGCCAGGAGCCGGTGGCCCTTCGGACCCGTGCTGCGCGACGAACTGCGGGCGATGCTCGGCATCGGGTCCGCCGTGTGCGCGACCGGCGCCGTGATGTCGCTGGCCGTCGCGGTGGTGGGCCTGTGGGCGCTGCCCGTCTTCTGCCTGCCGCTGCTGCTCACCCAGTTCTCCTTCCGGCGGTACGCGGCCGTGCGGACGACGTACCGGCAGACCATCGCCTCCCTCGCCCGGGCCACCGAGGTCGCCGGGTACACGCCCGCCGGGCACGCCCGGCGGGTGGCCGCCCTCAGCCGCGCCGTCGGGCGTGAACTGGGCCTTGCCGAACCCGATCTGACCGTCCTGGAGTACGCCGCCCTGATGCACGACATCGGACAGCTCAGCCTCGTCGACCCGGTGCCCGCCGGTGCCACCGCCGTACTGCCGGCCGAGGAGCAGCGGCGCATCGCCCTCCTCGGCGGCGCCGTCGTCCGGCAGACGGGAGTGGACGCCGACGTCGCCGTGGTCGTCGAGCGGCAGGCCGACCCCTACCGCGAGCAGCCGGTCAGCGCCCGGATCGTCCGTGCGGTGAACGCATACGAGGAGATGGCCAGGGAAGCAGGGCCGCAGGGACCGCTGGCCGCGCTGGAGCGGCTGCGGCTCGCCACCGCCCGCGACTATCAGCCAGAGGTCGTCGAATCGCTGGCCAGGGTGCTGTCCCGGCCCGGTCTGACCTTGCCCCAGGCTGGGTAACCCATGGGTAATGAGCGCCCGCCGGACGGTACGTGGTTGGATGCGAGGAAGAGGGTGTCAGGGGGCACGGGCAGGTCCGGGGCCGCACTGTCCCCCAGGGGCACTTCGAAGGACCGGCAGGCGGGAAGCGCAAGGAACTGGCAGGCGGGAATCGTGAGGATCTTCGGCAAGGGACGACACCGGCCCTCCGCCTCATGGCGGCAGGCCACCGATCGTGCGTTCACGCTGATCGGCGACGGTCGGTACGAGGACGCGGGAGCGCTCCTTACGCGCGCCGCGGACCTGGAGCCCTGGCTTTCGGAGTCCTGGTTCAACCTGGCGCTGCTGCACAAGTTCCGGCACGACTGGGAGCAGGCGCGGGCGGCCGGGCTGCGCGCCGTCGCCCTGCTCGACCGGGAGACCGGCGCACCCGACTGGTGGAACGTGGGCATCGCGGCCACCGCCCTCCAGGACTGGCCGCTGGCCCGGCGCGCCTGGCAGGCGTACGGGCTGCGGGTGCCCGGCGGTGCCGCGGTCTCCGGCGAGCCCACCGGCATGGACCTGGGCAGCGCGGCCGTCCGGCTCTCGCCCGAGGGCGAGGCCGAGGTCGTGTGGGGCCGCCGCCTCGACCCGGCGCGGATCGAGGTGCTGTCCATCCCGCTGCCGTCGTCCGGGCGGCGCTGGGGCGAGGTGGTCCTGCACGACGGGGTGCCGCACGGCGAGCGGACCACGGCCGCCGGGCACGCCTATCCGGTCTTCGACGAGATCGAGCTGTGGGCGCCCTCGCCCGTGCCCACCTGGGTGGTGCTGCTGGAGGCGGCCACCGAGGAGGACCGCGACGACCTGGAGCGGCTCGCGGCCGACGCGGGCTTCGCGGCCGAGGACTGGTCGTCGTCCGTGCGGCTGCTGTGCCGGATGTGCTCGGAGTCGCGGATGCCCTCGGACGAGGGTGACGGTGAGCACCTCGACCCGCACGACCACAGCGAGCCGGGGCACCCGGGACCGCTGGGCCACCGCACCGACGGGCAGCTGTGGGTACCCGAGCGCGAGTGCGGTCTCGCGGCGCCGGCCTCCCTGGTGCGCGGCCTGCTGGACGGCTGGGTCGCGGACAGCCCGGACTCCCGTGACTGGCGGGATCTGGAAGAGGTGTGCTGAGCACACCTTTAGGCTGTACCTCGCAGAAATCACCGGGATCCGCAGGAATGCCGGAGCCCGCGGATACTCCAAGGTCTGAGGAAGGCGTACGTCGGTCATGGCGCAGCAGGACACCGATCAGCAGCACGCGGGCGTGCTCCCCGTGGACGACGAGGGCTTCGTCATCGACACCGAGGACTGCGAGGAGCGCGAGTCCGCCTACCGCGGGCGCGGCACCTCGCGGCCCATCACGGTCGTCGGGAACCCGGTGCTGCACAAGGAGTGCAAGGACGTCACCGAGTTCGGCGACGAGCTGGCCGCCCTGGTGGACGACATGTTCGCCAGCCAGCGCACCGCCGAGGGGGTCGGCCTTGCCGCCAACCAGATCGGCGTCGACCTGAAGGTCTTCGTGTACGACTGCATGGACGACGAGGGCAAGCGGCACGTCGGCGTGGTCTGCAACCCGAAGATCGTCGAGCTGCCCGCCGAGCTGCGCCGGCTGGACGACAGCAACGAGGGCTGCCTCTCGGTGCCGACCGCGTACGCGCCGCTCGCCCGCCCCGACTACGCCGAGGTCACTGGGCAGGACGAGCAGGGGTACCCGGTCAAGGTGCGGGGCACCGGCTACTTCGCGCGCTGCCTCCAGCACGAGACGGACCACCTGTACGGGTACCTGTACATCGACCGGCTCTCCAAGCGCGAGCGCAAGGACGCGCTGCGGCAGATGGCCGAGAACGAGCCCCGCTACCCGGTCGTGGCGAACGACTGACGAGCCCGCGTGCACGGCGCCCGGACGGAAGCCTCTTCCGCCGGGCGCCGTTCGTCTGTGCGTCGCACGTCCGATCCCTTCTGCTCCCCCGGTGATCCATAAGCAGTCACACAAGGGGAGAAACTCGGCATCCCGTGGTAGTGAGTGGAGCAAATCCGTTCCCAGAACGGTCAGTTGTGGTGCTGAATGGGAAGAGCGGGGATCGCAACGGCGCACGCCCGGCACGGCGGGAGGGGGCGTGGCGCCGACAGGCGGCTGAGAGGGGTTTGTTCGTGCACGCTTTCCCACACAGCACTTCATCGACACCGACCGCGGTCGCGGTTCCACCGGCGCTCTCTCTGCCGGTGATCGAGGCCGCGTTTCCCCGTCAACTCCATCCGTATTGGCCCCGTCTCCAGGAGAAGACCAGGGCCTGGCTGCTCGAAAAGAAGCTCATGCCGCCGGACAAGGTCGCAGAATATGCCGACGGCTTGTGCTACACGGACCTCATGGCGGGCTACTACATAGGCGCCCCCGAGGCGGTGCTCCAGGCGATTGCGGACTACAGCGCGTGGTTCTTCGTCTGGGACGACCGGCACGACCGCGACATCGTGCACGGCAGGGCCGGTGCCTGGCGGCGGCTCAGGTACGAGCTGCACGCCGCGCTCGACTCCCCCCGGGACCACCTGCACCACCGGGATCCCCTGGTCGCAGGGTTCGCGGACAGCATGGTGCGGCTGTACTCGTTCCTGGGGAAGAAGTGGAACGTCCGGTTCGCCGAGCACTTCCACGCGGTGATCGAGGCGTACGACCAGGAATTCCGCAATCGCGTGTCGGGTGTCGTACCGACGGTCGAGGAATACCTGGAACTGCGGCGGCTCACGTTCGCCCACGACATCTGGAACGATCTGCTCGAGCCGAGTGCGCAGTGCGAGATACCCACCGATGTGCGTGAGCATCCGGCATTTAGCAGGGCCGCCCTGCTCAGCCAGGAATTCGCCGCCTGGTACAACGACCTGTGCTCGCTCCCGAAGGAAATCGCGGGCGAGGAGGTCCATAATCTCGGCATCAGTCTGATCCAACACGAGGGGCTGACCCTCGAAGAGGCCGTCACGGAAGTAAGAAGGCGGATCGAGGAATGCATCATGGAATTCCTCGCCGTCGAGAAAGACGTCAAGCGGCTCGCCGACACCCTTGTCGACGGCACCGTGCAGGGCAAAAGGCTGAGCGGTGCCGTGAAGGCGTGTCTGGCCAATATGCGGAACTGGTTCAGTTCCGTCTACTGGTTCCACCACGAGTCCGGCCGTTACATGGTCGACAGCTGGGACGACCGCTCCACACCCCCGTACGTCAACAACGAAGCGGCAGGTGAGAAATGACCGTCGAGTCCGTACGACCCGCAGCGCCCCAGACCTCGGAGCTGCCCGTCCCGCCCCTGGCGGGAGGCGGCGTCCCGGGTCTCGGCCACGGCTGGAAACTCGTGCGCGATCCGCTGGGCTTCCTGGCCCAGCTCCGCGATCACGGCGAGGTCGTCCGTCTCAAGCTCGGCCCCAAGACGGTGTACGCGGTCACCACGCCGGCCCTCAGCGGGGCGGTCGGGCTCAGCCCCGACTACGAGCTCGGCGGCCCGCTGTGGGAGTCGCTCGAAGGGCTGCTCGGCAAGAACGGGGTGGCGACGGCCAACGGGCCGATGCACCGGCGCCAGCGGCGGACCATCCAGCCCGCCTTCCGCGCCGACGTGATCCCCGCGTACGCGTCGGTGATGGAGGAGGAGGCCCGGGACTTCGCCGATCGTCTCGGGTCGGGCGCGGTGATCGACTGCACCTCCGAGTCGTACCGCGTCGCCGTCCGTGTCGCGGCCCGCTGCCTGCTGCGCGGCCGGTTCATGGACGAGCGGGCGGAACGGCTGAGCGTCGCGCTCTCCACCGTCTTCCACGGCATGTACCGGCGCATGGTGATTCCGGCGGGGCCGCTCTACAGGCTGCCGCTTCCGGCCAATCGCGAATTCGACCGGGCTCTGGCCGATTTGCATCTTCTCGTCGACGAGATCGTCGCCGAGCGCCGCGCATCCGGTCAAAAGCCGGACGATTTGCTGACGGCATTGCTCGAGGCCCGGGACGGCGACGGCGACCCCATCAGCGAGCAGGAGATCCACGACCAAGTCATCGCGATACTCACACCCGGCGGCGAAACCATCGCGTCCACCATCATGTGGATCCTGCACGTACTCGCGGCACATCCGGAACAGGCGGACGCGGTGCGCCGTGAGGTCGAATCCGTCGTCGGCGACCGGCCCGTCGCATTCGCAGACGTACGGCGGCTGTCGCACACGAACAATGTCATCGTCGAGACGATGCGGCTGAACCCCGCCGTCTGGATTCTGACGCGGCGCACCGTGACCGAAACCGATCTCGGGGGGTATCGCATTCCGGCCGGTGCCGACATCGTGTACAGCCCGTACGCGATCCAGCACGACCCGCGGACGTACGAGGAGCATCAGGAATTCGACCCCGACCGCTGGCTTCCGGAACGGGCCAAGGAGCTTCCGAAGTACGCCATGGCTCCGTTCAGCGTCGGAAACCGGAAGTGCCCGGGTGACCACTTCTCGATGGCGCAGCTCAGTCTCATCACGGCGACCGTGGCGTCCGCGAAGTGGCGCCTGGAGCAGGCTCCCGGGTCCGCCCCCGCGGCCCGCATCGGCATCACGCTGCGGCCTGACCGGCTGCTGGTGAGGGCCGTGCCGCGCTGAGATCCGGTGCTCCGTCACCGGACCCGCCGCCGGCGCGGGTTCAGGCGGCCTCGGGCCCCCTGAACGTGCGCCGGTAGGCCCCCGGGGTCGTGCCCAGGCTGCGCAGGAACTGGTGGCGCAGCGCGGCCGCGTTCCCGAAGCCGGCGCGGCCCGCGATGGCGTCCGTCGTCTCGTCCGTCGCCTCCAGCAACTGCTGGGCCAGCAGCACCCGTTGGCGTAGCAGCCAGCGGTAGGGCGTGGTCCCCGTCTCCTGCTGGAAGCGGCGGGCGAAGGTGCGTGGGGACATGTGGGCGCGGGCCGCCAGCCGCTCGACGGTCACCTCCTCGTCGAGGTGGCGCTCCATCCAGACAAGCACCTCGCCGACGGTGTCGCAGGACGAGCGCGGCAGCGGCCGCTCCACGTACTGGGCCTGCCCGCCGTCGCGGTGCGGCGGGACGACCATGCGGCGCGCGACGGCGTTGGCGACCTCCGGGCCGTGCTCCTTGCGGAGGATGTGGAGGCAGGCGTCGATCCCGGCGGCGGTGCCCGCCGAGGTGATCACCCGGTCCTCGTCGACGTACAGCACGTCCGGTTCGACGATCGCGCGCGGGTACTGGAGGGCCAGTTCCCGGGCGTGCCGCCAGTGCACGGCGCACCGCCGTCCGTCGAGCAGCCCGGCCGCGCCGAGCACGAAGACCCCGGAGCACACGCTGAGCACCCGCGCCCCGCGGTCGACGGCCCGGCGCAGTGCGTCGAGCAGTTCCCCGGGGTAGACGCGGGTCGCGTAGGCGTCGCCCGCCGGCACGATCACCAGGTCGGCCGGCTCCAGCCGCTCCAGGCCGTGCTCCGTGCGCAGCGAGAAGCCCGCGTGCGTGCCGAGCGCCGGCCCCTCCGCGGAGGCCACCGCGAAGTCGTACGCGGGCAGGCCCTCGTCGCTGCGGTCGAGGCCGAACACCTCGCAGGCCACGCCGAGTTCGAAGGGATGGACGCCGTCGAGCAGCACCACGGCCACGTTCTTCAGCATGGCTCCAGTGTGCCCCGGACGCGCCCCGGATGTGGCAGTAATTCGAGGTTCTACGGCAGTCCTGCCACTGACGGTCAGGAGTCATCGGCGCGACAGTGGTGTCCATGGATACACGCATGGAAGCCCTCGTCGGAATGGTGACCGTCCTCGGGATCCTGGTCCTCCTCGTCCTCCCCTCGCTGTACGGCATCGCGTACGACCGGCGCGTCGACCGGCAGCTCAGGGAGGCGGCGGAGCGGCGGACCCCCGAGCCCGCCGCTGCCCGGCCGGGCGCCGGGGCCGTCACCCCCCGGCAGCCCGCCGGACCTCAGAAGTCCTCGTCGAACCCGACCGAGCCCTCCACCGCCACCTGGTACGCCGAGGGGCGGCGCTCGAAGAAGTTGGTCAGCTCCTGAACCCCTTGCAGCTCCATGAAGGAGAAGGGGTTCTCCGAGCCGTACACCGGAGCGAAGCCCAGGCGCGTCAGGCGCTGGTCGGCGACGCATTCCAGGTACTGGCGCATGGAGTCGGTGTTCATCCCCGGGAGGCCGTCACCGCACAGGTCGCGCGCGAACTGCAACTCGGCCTCGACGGCCTCCCGCAGCATGTCGGTGACCTGCTGCTCCAGCGCCTCGTCGAAGAGCTCCGGCTCCTCCTTGCGGACGGTGTCGACCACGTCGAAGGCGAACGACATGTGCATCGTCTCGTCGCGGAACACCCAGTTGGTGCCGGTCGCCAGGCCGTGCAGCAGACCCCGGCTGCGGAACCAGTAGACGTACGCGAAGGCACCGTAGAAGAACAGGCCCTCGATGCAGGCCGCGAAGCAGATCAGGTTCAGCAGGAAGCGGCGCCGGTCGGCCTTGGTCTCCAGCCGGTCCATCTGCTCCACCGAGTCCATCCACTTGAAGCAGAACTCGGCCTTCTCGCGGATGGAGGGGATGTTCTCCACGGCCGCGAAGGCCGCCGCCCGGTCCTCGGGGTCCGGCAGGTAGGTGTCGAGCAGCGTCAGATAGAACTGGACGTGCACGGCCTCCTCGAAGAGCTGACGGCTCAGGTAGAGCCGCGCCTCGGGGGAGTTGATGTGCTTGTACAGCGTCAGCACCAGGTTGTTCGCCACGATCGAGTCGCCCGTCGCGAAGAACGCGACCAGCCGGCCGATCATGTGCTGCTCGCCCCCGGACAGCTTCGCGAGGTCCGCGACGTCCGAGTGCAGGTCGACCTCCTCCACGGTCCACGTGTTCTTGATCGCGTCCCGGTAGCGCTCGTAGAAGTCCGGGTAGCGCATGGGGCGCAGGGTCAGTTCGAAGCCCGGGTCGAGCAGGTTCTTCTCGGTCTTCTCGGGTGCGGTGGTCATTACTGGCAGGCCTCGCAGGACTCGGGGTTTTCCAGGGAGCAGGCGACCGCGTCGGGGTCGGCGGCCTGCGGTACGGGGACGGTCCGCTCGGACCGGGCCTGCGCCTGCGCGGCGCGGGCGATGCGCGTCGCGGGGCGCGAGCGCAGGTAGTACGTCGTCTTCAGGCCCGACTTCCAGGCGTACGCGTACATCGAGGAGAGTTTGCCGATGGTCGGCGTCTCCAGGAACAGGTTCAGCGACTGGGCCTGGTCGATGAACGGGGTGCGGGCGGCGGCCATGTCGATCAGACCCCGCTGCGGGATCTCCCACGCGGTGCGGTACAGGTCGCGGACCTCCTGCGGCACCCAGGTGAAGCCCTGCACCGAGCCGTTCGACTCGCGCAGCGCCTCCCGGGTCTGCGCGTCCCACACGCCGAGCCTCTTCAGCTCGTCCACCAGGTACGAGTTGACCTGGAGGAACTCGCCGGACAGCGTCTCGCGCTTGAACAGGTTGGACACCTGCGGCTCGATGCATTCGTAGACGCCCGCGATGGAGGCGATCGTCGCGGTCGGCGCGATGGCCAGGAGCAGCGAGTTGCGCAGGCCGACGGCCGCGATCCGGGTGCGCAGGGCGGCCCAGCGCTCGGGCCAGGTCAGCTCGGTGCCGTAGTGGTCGGGGTGCAGGACGCCCCGTGCGGTACGGGTCTTCTCCCAGGCGGGCAGCGGGCCGTTCCGCTCCGCCAGGCCGGCCGACGCCTCGTACGCGGCGAGCATGATCCGCTCGGCGATCCGGGTGGACAGGGCCTTCGCCGCCGGTGACCCGAACGGCAGCCGCAGCTTGAAGAAGACGTCCTGGAGCCCCATCACGCCGAGGCCCACCGGGCGCCACTTGGAGTTGGAGCGGCCCGCCTGTTCGGTCGGGTAGAAGTTGATGTCCACGACCCGGTCGAGGAAGGTCACGGCGGTGCGGACCGTGTCGTCAAGGCGTTCCCAGTCGATGTCCTGGCGGCCGGTGTCGACGAAGGCGCCGAGGTTGACCGACCCCAGGTTGCACACGGCCGTCTCCCCGTCGTCCGTGACCTCCAGGATCTCGGTGCACAGGTTCGAGGAGTGGACGGTGTGCCCCGGCTCCGCCGTCTGGTTGGCGGTGCGGTTGGCGGCGTCCTTGAAGGTCATCCAGCCGTTGCCGGTCTGCGCGAGCGTCCGCATCATGCGGCCGTACAGCTCACGGGCCGGGATCGTCTTCTTGGCGAGGCCCGCCTCCTCGGCCCCGCGGTACGCGGCGTCGAAGTCGGCGCCCCACAGGTCCACCAGCTCCGGCACGTCGGACGGCGAGAACAGTGACCACGCGCGGTCCTCGTCCACCCGGCGCATGAACTCGTCCGGGATCCAGTGCGCCAGGTTCAGGTTGTGCGTACGGCGGGCGTCCTCACCGGTGTTGTCGCGCAGCTCCAGGAACTCCTCGATGTCGGAGTGCCAGGTCTCCAGGTAGACGGCCGCGGCGCCCTTGCGCCGGCCGCCCTGGTTCACGGCGGCGACCGAGGCGTCCAGCGTCTTCAGGAACGGGACGATGCCGTTGGAGTGCCCGTTCGTGCCGCGGATCAGCGAACCGCGCGAGCGGACGCGGGAGAAGGACAGTCCGATGCCGCCCGCGTGCTTCGACAGGCGGGCCACCTGGTGGTAGCGCTCGTAGAGGGAGTCCAGCTCGTCCAGCGGGGAGTCGAGGAGGTAGCAGGACGACATCTGGGGGTGCCGCGTACCGGAGTTGAACAGGGTGGGGGAGGAGGGCAGGTAGTCGAGCCGGCTCATCAGGCCGTACAGCGCGGCCACCTCGTCGACCGAGCGGGCGGTGTCGTCCTCGGCGAGCCCGGCGGCGACGCGCAGCATGAAGTGCTGGGGCGTCTCGATCACCCGCCGGGTGATCGGGTGGCGGAGCAGATAGCGGCTGTGCAGGGTGCGCAGGCCGAAGTAGCCGAAGCGGTCGTCGGCGCCCGCCACGGCGGCGGCGTCGGCCAGCGCGTCCAGGCGGGCCGCGTGCAGCGTCACGAACTCCGCGGTGCGGTCCGCGATCAGGCCCTCGCGGTGGCCGGTCGCGACGGAGGACGAGAAGGACGTGACGCCCTGCGAGGCGGCCTCGGCGGCGATGGCGAGCGTCAGCAGCCGGGCGGCGAGCCGCGAGTAGGCGGGGTCCTCGGAGATGAGGCCGGCCGCCGCCTCGATCGCCAGCTCCCGCAGCTCCGTGATGTCCGCCCGCGCGGACCGGCCGCGCAGCGCGGCGGCGGCGACCCGGCCCGGGTCGGCGTCGGGGAGGTCGGCGGTGAGGTCGGTCAGGGTCCGCAGCAGCGCGGCACCGGGACCGTCCGTATCCGTATCCGTGCCCGTCGGTTCCGCGGACGGTGCCACTGCGGCCGGATCGGCTGGCGCGATGGTCACGTGGGGCTCTCCCTCGCTCGGCTCGGGGCCTGGCGAGGGCAGGGCAGCGAAGGCACACGTCTGCCCGTGGCACGGGTACGCGCGCGTCCACCGGCCCATTCCACGAGGCCCGGACGTATTCGGCACCCGGACCGGACGGTACGGGCGCACTGCCGGCAGGTCCTCGGACTGACCAGGCGCGCGGACACGCACCGGTGGTCCTGGGACCGGCCGGGCGCGCGAACACGCACAAGTACACCGTTGCGGGACAGTTCCGGATTCGCACCGGATTCCCCTGCGGCGACAGCGAGCATGAGCATACATCTAGTGCCGGTCGGCGCTACCACCCCCACATCTTGTGTCGCGGGCTGTCTCCGGAGCGTGTCAGAGCGTCAACTCATAGGTGATCAGCACGATGTCGTCGAGCTCCGGCAGCGGGTTCCAGTCGCGCTCCGGGGTACGGCGGAAGCCCAGACGCTCGTAGATCCGGTGGGCGGCGCGCATCGTGCGCTGGCTGGACAGCACGACGCGGACACAGCCCTCGGTGGCCCGCGCGCGCTCGACGCAGGCGCGCACGAGCGCCTCGCCCGCGCCCCGTCCGCGGGACTCCGCGGCGACCGCCAGCATCCGTATCTCCGCCTCGCCCTCGCGCGCGATGTCGGCCATCGGCCCGCCGGTCGCGACGAAGGTGACGCCGCCGAGGATGCCGTCGGCGGTGCCGGGGCCGAGGGTGCCGTCGACGGTGCCGGGGCCGAGGATGCCGTCGGCGGTGCCGGGGCTTGTCCCTGCCGCACCGTCCACGGCCACCAGTACCTCGGCCGCCGCCGCACGCTTCGCCACGTCGCGCAGCTCCGTCAGGTACGTATCGCTCTCCCCGAAGTCCAGCAGCCCGTCCCCGAGATACGCCCGCGCGGTGACCTCGCCGACCGCCTCGTACTCCCCGGGCCGCGCCCGCCTGATCACGATGTCCATGTCCGCAGTGTGCCGGAGGGGTACGACAACGGGCCGCCCATTTTCCGGGGCCCGCCGCCGTCGGGGAGGGGAGGTCAGGAACGGGACGCGAAGCCGCGCAGCTTCAGGCCGGGGTTGGTGGGGATACGGGGGCCGTCCGTGCCCGCCCAGCGGTACTCGCGCCTGGTGATGCTGTCGGACCCGCGCCCGGCGTTGCCCTCGATCGTGACGACCGTCCGGCCGCCGGAACCGCCGACGGCGACGACGACCGCGACATGGCCCTCGGGGTCGCGCCGGTTGTGGTTGTGCCACACGATCACGTCGCCGCGCTGCGGGGGCCGTCCGGGCCGGTAGGCGTAGAAGCGGTCGCCGACGCCGGTCTCCCAGGCCCGCGACGACTTGTAGTTGTCCGGCGTCGCCCGCCGGTTGTTCCACATGGCGGCGGCGAAGTAGCCGCACCAGTAGTCGCCGTTGAAGCCGTTGTACTCGTTGCGGTCGGCGCCGCCGAGGTAGTTGTCGTGCCGCGCGTCGCCCGGCGTGCTCCACTTCCGCGGACCGTTACGGGTCTCCCTGTAGGCGTGGGACGTGGTGAGGGCCCGTTCGGCGCGGTCCACGACGGCCTGCCGGAGCGGGCTGGGGGCCGCGGCGGCCGCGGGCGGCTCGGCGAGGGCGGGTACGGCGAGCAGCCCGGGGAGCAGGGCGGCCGTGGTCAGACAGCGTGCCGCGAGACGGTTCATGACGGAACCTCCGGTGAGGTGGACGTGCCGGTGGATGCCGGACGAGGGGCGAGGGCGCACAACCCGCATGCGGGCGTGAAGCGGTGAGCCCGCCGAACGCGCCGTCACTCCCGGTAAGTTGACGAACTCGGAGAGCGACGGCGTGATGACAGGTGTAGCAGGTGAATCAGGGGCTGGACGGGGCGGCAGAAGAATTTGCCGGTTGCCGGAACGAGCGGCAACAGGCAACCGACGACGGGTGCGACCGGGAGGAACGCGACCGGGGCGGGCGCGGGCGGGGCGGGCCCGTACGCGACGGGCCCGTACGCGACGGGCATGGTGGCGACGGCCACGCGTGTGACGGCCACGCGCGCAACGGGCACGCGCGTGACGGCCACGCGCGTGACGGTCACGCGCGCGAGGGCCACGGTCGCGACGGGCATGGTCGCGACGGGCATCGTCGCGACGGCAACGGGCAGGACGTGCTTGGCCGTGACGGCGACGGCGACGGCGACGGACAGGGCGGGTGCGAAGGCGGGCGTGGTCGAGACGCGTCGGGTGACGATACGGACGGATCGAGTGCTGGTGCCGACCGGCACGGTCGTGACGTGCTCGGCCGCGACGGCAACGGGCAGGACGTGCTTGGCCGTGACGGCGACGGACAGGGCGGGCGCAGGGGCGGGCGCGGCCGCGACGCGCCCGGCCGCGACGGGTCGGTTGGCGGTGTCGGCGGACCGGGCGGTGGTGTCGGCGGGTCGGTTGGCGGTGTCGGCGGACCGGGCGGTGGTGCCGGCGGGTCGGTTGGCGGTGTCGGCGGACCGGGCGGTGGTGCCGGCGGGTCGGTTGGCGGTGCCGGCGGGCCAGGTGGTGGTGCGGGCGGGCACGGCGGGGTCGGGGGCGGGCCAGGTGGTGGTGTCGGCGGACCGGGCGGTGGTGCTGGCGGACCGGGCGGTGGTGCGGGCGGGCACGGCGGGGTCGGGGGCGGGCCAGGCGGTGGTGCCGGCGGACCGGGCGGTGGTGCCGGCGGGCCAGGTGGTGGTGTCGGCGGGCACGGGCCGGTCGGGGGCCCGGTGAGAGCGCACGGGGGTGGTGCCTACGGTGCCGAGGTGCGGCGGTCGCGGGAGGCCGCCGGGCTCACCCAGGGGGCGCTGAGCAAAGAGGTCCGCTACGACAAGGCCCACATCAGCCGGATCGAGAACGGCAGGGCACCCGGCAGCACCACCCTCGCCCGGGCCCTCGACACCTTCTTCGCCGCCGAGGGCCGTCTCGTCGCCCTCCACCAGCGAGAGATCGTCCGCAGCGGCCGCCGGCTCCCCGCCCCGCGCGGCCCCGAGGGCGACTGCCCCTACCGCGGCCTGGCCGCCTACACCGCCGCCTGGGCCCACCTCTACCGGGGCCGCGGCGCGGCCGTGGACGACCTCCTCGCCGGCCTGGACCGGCGGGGCCCGGACAGCGGCCCCTACGTGGTCGTCGCCCCGTCGGGCGCCGGCAAGACCTCGCTGCTCAAGGCCGGACTCGTGGCCGCGCTGGGCGCCGGACGGCTGCCGGGCTCCCCGGACTGGCCGGTCGTCGAACTGACGCCGGGAGAGCGCCCGTTGGAGCGCCTGGCGCAATCCGTCGCGGGCACCGTCGGCGCCGACCCGGAGCGGGCCCTCGCCGCGGTCCGCACCTCCGCCGAAGCCTGCGCGGACCTGCTCGCGCAGGCGGACCCGCGGGCGGCCGGACGCCCCGCCGAGCGCCCGTACCGCACGGTGATTCTCGTCGATCAGTTCGAGGAGTCCTTCGCCCAGTGCCACGACCCCGAGCAGCGGCTCGCCTTCTTCGACCTGCTCTGCGCGCTGTCCGCCCGGCGCGACGCGGCGGGGGAGCCCGCCGTGCTCGTCGTCCTCGGCCTGCGCGCCGACTTCTACGGCCGATGCCTGGCCCACCCCGGACTGACCGCCGCCCTGCGCGCCGCCCCGTTCCTGCTGGAGCCCATGACGGAGCCGGAGCTCAGGCAGGCGGTCACCGAACCGGCCGAGGAGGCCGGACTCGTCGTCGACGACGCCCTGGTCGAGGTGTTGCTGCACGAACTCGGCGCCTTCGCCACCCCGTGGGCCGGGGACGGCGAGTACGCGCCCGGCGCGCTGCCGCTGCTCTCCCACGCGCTGCGCGTCACCTGGATGCACCGCGAGGGCAACCGCCTCACCACGGACGCGTACCGCAAGTCCGGCGGCATCCGCAGAGCCCTCGCCCGCTCCGCGGACCAGACGTACGAGGCGCTGAGCCCCGGGCGCCGGCGCATCGCCGAGCACGCCTTCGTCCGCCTCGGCCGCCGCGACGACGCGCACGACGGCACCCGCCGGCGGATCAGCCGCGCCCGGCTGCTCGGGCTGCTCCCCGGCGACGAGACGGAGGCGGCGACCGTCCTCGAGGCGTTCGTCAGGGAGCGGCTGCTGACCATCGACGCGGAGCCGGACGGCGAGGTCACCGTCCAGATCGCCCACGAGGCGCTGCTCGGCTCCTGGCCCCTGCTGCGGCAGTGGCTCACCCACGACCAGCTGATGGGCGAGGCGCGGCACGCGCTGTCCGAGGCCGCCGTGCAGTGGCAGGACAACCAGCGCGACAAGGAACTACTGCTCACCGGACGCCAGTTGACCCGAGCGGTCGTCTGGGCCGAGGAGAACGACGAGGAACTCGGGCCGTTGCAGCGTGAGTTCCTGCGGGCGAGCCGGGAGCGGGTGCGGCGTGCGGCGCGCCGCAAACGGCTGCTGATCCAGCTGTCCGTCCTCTTCGTCGTGCTGGTGGTGCTCATCGCCGTCATCGTCGTCGTGAACGAGAAACGCAAGGCGGCCGAGACACAGCAGAGGCTCTCCGGTGCCAGGGCGCTGGCCGCCCAGTCCGTCCTCTTCAGCGGCCACGACCCGGTGCTCGCGGGAAGGCTGAGCGCGGCGGCGTACCGGACGGACGCCTCCACCGAGAGCCGCAGCGCCCTCCTCAGCAGTGCCCCGCCCCTGTGGAGCGACCGTGTCGTCCGCGCCGGCATCCCCGTCGACGCCCTGGCCCGCGCGGCCGACGGAAGGTCCGTCGCCTGGGGCGGCAAGGACGGCCGCGTCCACGTATGGCATCCGGAGCGGGACCCCGGCGCCTCGCACCTGCGGACCCGTCCCCGCACCGCCGGTACGAAGGGCTCCCTCGACTCGCTGTCCTACAGCCCCGACGGACGGCGGCTGGTGGCCGGTTACGACGACGGTTCCGTCTGGCTGTTCAGCGGGCCGTCCGCACCGGCCGAGCGGCTGCTCCCCGCGGGCCAGACACCGGACCACGGCGACACGGACATGCGGGTGGCGTTCAGCCGGGACGGCAGCCGCCTGGCCGCCGCGGGGCATGACGGCCGGGTCAGGGTGTGGCGGATGCCGGCCGCCGACCTCCTGTGGACGGCACGGCCCACCGGCGAGGACGTACCGGGACCCGTCCGGGCACTGGCCTTCAGCCCCGACGGCCGCACGCTGGCGACGGGCGGCGGCAGCGACGAGACGGACCGGTCCCAGTCGTTCCGCAAGGTGCTGCTGTGGGACGCGGCGAGCGGCCTGGTCACCGCCCGCCTGCGCGGACACCCCAAGAGGTCGGTGCGCTCCCTCGCGTTCAGCGCCGACGGACGCGAGCTGGCCGGCGGCGGCTTCGACGGGACCGTACGCCTGTGGGACGTACGGACCGCGCGGCTGAGGAGAACGTACGGCACGCACGGCGACTCCGTCATGGACGTGGCCGTGGCCGCGGACGGCACCCTGGTCAGCGGCGGCCAGGACAACACCGCGCAACTGCGCGACCTGCACCGTCCCGACGCCGTGCCGCTCACCCTCACCGGCCACGAGGGACCCGTCAACGCGGTCGCGCTGTCGCCCGACGGCAGGACCGTCCTGACCGGCAGCGAGGACGGCACCCTGCGCGTCTGGACCCCGGCCCGCAGCCCCGTGCGCACCGGCGACGCGGCCTTCACCGCGCTGGCCCGCTCCCCGCGCGACGGCGGGGGGTACGCGACCGGCGACGCCGACGGCACCGTCCAGCTCTGGGACGACCGTTCCCGCAGCCCCCGCCGCACCCTGCGCGCGGCGGACAGGGAGGTGACCGGCCTGGCGTACGACCGGGACGGCGCGCTGCTCGCCGTCGCGAGCGCCGACCACGGCGTCACCCTGTGGCGGACCGCGGACGGCACCCGCGCGGGCACCTTCGAAGGTCACTCCCGCGAGGTGCTCTCCGTCGCCTTCGACCGCACCGGCACCCGGCTGGTGACCGGCGGCTGGGACAGCACCCTGCGCGTGTGGGACGTGCGCACCGGACGCCAGGTCGACGAGGCCAGGGCCACCGACCTGTGGGGTCTCGCGCTCACCGCCGGGGGCGAACCGCTGCTCGCGTCCGGCGGCCAGGACGACACCGTCACCCTGCGCCGCTGGCCCGGCCTCGAAGTCCGCGGCCCGGCACCCCGTAAGAGCAGCGACTCGGTCTTCGACGTGGCCTTCGACCCGCGGGGCACCCTGCTGGCCTCGGCCGGCCGGGACCATGTCGTGGAGATCTGGGACGTCCGCGCGCGGCGCACGGTCGCCCGCCTCTACGGTCACACCGCCCCGGTCCGCCGGGTGTCCTTCTCGGCGGACGGCAGCCGCCTCGTCAGCGCCTCGCGGGACGGCTCGGTGCGCGTCTGGCAGCGCTCGGCCCGCGGTGACTGGGAGTTGTACGCGGCGCTGCGCGGACCGGCCGGCGAGGTGCGCGGCGCGGTCTTCAGCCCGGACGGCGAGGCGGTGCTCAGCGCGGGCGAGGACGGCACCCTGCGGCGCTGGGACCTCGACCCGCGGGACGCGCTGCGCCGGGTCTGCTCCGCGGCCGGCCCCGGCGAGCGGCGCGCATGGGCGGCGCTGACGGGTACGGACGACGACACCAGGCCCTGCCGGTGAGCCGGCTCCTGGGGCGGGACGGCCGTTCCTCGTCGCCCGCCCGGGTTGCCTGCGCAATGGCAACCCCGCAACCCCGCAACCCGGCGCCGGTGCGCCGATGCCGCGGTTACGTTGAGTGGACAGCCGCCCGCCGCAGGAGCAGGAGCAGGAGCAGGAGCAGGAGCCGGAGCCCGTCCGGACACCCGCCCGTGATCCGTGCGAGCGGCGGCCCCTCCCGTACCGACCGGCCGAGACGAGCCCCGCGATGCCGCGTGCCCAGAACCGGAACCCGACCACCGAACCCGAGGACGCACCACCCGTCGTCCCAGAGCCCCACGGCGAACCAGGCGCCGACCCCCGCCCCAGCGCGTCCCGATCCCGGCGCGCGCGGCTGCGCCGGCTGTTTGAGCCCACCCTGTTCCTGCTGGTCACCGCGGGCGCCATAACCGTCGTACTGGGGAACGACGCCGAGACCGTCCAGGCGCTGGCCGGAGTGGTCAGCGCGATCTGCGCCGTGTGGCAACTGCGGCGCAGCCGGCGGTGAGGCGGCGGCCAGGGGACACAGAAGGCCGCCGCGAGCCCGTACGTACCCGGGACTCGCGGCGGCCTTCGTGTCCGTGAGCGTCAGTGAACGCCCGTCTCTGAGGAACCGTCAGTGACCGGCGCCCGCTCCGACCGCCGGGAGCTCCGTCGCCACACCCGGGTCGCCCGCGTCCGCCGTGTAGTCGGACGGGGTGGTCTCGTCCACGCCGTCGGGCGCCTTCACGGCCCGCAGGACGAAGGTGAGCACCACCGTGACCAGGACGTTCAGCACGAACGCGGTCAGACCGATGTAGCCGATCTCCCCGATGCCGGGGATCTCCTTGTTGGAGCCGCCGAAGTGCTGCTGCGTCGGGGACGCCACGCCGTACGCGGCGAGGGTGCCGTACACCATGCCGACCGCCCAGCCCGCGAGCAGCGCCCAGCGGTGGAACCAGTTCGTGAACAGGCCGCCGACCAGGGCCGGGAAGGTCTGAAGGATCCAGATGCCGCCGAGCAGCTGGAAGTTGATCGCGACGGTCTTGTCCATGGTGAGGACGAAGGCCAGGGCGCCCACCTTCACAAGGAGCGAGACCAGTTTGGAGACCTTGGTCTCCTCCTGCGGCGTCGCGTCCGGCTTGATGAAGTCCTTGTAGATGTTGCGGGTGAACAGGTTCGCGGCCGCGATCGACATGATCGCGGCGGGCACCAGGGCGCCGATGCCGATCGCGGCGAAGGCCACGCCCGTGAACCAGTCGGGGAACATGTTCTCGAAGAGCTGCGGGATCGCGAGCTGCCCGTTCTCCACCTTGACCCCGGCGGCGATCGCCATGAAGCCGAGCAGTCCGAGCAGGCCCAGCATCAGCGAGTACAGCGGCAGGATCGTGGTGTTGCGGCGGATCACGTCACGGCTGCGCGAGGAGAGCGTCGCGGTGATCGAGTGCGGATACATGAACAGCGCGAGCGCCGAGCCCAGCGCCAGCGTGGCGTACGTCCACTGGCCCGCCGGGGCCGGTACCACCCCGCCGTTCTTGGCCGCGGTGTACTTGTCGCCCGCCGCCGCGAAGATCTCGTCGAAGCCGCCCAGCTTGATCGGGATGTAGATGATGGCGACCGCGATCACGATGTAGATCAACGCGTCCTTCACGAACGCGATCAGCGCCGGCGCCCGCAGCCCCGAGGAGTAGGTGTACGCGGCCAGCACTCCGAAGGCGATGAGCAGCGGCAGGTCCTTCACGAACCAGTTGGTGTTCTCGCCGCCGCCGACGCCCATCACGTCCAGGACGGCCTGGATGCCGACGAGCTGGAGCGCGATGTACGGCATCGTGGCGAGGATGCCGGTCACGGCGACCGCGAGCGAGAGCCCCTTCGAACCGAAGCGCCCGCGCACGAAGTCCGACGTCGTCACGTAGCCGTGCTTGTGGGAGACCGACCACAGCCGCGGCAGGAAGGTGAAGATCAGCGGATAGACCAGGATCGTGTACGGCACCGCGAAGAACCCGGCGGCACCGGCCGCGTAGATCGCCGCGGGCACGGCCACGAAGGTGTAGGCCGTGTACAGGTCGCCGCCGAGCAGGAACCAGGTGACCCAGGTGCCGAACGACCGGCCGCCCAGGCCCCATTCGTCGAGGCTGTGCTCGTTCTCGGCCTTGCGCCAGCGGGCGGCCAGGAAGCCCATCACGGTCACGGCCGCGAAGAAGAAGATGAAGACGCCGAGGGCGACTCCGTTCACGCCGTCGTTCACTTCGACGCACCCCCGTCTCTGTCCGCGCGGGCGCGCTGGTCACGCTGCCAGAGCTGGTACGCGGTCATGGTGAGCGCCGTGGAGATCAGCACCCACGCCATCTGGTACCAGTAGAAGAAGGGGATGCCGATGAACGTCGGGTCGACCTTCGCGTAGGAGCCGACCCAGAGCATCGCCACGAACGGAGCGATCAGACACAGGGCGATCACCACGCGTACCGGTGTCACCACCGGTGGCTTGTCGGCAAGCCCGGTCGGCGGGCTCACTTCAGGCACATCTGACATCTCACGGCTCCGTCCCCTCGCTGATCACCGGTGTAACGCGCAGGCAATCTAGGCGACGACGTCACGCATACGGAACCCCTCGTCCGTATATCGGTCCCCAACGGTGACCTGGCCGTTTTCGCACGCCGGCCGGCGCGCCGTTCAGCAGCAGCGGAACCCCTGCCGGGGGTCCTCCTCGCGGCGGTCCGTGCGCATCCGCTCGAACTCGCGGCGCGACGGCACGCGAGCCTCCGGGTGACCTGCGCGCACATGCGCGACATAACGGTCGTACGCCGACTCGTCGGTCAGCTCCCGTACGTACCAGCGCAGACCCCGCCCCGCCCGGCCGAGCGACCGGCTAACCGTCCTGACCAGCGCCGACCGCGTCACGCTCGGCCTCCCTCCGCTCCGCCTTCTCCTCCTGGGTCGGGATCAGCCCGGCCGGTGCGACGATCTTCGACTCGACGTACGGTGCCTCGCTCAGCGTGGACAGGGCCGGGCGCCGCACGTGCCGGACGCAGACCCGGGCGGCGTCCGCGATCACCACGACGATCAGCAGCGCGAGGACCGCCGAAAGGACGCCGTCCACCGTGGAGTTGGTGACGATGGTGTGCATGTCGTCCATGTCCTTGGCGGGCGGCAGGACCTTGCCCGCGTCGATGCCGTCCTGGTAGACGGAGCGCTGCTCGAAGAAGCCGACCCGGGGATCGCTGGAGAACACCTTCTGCCAGCTCGCCGTGAGGGTGACCGTGGCGTCCCAGGCGAGCGGGATCCCGGTGATCCAGGCCCACTTCAGGCGCCCGGACTTCACCAGCAGGGTGGTGCAGACGGCGAGGGCGACGGCGGCGAGCAGCTGGTTGGAGATGCCGAAGATCGGGAAGAGCTGGTTGATCCCGCCGAGCGGTTCGTGGACGCCCACCCACAGGAAGTAGCCCCAGAGCCCGGTCACGGCGGCACTGGTGAGGACGAGACCGGGCTTCCAGCTCACATTCCTGAACGGCCGGTAGATGTTGCCCAGCATGTCCTGGAGCATGAACCGGCCCACCCGCGTGCCCGCGTCCAGGGCGGTCAGGATGAACAGCGCCTCGAACATGATCGCGAAGTGGTACCAGAACGCCCGCAGGCCGCCCCCGGTGACCTTGGAGAAGATCTCCGAGACGCCGACCGCGAGCGTCGGGGCGCCGCCGGTCCGGGACAGCAGCGTCTGCTCCTCGACCCGCCGGGCCGCCGCGGCCAGATCGTCGGGGGATATGACGTACCCCATCTGCCGCACCGCCTCGGACGCGGACTGCACGGTGGTGCCGACGACCCCGGAGGGCGCGTTCATCGCGAAGTACAGTCCGGGGTCGATGATGCAGGCCGCGACCAGCGCCATCACGGCGACCGACGACTCCATCAGCATGGAGCCGTAACCGATCATCCGGACCTGCGTCTCCTTCTGGATCATCTTGGGTGTCGTGCCGCTGGAGATGAGCGCGTGGAAACCGGAGAGCGCGCCGCAGGCGATGGTGATGAACACGAACGGGAAGAGCGAGCCCGCGAAGACCGGGCCGTCCCCGCGCCGCGCGAAGTCGGTCACCGCGTCCATCCTCAGCATCGGCAGCGCGATCACCACCCCCAGCGCGAGCAGCACGATCGTGCCGATCTTCATGAAGGTGGACAGGTAGTCCCGCGGCGCGAGCAGCATCCACACCGGCAGGATCGAGGCGATGAACCCGTACGCCACCAGCCAGACGACCAGGGTCGCGGGGGCGAGGGTGAACGCCCCGGCCCAGGACGACTCGGCGACCCAGCGCCCGGCGACCAGCGCGAGCAGCAGCAGCGCGACGCCGATGAGGGAGACCTCGGAGACCCGGCCGGGCCGCAGCACCCGCAGGTAGAAGCCCATCAGCAGGGCGATCGGGACGGTCATCGCGATGGAGAAGGTGCCCCAGGGCGACTGCGCGAGGGCGTTGACGACCACCAGCGCCAGCACCCCGAGCAGGACGATCATGATGACGAACGCGGCGATCAGCGCGGCGGCCCCGCCGAACGGGCCGATCTCCTCCCGCGCCATCTGCCCGAGCGAGCGCCCGTCCCGGCGGGTGGAGAAGAACAGGACGACCATGTCCTGCACCGCCCCCGCGAAGACCACGCCCGCGATGATCCAGACGGTGCCGGGCAAGTACCCCATCTGCGCGGCCAGTACCGGTCCCACCAGCGGTCCCGCGCCGGCGATCGCCGCGAAGTGGTGCCCGAGCAGCACCCGCCGGTCGGTGGGATGGAAGTCGATCCCGTTGTTCAGCCGCTCCGCCGGGGTCGCCCGCGTCCGGTCCACCCTGAGCACCCGGTACGCGATGAACTTCGCGTAGAAGCGATAGGCGATGGCGTACGAGCCGAGGGCGGCGGCCACCATCCAGGCGGCCGAGACGTCCTCGCCCCGGGAGAGCGCGAGCACGGACCAGCCCGCCGCGCCCACCAGCGCGACGAGGGTCCAGATGACGATGGTTCGAGGCGTTGCCTTGCGAGGGATTGCCGTACGAGGGCCTTCAGCAGTGCGCACCGGGTCGTCCTCCCGTCCATGCGTCGACGCCAGGAACGTAGAGCAGGAAGGGGACCCGCGCTACACCACGCGCACCACGGGCAGGTGGACCGGGGCACTAGTCCATGGGGCGCTTGAGCCGGGCCACGAACTTGTACCGGTCCCCCCGGTACACCGAACGCACCCACTCCACCGGCTGCCCCTCCTTGTCCAGCGAGTGCCGGGAGAGCATCAGCATGGGCAGCCCCACGTCGGTGCCGAGCAGCCCGGCCTCGCGCGGCGTCGCCAGCGAGGTCTCGATGGTCTCCTCGGCCTCGGCCAGCCGGACGTCGTAGACCTCGGCGAGCGCGGTGTACAGCGACGTGTACTTGGCGAGCGACCTGCGCAGGGCGGGGAAGCGCTTGGCGGACAGATGCGTCGTCTCGATCGCCATCGGCTCGCCGCTCGCCAGCCGCAGCCGCTCGATGCGCAGCACCCGCCCGCCGGCCGAGATGTCCAGCAGACCCGCGAGCGTGTCGTCCGCGGTGATGTACCCGATGTCCAGGAGCTGCGAGGTGGGTTCGAGCCCCTGGGCCCGCATGTCCTCGGTGTACGAGGTGAGTTGCAGTGCCTGCGACACCTTCGGCTTGGCGACGAAGGTGCCCTTGCCCTGGATCCGTTCGAGGCGGCCCTCCACGACCAGCTCCTGGAGGGCCTGGCGCACGGTCGTCCGGGAGGTGTCGAACTCGGCGGCGAGCGTACGCTCGGGCGGCACCGGCGTGCCCGGCGGCAGCGTCTCCGTCATGTCGAGCAGATGCTTCTTCAGGCGGTAGTACTTGGGCACGCGCGCGGTACGGATGGGCGCCCCACCCTCGTTCTCCGCACTGCCGACGTCGGTGCTCATGCTCTGCCTTCCCGGCTCCGGATGCCGAAGCGACCGACATACCCGATCGGCCACGGCTCACATCGTGGCACGGCTACTGGTGCGAGTGTCCCCCCGCACGCTCCGTGATCCCCTCTATATACCGTCGGGGTCCCCGTTGGTCTAGTCCACCGCGCGCGACCGGTGGCACCGGGGCCGGCCCGCGAGCCGGGACGCGGACCGGAACCCGTCGGCGGCGTGCTCCGAGCGGCAGGCCCTAGATCCCCTGCCAGTGCGGCTTGTTCGCAAAGGTGTGCCGGAAGTAGTCCGCCAGCTTCAGCTTCGAGGCCGCCGCCTCGTCCACCACGACCGTGGCGTGCGGGTGCAGTTGCAGCGCCGACGCCGGGCACACCGCCGCCACCGGACCCTCCACCGTCGCCGCGACCGCGTCCGCCTTGCCCTCGCCCGTGGCCAGCAGCACCAGGTGCCGTGCCTCCAGGATGGTGCCGATGCCCTGGGTGATGACGTGGTGCGGCACCTGCTCGATGTCGCCGTCGAAGAACCGCGCGTTGTCGATCCGGGTCTGCTCGGTCAGTGTCTTGATCCTGGTCCGCGAGGCGAGCGAGGAGCACGGCTCGTTGAACCCGATGTGCCCGTCGGTGCCGATGCCCAGCAGCTGGAGGTCCACCCCGCCGGCCGCGGCCAGCGCCCGGTCGTACGCCTCGCACGCCGCCTGCACGTCCTCGGCGGTGCCGTCCGGCCCCATGAACGCCGCCACGTCCAGCCCCAGCGGCTCCAGCACCTCCCGCCGCAGCACCGACCGGTACGACTCGGGGTGCTCGGCCGGCAGTCCGACGTATTCGTCGAGCTGCGCGACCCGGGCCCGCGAGGCGTCCACCGCGCCCGCGCCTACCTTGGCGGACAGCGCCTTGTAGATGGGCAGCGGCGTCGAGCCGGTGGCCACGCCGAGCAGGGCGTCCGGCTTGCGACGGAGCAGCTGCGCCATGGCCTCGGCGATGAGCTCGCCGCCCGCCTCGGCGTCCTGGACGATGACAACTTCCACGCTGGGCCTGCCTTAGGAGAGGGGACTCGACTGCAACCCGCAGAGGGACACATGTGGTATAGACCAATCTAGCAGAGCCTTGGTCCCAGGTCCCGTACGCAGGCCGCCCCGTCCGGGCAGGCGTTCCCGGACGCACCAGCGGACGCATCCGCGCACGGAGCCGCAGGCGCATCGCGAGCGCATACGCGTACGAAGCCGCAAGCGCACCGCGAGCGCATCCGCGGGCGCACTCGCGGGCGCACCGCCAACGGCGAGTCCCCGCCCCTCGTCCCGCATACCGCTGCGCGCCCTTCGGCGTCCCTCTACGTCAGCGAACCCCCCGTCGCGTCCATCCAGTGCCCTGTCACCCAGCGCCCCTCGTCCGAGGCGAGGAACGCCACCACGTCGGCCACGTCCGCCGGCTCGCCCACCCGGCCCAGCGCCGATATCGCCGCGGCCCCCGCCCACGCCTCGTCGCTCGCGTGCAGCCAGCCGGAGGTGTTGTCGGTGTCGATGATTCCGGGCGCCACCGTGTTCACCGTGATGCCGCGGGGGCCGAGCACCTTGGACAGGTCGCGCGTGAAGATGTCCAGGGCGCCCTTCGTCATCGCGTAGGCCATCGCGTGCGGCATGATCGCGGTGCGGGCGAGGCCCGAGGAGATGTTGATGACGCGCCCGCCGTCCCGGAGCCGGGAGGCGCCGAGCCGGGTGATGAAAAGCGGCGCCCTGACGTTCACCGCGAAGAGCCGGTCGTACTCCTCCTCGCCGATCTCGTGGAACGGGTGGGACGTACCGATGCCGGCGTTGTTCACCAGGATGTCCAGCCCCTCCGCCTGCCGGTCGAAGGCGTCCCACAGCGCCTCCGCGTCCCCCCGTGTCCCGAGCTCCGTGCGCAGCGTGAACGCCGAGCCGCCCGCCGCCTCGATCGCGGCGACCGTCTCCTTCGCCGCCGTCTCGTTGCTGCCGTAGTGCACGGCGACCCGCGCCCCGTCCCGCGCCAGCCGCTCGGAGATGCCCCGCCCGATCCCCCTGCCGCCCCCTGTGACCAGCGCGGTCCTGCCCGTGAGCACACCCATGACGACGCCCCTCCCATTTAGCTAATGGTCGCTACAGAAAGACCGTACAGCAGCCCGCCGACATTTCTCTAGCACCCGCTATAAAATCCACCCCATGGTGAGCGAGCGATGGTGAGCGAAGCGAAGCCCCCGGCCGGGACGCAGGCCGAGACCCGGACCGCCGAGACCCGGACCGCCGAAATCCGGACCGCCGAAATCCGGACCGCCGAGACCCGGACCGCCGAAATCCGGACCAAGCAGCGGGGCCGCCCCCGCTCCTTCGACCGTGCGACGGCCCTGGAGAAGGCGATCATGGCCTTCTGGGAGCACGGCTACGAGGCGACCTCCGTCTCCGACCTCACCCGTGCCATGGGCATCGGCGCGCCCAGCCTCTACGCGGCGTTCGGCGACAAGCAGTCGCTGTTCGTGGAGGTGGTGCAGGAGTACGGCACCCGGTACGGGTCGTTCGGCGACCGGGCGTTCGCCGAGGAGCCCACGGCCCGCGGCGCGATCGGGCGGATGCTGCGCGAGGCCGCCGCGGAGTACACCGACCCGGGTCACCCGTACGGGTGCCTGGTCGTCCACGCGGCCACGAACTGCAGCTCGCCCGAGGTGGAGCGGTTCCTGCGCGACCGGCGCAACGCGAACATCGCCGCCTTCGAGAGCCGGATAAGAGCCGGGATCGCGGCCGGTGACCTGCCCGCGGACACCGACAGCGCCGCCCTCGCCCGGCACACCGGGGCGATGATCCAGGGCATGTCCCAGCAGGCGCGCGACGGTGCGACGAGGGAGGAACTGGAGGCGGTCGCGGAGCTGGCCATGACGATCTGGCCGCGGTGACGGGTTCGGGCCCCACGGGCACGCCGAAGCGGGCTACCCTGCGAGCAGGGCCACCGCGGATGTCGGTTGGCACCGGAAGATGTTGGATAAAGAGACAACAACAAACATCCGCCGACGCATGGACAGCGGCACGTGGACGCAGGACTATGGTCTAGTCCACAAAACGCAGGTAAAGCGCGTGGGCGACCGCGCGACAGCGTGTGAACGACGAGCCTCCGTCTTCCCCGCACAGGAAGGCGGACCGAGGAACCGGCGCTCTCTGCCCTGACTGCTCCGGCTCCTCTCCTTCGGCCGACCGGGACCGCACACCCCGCGGCCGTTGCTGCTCCGGGCTGCGGTGCCGGGAGGGTTGAGGGTCCCTCTCAGGCGCCGCGGCCCGCGGGTGTCTCCGGGCCCGTACACCCGCGATCCCCGTACCCGCGCGGACGGCCGTTTTCGGGACCTGTCCCATACGCCGGGTACGCTCGCACACGTGCCCTCCATGAACGATCTCGTACGCCAGCACACGGCCCTCGGCGACTCCGACCTGGAGTGGCTGCATCTGCTGGTCTCGGAGTGGCAGTTGCTCTCCGACCTCTCCTTCGCCGACCTCGTCCTGTGGGTCCCCACCCGCGACGGCACGCGGTACGTCTCGGTGGCCCAGATGCGGCCCAACACCGGCCCCACCTCCTACCAGGACGACATGGTCGGCCACCTCGTCCCACGGGGCCGCCGCCCGATGCTGGACGCCGCGCTGGACGAGGGCCGGATCGTGCGCGAGGGCGACCCCGAGTGGCGCGAGGAGGTCCCGGTCCGGGTCGAGTCCATCCCCGTACGCAGGGAGGGCCGCGTCCTCGGAGTGATCGCCCGCAACACCAATCTGCTGACGGTACGGACGCCCAGCCGGCTCGAGCTCACCTACCTCCAGAGCGCCTCCGACCTCGCCCAGATGATCGCCGCGGGCGCCTTCCCGTTCCCGGACCAGCAGGTCGACATGGACGCCTCGCCCCGGGTCGGCGACGGTCTGATCCGCCTGGACGCGGACGGCATCGTGCAGTACGCGTCGCCGAACGCCCTGTCCGCGTACCACCGGCTCGGCCTCGCCGCCGACCTGGTGGGCCACAACCTGGGCCTGACCACCGCCGAACTCGCCCCGTCCCGCGGCCCGGTGGACGAGGCGCTGGCCAAGGTCGCCAGCGGCTGGGCGCCCCGGGAGTTCGAGATCGAGGCCAGTGACGGCGTCATCCAGCTGCGGGCGATCCCGCTCAAACCCAAGGGCACACGCGTCGGTTCGCTCGTCCTGCTGCGCGACGTCACCGAACTGCGCCGCCGCGAGCGCGAGTTGATCACCAAGGACGCCACCATCCGGGAGATTCACCACCGGGTGAAGAACAACCTCCAGACGGTGGCCGCGCTGCTGCGGCTCCAGTCCCGGCGCATCGGCTCCGACGAGGGCCGCGCGGCGCTCGACGAGGCCGTACGCCGGGTCGGTTCGATCGCGATCGTGCACGAGACGCTGTCTCAGAATCTGGACGAGCGCGTGGAGTTCGACGAGATCGCCGACCGGGTGCTCGCCATGGTCGCCGAGATCTCGCCGGGCAAGGTGACCGGCCGGCGCACGGGCCACTTCGGGATCCTGGACGCCGAGGTCGCCACCCCGCTGTCGATGGTCCTGACCGAAGTCCTCCAGAACGCTCTGGAGCACGGCTTCCGCGAGGGCGACCGGGGCACGGTGGAGGTGTCGGCCGTCCGCGGCGGCACCAGCAAGGAGGCCCGCCTCCTCGTCACCGTCCAGGACGACGGGGTCGGTCTGCCCGAGGGCTTCGACCCGCACCGCTCGGGCAATCTGGGCCTCCAGATCGTCCGGACCCTGGTGGAGGGCGAGTTGGGCGGCACCTTCGACATGGTCCCGGCGCCGGAGCGCGGTACGCAGGTGATCCTCGACGTCCCGGTGCGGTCGCACAAGTAGTGCTGGTCAGGGGTACCTCGGCACAGCAATGAGCCCCGGACCACCAAGTGGTCCGGGGCTAAGAGCTCGTTGCGATGTGTACCCCCATGCCGTGAGGGCCGGGGGAGCATCAGGGGTACTGCGCGCTGCGGCTCGGGGGCGGGAGATGCGTACTCGCTGTACGCGCCGCCAAGCTCAGGCTCGTCGGGGGGCGGACCGTCAGGCGGAGGCCTGACGGGCCCGGTTGCGGGCGGCGCGGCGCTTCATGGCGCGGCGCTCGTCCTCGCTGAGGCCACCCCAGACGCCGGAGTCCTGACCGGACTCAAGCGCCCACTGCAGGCACTGCTCGATAACCGGGCAGCGACGGCAGACGGCCTTGGCTTCCTCGATCTGCAGCAGCGCAGGACCGGTGTTGCCGATGGGGAAGAAGAGCTCGGGGTCTTCCTCGCGGCAAACGGCGTTGTGACGCCAGTCCATGGCTGCTACCTCTCCTTGGTATTACATGCAGATTTGCTTGTGAATGTGAACGCTTTCACGAATCCCTCAACAAGTGAAGGGCCGATCGTCAGACAGGCTGACGTGGTCCTGTGGATTGAGGAGGGGTTCGGGCTCTCTGTGGGGGCCGATGTTGCGGGCCGTCCCGAGCGCCACGTAGAGACTCGCAAACCTCAGCGGCGGATACAACCCCTTCAGGAAAGTTTTTTTTGATTCCTCGGTGTCGACTAGGTCACAGCCGTACTTCCATGGGGTGGATCCTGGCCTAAACGTTCGAGTGAAAGGACTTTGGCCCGTTCCACTCACACAATCACACGCAGTGCACGGCGTACGCCTGTGAACGTCACGCTGGTTCGCAGTCCCAGGTGGTCGCCGTCCATCTGGAGCGGCAGCGGCACCTTCGAATGCAAGGTGAAGTCCGTCAAGTCGTGCAGTGAGACCGCGTGCTTCCCCCGGGGTCCGCGCTCGGGGGACGAAGTGAGCAACTGGGTGGCATACCGGGCAACCGCGCCCGTCGACATGCGGCTGAGACCGAGTACGTCCAGTCCGGTATCGAACGACGCCTTAGGCGACGCGTACACCGGACGATTGCCGAGAAACGTCCATGGCGAGGTGTTGCAGATTATGGACAGGACCAGATCGGTGACCGGGTCCGCGCCGGGCCGCTCCAGTGTGATCGTTCCGTGCCGGCGGTGCGGTTCGTCCAGAAACTGGCGTACCACCTGGCGCAGATAGAGGGCGTGCGTCGAACGCCGGCCGCGCTCGCGCTGCTGCTCGACCCGGCCGATGACCCCCGCGTCGAAGCCGAGCCCCGCGCAGAACGTGAACCAGCGGGACGGCACCGCCTCGTCCTCCGTGCCCGGCGTGCCCGCGGCGAGACCCAGGCCGACCGTGCGCTCCCGGCGCTCGCGGAGGGCGTCCAGCAGGGCGCCGGTCGCCTCGACGGCGTCGTTCGGCAGGCCCAGGGCGCGGGCGAAGACGTTCGTGGAGCCGCCCGGCACCACGGCGAGGCCGGGCAGCCGCTCGGGATCGGGTCCGTGGTGCAGCAGACCGTTGACGACCTCGTTGACCGTGCCGTCGCCGCCGAGGGCCACGACCAGCTCGATGTCCTTGCTCTCCGCGGCCTGCCGGCCGAGGTCCCTGGCGTGCCCGCGGTACTCGGTCATGACCGCCTCGAGCTTCATCTCGCTCGCCAGTGCGTGGATCAGTACGTCACGCGTACGCGCACTTGTGGTGGTTGCTGCCGGATTGACCACGAGAAGTGCACGCATGCGATGCAGCGTACCTACCGATCGGTACTCGGCCCATACCGAGGTAGGGATCAGGTAAGAGACCGAAGAGCTGGACGCGCAGGTGGCGCGCTGACACCGGACGCCTATAGCCGCGCGCCGCCCAGCTGCGGGGCCCTCGCCGCCCGGTTACGGCCGCCGCCCGTGAGCGGGAGCCGCCGTCGGCCGGGTGTCCGGAGCCGCCGTCGGCCGATGGTAAGGGGCTGTGCCCGCCGGGCACCCGAGGCCACGTCCGCCGAGCCCGTGCCGTCGCCGCCCGGTGTCCGCCCGCCGGTGCGCCCGTACCGCCCCGTCCCTCCCCGGCGCCCCCGGGCTACCCTGCACAGGTGAGCTCTGCGCAGAACCCCGCCCCCGCCCCTGATGCCGATGTCGTCGGCGCCGAAGCCCGTCCCGGGCGGCTGACCGCCGCCGCGGTGCTTGCCGCGGTGGAGGGGCTGGCCCTCGCCGTCGGCGGGGTCTACATCCTGGTCCTGGGGTTCACCGGAGGCTCGGACGACCGGCAGCAGGCCGTCACCGGCGGAGTCACGCTGATCGTCCTCGCGCTGCTGCCGCTGCTGGCCGCGCGCGGTCTGCTGCTGCGCCGGAGCTGGAGCCGGGGCCCGGCGGTCATCACGCAGATCATGGCGCTGCCCGTGGTGTACAACCTGCTCCAGGCCGACAGCATTGCCATCCCCGCCGGTATCGCCCTGGCGGTCGTCGCGGTCACGGCGCTGGTGCTGCTCGTGAACCCCGCGACGACGCGCGCTCTCGGCATCAGGGGACCGGGCGACGCGGGGGACGGGAAGTAGCCGACCGGCGGCCCGGAGCGCCGAGTCCCCGGACGTGACGGCCCCACGGGTCTACGGGCCTACGGGTCCCGAGGGGCCTACTCCTCGACGAGGAGCTTCTCCCGCAGCTGGGCCAGGGTGCGTGCCAGCAGGCGGGACACGTGCATCTGGGAGATGCCGACCTCCTGGGCGATCTGCGACTGGGTCATGTTGCCGAAGAAGCGCAGCAGCAGGATCCGCTTCTCCCGGGGCGGGAGGTCTTCGAGCAGCGGCTTGAGGGACTCCCGGTACTCGACCCCCTCCAGCGCCTCGTCCTCGGCGCCCAGCGTGTCCGCCACGGCCGGTGACTCGTCGTCGGTGTCGGGGACGTCCAGGGAGAGCGTGGAGTACGCGTTCGCCGACTCCAGGCCCTCCAGGACCTCCTCCTCGGAGATGGCCAGTTTCTCGGCGAGCTCGTGGACCGTGGGTGAGCGGCCGTGCAGCTGCGAGAGCTCCGCGGTCGCCGTGGTGAGCGCGAGCCGCAGCTCCTGCAGGCGCCGCGGCACCCGCACCGCCCAGCCCTTGTCCCGGAAGTGCCGCTTGATCTCGCCGACGACCGTGGGCGTCGCGTACGTGGAGAACTCGACGCCGCGCTCCGGGTCGAAGCGGTCGACCGACTTGATCAGGCCGATGGTGGCGACCTGGGTGAGGTCGTCCAGCGGCTCGCCGCGGTTGCGGAAGCGGCGCGCGAGGTGCTCGACGAGCGGCAGGTGCATACGGACCAGTTGGTTGCGCAGCTCCGCGTACTCGGCGCTGCCGTCCTTCAGGGTGCGCAGCTCGATGAACATCGCCCGTGCCCCGCTGCGGTCCTGGCTGTCGTGCTGCGTGCCCCGCACGCTCTGCTCCGCGTTTCGCTCGTGCTCGTCCATAGTCCCGCCCGTCACCGTTTCCCGAGCTCCCGGCTCGTCCCCCAAGGCCTCGGTCGCGCTCGCTCCGGGCGCCCTTCCGAGCAGGGGGGAGACGCCGGACCTTCCGCCGGGGGACGAGCCGCGCGCGGTGCCTTCGGCGGACCGCCGCCCGCCGCCCCGCCCGGCGGGCGTCCCCCGACTGCCCTCGCCGGCCGGTTCCGCCGCCGGACCTGCGGCCGGGCCGGGTCCGGGGGCCTCCCGGTGCCGGGACGCGCCGGCCGCGGCCGGGGTGGCGTCCTGGTCCGGATGCGGCCGGGCCTGCTCGGGAAGGCCGTCGACGCCGTCCGCCAGGGACCGCGAACCGTCGGGGGCGCGGGTGCCCTCGGCGGAAAGTTCCCGTGTGTCGCGCTCTTCGTCCCGCACCGGCCCGTCCCCGTTCCTCACGCCGGCCCGGGTCCCGCGCCGCGCTTCTTGTAGAGACTGATCGAAACGGTCTTGTCTTCGGCGACCGAGGAGTCGACCTGGCCCGCGAGGGCCGAGAGGACGGTCCAGGCGAAGGTGTCCCGCGAGGGGGCGTGACCGTCCGTGGTCGGCGCCGAGACGGTGACCTCGAGTGAGTCGTCGATGAGCTGGAAGACACAGCTCAGCACTGAGCCGGGCACGGCCTGCTGCAACAGGATCGCGCAGGCCTCGTCGACCGCGATGCGCAGGTCCTCGATCTCGTCGAGGGTGAAGTCCAAGCGCGCCGCGAGGCCGGCCGTGGCCGTACGCAGCACCGACAGGTAGGCACCCGCAGCCGGCAGCCGGACTTCCACGAAGTCCTGGGTCGCGGGCTCGCCTGCGATCTGGGACACCCTCACCTCCAAGGTGGTACAAGCTTGTTCGGGAGCCGAGGGTCGCCCCTCGGGGTAACGCGACAGGTGGTTCAGCCGTGACGCTATCGCGCTCCCAAGTTCCTTGTCCCGGGGACCCTGCCCCGCGTGTGCTGTCACTCATAGTAAGCCCATGAGTACGGACAGTGGCTAGGGGTCTGCGGTCCCAAATAGGAAGAGCGCGCGCCGGATTGACGTACCCAGGCGTCAGGCGGTCGAACCGTCCCGGCGGCGGGTCACACGAGTACGTGATCGACGAAGCACCAGCGCCAGTCCTCGCCCGCTTCGAGCGTACGCATGACGGGGTGCCCGGTCTCCTTGTAATGCCCGGTCGCGTGCTGGAGCGGCGAGGAGTCGCAGCAGCCCACGTGCCCGCAGACCAGGCACTGCCGGAGCTGCACCGGGTGGGTGCCCGCCGCCCGGCACTCTAGGCAGGTGTCGCTCGCGGGCGCGGGCGCGGGGTGCGGCAACGCGTCGGAGTGCGTGCACTGTTTCATGATTGCCAGGTTACGACGGGTGCGCGGCCGGCCGCGCGGATACCGAGGGTGGGCGGAAGACGATGGACGTTATGCCACTGCTGTTGCTGGTGGCCGGGAGCGCGGTGGTCGCCGGGGCCGCCCGCAGGACCTCGGTCCCCGCCCCGCTGCTGCTGGTGGCGGTGGGCCTGATGGTCTCGTACGTCCCAGGGGTCCCCGATTACACGCTGGACCCCCATGTGGTGCTGCCGCTGCTGCTGCCCCCGCTGCTCTACACGGCGGGCACGGACAGCTCCTACCTCGACCTGCGGGCGCAGTTGCGGCCCGTCGCGCTGCTCTCGGTCGGCTACGTGCTCTTCGCGACCGTCGTCGTGGGCTATGCCGCGTACCTGCTGGTGCCGGACCTGCCGCTGCCCGCGGCGCTGGTGCTCGGCGCGGTGGTGGCCCCGCCGGACGCGGTCGCCGCCACCGCGGTGGCCCGCCGGGTGGGGCTGCCCTCCCGGGTCACCACGATCCTCCAGGGCGAGTCCCTGGTGAACGACGCGACCGCGATCACCGCCTACAAGGTGGCCCTCGCGGCGGCCGTCGGCGAGGGCGCCACCTGGGCGGGCGGGCTGCGCGAGTTCGTGGTGGCGGCGGCCGGCGGCGTCGCTGTGGGGCTCGTGCTGATGATGCCGCTGCACTGGCTGCGCACCCACCTGAAGGAGGCGCTGCTCCAGAACACCCTCTCGCTGCTGATCCCCTTCGTCGCGTACGGAGTCGCCGAGCAGGTGCACGCCTCCGGGGTGCTCGCGGTCGTCGTCGTCGCGCTCTACCTGGGCCACCGCTCCTGGGAGGTCGACTTCGCCACCCGCCTCCAGGAGACCGCCGTGTGGAAGATGGTCGCCTTCATCCTGGAGTCGGCGGTCTTCGCGCTGATCGGCCTGCAACTGCCGGTCGTGCTGCGCGGGCTCGGGGAGTACGAGGGAGTCAGCGCCGCCTGGTACGCGGTCGCCATCTTCCTGGTGGTCGTCGTCGCCCGGTTCGTGTGGGTGTATCCGGCGACCTTCCTGCCCCGGCTGCTGTCCGGGCGGATCCGCGAGCGGGAGGACGACCCCGGCTGGAAGGGGCCGTTCGTCATCAGCTGGGCCGGCATGCGGGGCGTCGTCTCGCTCGCCATCGCCTTCTCCGTACCGGAGACCCTGGACGGCGGCGAGCCCTTCCCCGGGCGCAACCTCATCCTCTTTTTGACCTTCACGAGTGTCATCGGGACGCTCGTCGTGCAGGGGCTCACCCTCGTACCGCTGATCAAGGTGCTGAAGCTGCCGGGCCGGGACGCGCAGGCCGAGACGCTGGCGGAGGCGAACGCCCAGGCCCAGGCGTCCCGGGCGGCCGAGCAGTGCCTCGAGGACCTGCTCGCCGACGAGCGCAACGCCCTGCCGCCGCCGCTCGCCGACCGGCTGCGCACGGTCCTGGAGCGGCGCCGCAACGCCGTCTGGGAGCGGCTCGGCTCGGTCAACCCCATCACCGGGGAGACGGTCGACGACACCTACAGCCGGCTGTCGCGCGAGGTGATCAGCGCCGAACGCGAGGTCTTCGTGAGGCTGCGGGACAAGCGCTACATCGACGACGAGATGCTGCGTACCCTGCTGCGCCGCCTCGACCTGGAGGAGGCGGCGGCCTACCGGGAGGCGGTCTGAGCCGCGGGCGGTGCGACGGGCGGTGCGGTGGACCGTGCGGCGGGCGGTGCGGTGGTGCCCGGTCCGAAGGGCGCTCCGGTGACGACGGCCGCCACCGTCGTCCCGTGCGGGAAGGCGCCCTCGGCGGCCAGCGTGACGAGCCCGTACAGCATCTTGGCGACGTAGAGCCGTTCCACGGGCAGGCCGTGCCGGCGTTCGAAGTCCCCGGCGAAGGCGTCGAGGGCCGGGGTGGTCCGGGCGTAGCCGCCGAAGTGGAAGCGGTCGTCGAGGGACCAGTCGCCCCGGCGGCCGCCGAACGCGTCCCGCTGGAGGGCCGCCGTGTCGGCGCCGAGGAAACCGCCCTTGAGCACCGGCACGCCCAGGGCCCGCACGCCCGGCGCGAGCCCCGCGGCCAGCCCCGCGAGGGTGCCGCCGGTCCCGCAGGCCACGGCGACGACGTCCGCAAGTCCGCCCAGCTCCGCACCGAGCTCGCGGCAGCCGCGTACGGCGAGCACGTTGCTGCCGCCCTCCGGCACCACGTGCACGTCACGGACGTCGCGCACGTCCCCGGCGGCCGTCGCGCGCAGGATCGCGGCCAGCGTCTCCGGCTCGGCCTTGCGCCGGTACGTCGCCCGGTCGACGAAGTGCAGCCGCATCCCGTCGGCCGCGCAGCGCGCGAGCGAGGGGTTGAGCGGCCGGCCGGCCAGCTCGTGGCCCCGGACCACACCGACCGTGGGCAGTCCGAGGAGGCGGCCCGCGGCGGCCGTCGCGCGCAGATGGTTGGAGTACGCCCCGCCGAAGGTCAGCACCGTGCGGCCCGCCGCGGCCCGCAGGTTCGGGACCAGCTTGCGCCACTTGTTGCCGATCAGCTGCGGGTGGATCAGATCGTCCCGCTTGAGCAGCAGACGTACGCCGTGCCGGGCGAAGCGCTCGTCCCGGACCTCCTGCACCGGCGACGGCAGCCGTGGCGCGAGTCCGCCGGGGCCGCCGGGGCCGAGTGGTGCGGAGGTGTCGGAGCCGGTCACCCCGCCATTGTCGGACATGTGTCCGGACGAGGACCCGCCGGGCCCGGCGCCCGGGGGCTCCCGGCCGGTCCCGCAATCGGCGAGGCCCCCTTCCCGCACCGCACCCGGCGGAGAACGTCACTTCAGGCAGGTGACATCAGGAGTGTCACTTCAGGCGGCCGCGGACGCGCTCCCGCATCGAGTCCATCGTGAAGCCCCGCGGATCCACCTTGCCCGGCTGCCACTCCAGATGGCCGATGACCGAGCGCTCCGTCCAGCCGTGGTGGCGGCAGACGGCGGCCGCGACCCGCTCGACGGCGTCGAGCTGCGCGTCCGGCCAGGGGTCCTCGCCGTCGCCCAGGTTCTCGCACTCGAAGCCGTAGAAGTGCGGATTGCCGTCGGTGTTCGCCTCGTTGTCCGGTGGGAGGCCCTTCTCGGCGATCACGGCGCGCAGGACGTCGTCGTCGCCCAGGCCCGCGTGGTTGGCGCGCCCGTACCCGACGAGATGGACGACGCCGTCCTTGGTGATGACGCCGTGGCACAGCGGGCCCGGCAGCGAGGCGTGGCCCTCGCGGCAGAGCTCGACCGTGCGCGCGCTGCCCGAGGTCGCGGTGTGGTGGATCATCACGCCGTTCACCGGGCCCCAGGGGCCTTTGTGATTGCGATTGTGGGTCTGCCAGTCACCGACTTCGACGACGGTGACGCCTTCCTCTCTGAGCCGGTCCCGGAAACTGTCCGCGGACATGGGTGGGGCCACGGCCGCTCCCTTCACTCCGCGACGGCCACCCGTCGCGGCCGCCTCGTACCACTGCTTCTACCCGCTGGTAGGTGGTCGGGACCACGTGTTCGCCAGGTGCGTGACCCGCACGTGAGCGGTCCTGCCGAGGCGTTCGTACGGTGTGCGAGCCGATCCGGTCAGCCGCGGGCGGTCGGCGGGGCGGTCAGCCGTGCAGGAAGGAGTCCCCGTGCACCGCTATGTGCGCCTCCAGGGCCTGGAGCGCCTGCTGCGTCGCTTCGGGCGAGCCGGAACCGCGCCGCTCCGCGAAGTACGCCGCGCCCAGTTTCTTCAGCAAATCCCCGCCGGCGCGCTGCGCCTGCACCTCGTCGAGCTTCTGCTTGCCCTGTGTGAGGCCGCGCTGCGCCTGTTCCTTCGCGCGGTCCAGAAAACCTGCCACTGCGCTCTCCCCTCCTGCCGCGTCGGGGTCCGGTCAGGAGATCAAACGGATGGCCGGATCTCGAAGTTCCCCCGCGGCATGCCCAGTCAGGTGCCCGCGGGAGAGCCGGTCCATTCCCGCTCATTCGTGTAATGGCGTCGGCACAGTCGGTGATGGAAGGCTTTTCCGCGCAGATCAGAGCACGACCGGGAGGGCATTCATGTCGGTAGACGAAGAGACTCAGGCGGCACAGGAGAAGCCGCAGCAGAGTCTCGGTACAGCGGCCGCGCGGAATCTGGCCACCACCACCAAGACCGTTCCGCAGATGCAGGAGATCAGCTCGCGCTGGCTGCTGCGCATGCTGCCCTGGGTGAACGTGCAGGGCGGTACGTACCGGGTGAACCGGCGGCTGAGCTACTCCGTCGGCGACGGCCGGGTGACCTTCGTGAAGACCGGTGACCAGGTGGAGGTGATCCCGGCCGAGCTCCGCGAGCTGCCCGTCCTGCGGCACTACGAGGACCAGGAGGTGCTCAGTGAGCTGGCCCGGCGCTGCGAGCAGCGGGAGTACGAACCGGGCTCGGTGCTCGTCGAGTTCGGCAGCCCGGCAGAATCGGTGTTCCTCCTCGCGCACGGCCGGGTGGAGAAGGTCGGCACCGGCCCCTACGGGGACGACGCGGCCCTCGGCGTGATGGCCGACGGGGCGTACTTCGGCGACCAGGCGCTCATCGACCCGGACGCCATCCGGGAGTACACGGCCCGCGCGGTCACCGCGTGCACCGTACTGGTCCTCTCCCGCGACGACCTCGAACAGGTCGCGGAGCGCACGGATTCGCTGTCCCAGCACCTCCAGGAGCAGCGTTCCGTCCCCGAGCAGCGCGCCAACAAGTACGGCGAGAAGGAGATCGACCTCTCGGCCGGCCACGTCGGCGAGCACGACATCCCCGGTACGTTCGTGGACTACGAGTCCGCGCCGCGCGAGTACGAACTGAGCATCGCCCAGACCGTGCTGCGCCTGCACACGCGCGTGGCCGACCTCTACAACCAGCCGATGAACCAGACGGAGCAGCAACTGCGGCTCACCGTCGAGGCGCTGAAGGAGCGCCAGGAGCACGAGCTGATCAACAACAGCGCCTTCGGGCTGCTGCACAACTGCGAGTACGACCAGCGGATCCAGCCGCACGCGGGCGTGCCGGGCCCCGACGACATGGACGAACTGCTCAGCCGCCGCCGCGGATCGAAGCTGTTCCTCGCCCATCCGCGCGCCATCGCCGCGTTCGGCCGGGAGCTGAACAAGCGCGGACTCGTCCCCGAGACCGTCGACGTCGCCGGGCACCGCATCCCGACCTGGCGCGGAGTGCCGATCTTCCCGTGCAACAAGATCCCGGTCAGTGACGCCCGGACCACCTCGATCATCTGCATGCGTACCGGCGAGGAGGAGCAGGGCGTCGTCGGACTGCACCAGAAGGGCATTCCCGACGAGATCGAGTCCAGCCTGTCGGTGCGCTTCATGGGCATCAACGAACAGGCGATCATCTCCTACCTCGTGACCGCCTACTACTCGGCGGCGGTGCTCGTGCCCGACGCCCTCGGCGTCCTGGAGGACGTCGAGATCGGCCGCTGGCAGTGACCCACCCCGGGCGCACGCCGGGCGCAGTGTCCCCGTACACCCGGAGGGGTACACCCAGGAGGTACGCGCCCAGCGGCAAGGCGGAAGTGCCACCGTCCGCAGACTCTCCGAGGCGGTTCCGTGGGTGAGTTCATGACGCAGACGAAGCAGGGTCCGAGCGGGACACCCGAAAGGCGCGGCCCCGTCGAAAGGCGAGCGCCGGCTGCCGTCCCGGCCCCCGCGGGACAGCAGCAGCCGGGCACCGGGGACGGGCAGGACGCGGCGGTGATCCTGGACCGCGCACGAGCGTCCGTCGACCCGGAGCTGCGCCGGGCCCTCGACCTGCTGCCCGGCCCGATGCGCAAGGTCGCGCTCTACCACTTCGGGTGGGAGCACGCGGACGGCACGCCCGCCGCGGGCAGCGCGGGCAAGGCCATCCGGCCCGCGCTGGTCCTCGCCGCGGCCCAGGCCCTCGGCGAGGAACGGCCGACGGCCTTACGGGCGGCGGCCGCCGTGGAGCTGGTGCACAACTTCACGCTGCTGCACGACGACGTGATGGACCGGGACACCACCCGCAGGCACCGTGCCACCGCGTGGACCGTGTTCGGTGTCCCCGACGCGATTCTCGCCGGGGACTCCCTGCACGCGCTGGCGCAGCGGCTGCTCGCCGACGACCCGCACCCGGCCGCCGGACCCGCCGCCGCCCGGCTCGCCGACTGCGTGGTCGAGCTGTGCGCGGGCCAGCAGGCGGACACGGCCATGGAGCGCCGGGGACCCGACGAGGTCACCCTCGAAGCGTGCCTCGCCATGGCCGAGGCCAAGACGGGCGCGCTCCTCGGCTGCGCCTGCGCGATCGGCGGGCTCTACGCGGGGGCGCACGAGGACGACGTCGACGCGCTGGACGCGTTCGGCCGCGAGGCCGGACTCGCCTTCCAGCTCATCGACGACGTGATCGGCATCTGGGGCGACCCGCACCGCACCGGCAAACCGGCCGGGGCGGATCTGATCGCCCGCAAGAAGTCGCTGCCCGTGGTGGCCGCGCTGGCCTCCGGCACCCCGGCCGCCGAGGAGCTGGCCGAGCTGTACGCGGTGCCGTTCCGGGAAGGAGAGCTGGAGCGCACGGCGCTGGCCGTCGAGCGGGCGGGCGGCCGTGACTGGGCGCAGGTCCAGGCGGCCGACCGGATGGCCCGGGCGATACAGGGGCTGTCCCGCGCGGTGCCGGATCCGGCGGCGGCGGGCGGCCTGCTCGCGCTCGCCGAGTTCGTCACCCGGCGCAGCAACTGAGTCGCGCCGCCCGGGGCGCCGCGGACGAAGCGGCACCCCGGGCGGCGGCCACGCACTCCGGAGCCACCGGTCCCGTACGGCTTCCGACCCCCCGTACGGGATTCCGGCCTCCGGCTCCGGACGAGGCGGGTCCCGCGCATCCCCCCACGGTGCGCGGGACCCGCCTCAGCCTTTTCGCGCCCACGCGTCCACTCGAAGGCCGCAGCCGTTAGGGTGAACGGCCGTACGGACGACGGTCGTTGGGTGGAGGGGCGGGCATGGGCGTGGTCATCCGGACGGCGGGGGAGGGGGACCGGGGGCTGGTCACCCGGTTGCTGGACGCGGCGTTCCAGGACGATCCGGTGAGCGGCTGGATCTTCCCCGGCGAGGCGCACCGCCGCCGTACCCACCCCCTGCTGATGGCCGCCTTCTTCGACGTCGTACTGGCCGAGGGGCGGGTCGACGTGACCGAGGACGGTACGGCGTGCGCGCTGTGGCTGCCGGTGCCGGCGGACGACGGGCAGGCGGACGGCGGGGCCGAGGGCGATGGGGCCGAGGGCGACGGGCCCGCGCGGCTGCGCGCGGCGGTCGACCCGGACAACGAGCGGGTGGAGACGGTGGCCCGGCTGACCGGGGGAGTGCATCCGGCGGGCCGCGCCCACGTGTACCTCTGGATGATCGGCGTGGTGCCCGAGCGGCAGGGCGAGGGGCTGGGCACCGCGCTGATGCGGCCCGTCCTGGAGCGCTGCGACCGGGAGGGGCTGCCCGCCTACCTGGAGGCGAGCAATGCCCGCAGCCGTGCGCTGTACGAACGCCTCGGCTTCGCCGTCACGGGCCCTGCGGTCGTCCTGCCGGACGGCCCCTTGATGTGGCCGATGTGGCGCGAGCCCCGGGAATGAGGACCTTCACTTCTCCGGTACGACGGTCGCCACGATCAGGTCCACCAGCGCGTCCGGGACGGTGATCCCGGGCAGTACGCCGTCCAGGACGCCCGGCAGCGTGAGGTGTTCCAGGAGCAGCCCGAGCATGGCGAGGTAGAGCACCGTCACGGTCTCGTCGCCGCCGGGCAGTCCCGTCTCCCGGTGGAACGCCATGCCCTGGGCGAGGTCACCGCGGACGGACGCGGTGAACGACTCGCGCAGGGCGGGGCGCCGGGTGGCCTCGAGCCGCATCTCGAAGAGGGCGAGATGGCCGGTGCGGTCGCGTGCGGCGCGGGCCATCAGATCGTGCATCAACTCCCGTACCAGCGTGCGGTCCTTGGGGCGGGTCAGCAGTTCGGCGAGTTTGGCGGGGTCCGGGGCGAGGCGCTGGTGGAGGCGGGCGTCGATCTGGTGCAGCAGGTCGTCGCGGCCGGTGAAGTAGTTCGACGAGGTGCCCGTCGGCACGGCGGCCTCGGCGTCCACCGCGCGGAACGTCAGGCCGCGCGCGCCCTCCCGGGCCAGCACCTCGACGGCGGCGTCGACGAGCGCGGCCCGGCGCTCCGGGTTCCTTGCCATGCGGGTGTCCTCCGTCGCCTCCGGTAAAGGCCTTGCAACCACTACAGATGAAGCACTATAAGTGAAGTAGTTGAACCACTGTAAGTGAAGTGGTCCAAGTGAAGTGATCGTCGTCCGTGAGAGGGAATCGCTTGCGCAAGCTCACCTACTTCGTCGCCTGCTCGATCGACGGCTTCATCGGGGGCCCGGACGGCGACGCCGAGCCGTTCTACCGCTTCGTCGACGCGGAGTTCATGGAGGAGTTCCTGAAGCCGGAGTACCCGGAGACCATGGCCACCCACGGCCGGCGGGCGCTCGGCATCGACGACCTGGAGAACCGGAGGTTCGACACGGTCATCCAGGGCCGCGCCAGTTACGACCTGGCGCTCGGTATCGGCGTCACCAGCCCCTACGCCCATCTGCGCGAGTACGTCGCCTCGCGCAGCCTTGAGGAGTCACCCGACCCGCACGTGGAGATCGTCGCGGACGACGTCGTCGGCAAGGTCCGCGAACTGAAGGCCGAGGACAGCGAGTTCGACATCTACCTGTGCGGTGGCTCCCGGCTCGCGGGCGCGCTGCTCGGCGAGGTGGACGAGCTCGTGATCAAGACGTACCCGGTGGTCCTGGGGACCGGCATGCCGATGTTCGCCGCCGGGTTCGACGTCACCGAGTTCGCCCTCGGCGAGGTGCGCGCCTTCGGCAACGGGGTGCTGGTGCGGACGTACGGCAGGAAGCGCTGACCGCGGCGTCCTGGGCGCCGCAGGGCCCGTCGAGGCGCATGGGGCTGTCCCCGGGGCACGGATCGGCCGGTCGCGCCAGAGCACGCGTACTCATGGCGGATGTGTCGCCCGGCCCTGTCGCCGCCGGTCCGCGTTCCCCACGATGAGTGGCCCGTCCAGCGCCCCCCTGTCCCGAAAGAGGTGCCGCCCATGGGCCGTGATCCGGGCCGCGATCTGCAACTGCGCGCCGCCACCGCGGAAGACCGCGAGTGGATCCACGAGTTACGTCACGAGGTGTACGCGCGGGAGCTGGGCCAGCACGCGCCGCATCCGTCCGGACAGCTCCGCGACGGCCTCGACGGCGCCAACGTCTACCTGGTCGCGGCGCGCGGTGCGACCCGCATCGGCTTCGTCAGCCTGACCCCGCCCTGGCTGGGGCGGTACGCGCTCGACAAGTACCTGACCCGTGAGGAGCTGCCGCTGCTCGACGAGGGCGGGGTGTTCGAGGTGCGCATCCTCACCGTCGAACCGCGCTGGCGGGGCTCCGGGGCGGCCTCGCTGCTGATGTACGCGGCGCTGCGCTGGAGCGCCGCGCGGGGCGGCCGCCGGCTGGTGGCGATGGGACGCACCGACCTGCTCGACATGTACCTGGCCACCGGCCTGCGTACGGTCGGCCGGACCGTCCGCAGCGGCGCCCTGACGTTCGAGGTGCTGACCGGGGGCGTGGCCGAGCTGACGCGGGCCGCGACGGAGCGGCACCGCGCCGGGCTGGAGCGGCTGCGGTCCGCGGTGGACTGGCGGCTCGACGTGCCGTTCGCGCCGCGGGCGGACGGCTGCGAACACGGCGGTGCCTCGTTCACCGCCATCGGTACGGACTTCCGCACCCTGGAACGGCGCCACCAGGTGGTCGCGGCCGACGTCCTGGACGCCTGGTTTCCGCCGGCCCCCGGGGTGCGCGCGGTGCTCGCCGAGGATCCGGGCTGGCTGGCCCGTACCTCACCGCCGGCCGGCGCCGAGGGCCTCCTCGCGGAGATCGCCGCGGCCCGTGCGCTGCCGGTGCGGTCGCTGGTGGCCGGCGCCGGTTCCTCCGACCTGATCTACCGGGCGTTTGGCCGCTGGCTGACCCCGGAGAGCAGGGTGCTGCTGACCGACCCGGGGTACGGCGAGTACGCGCACGTCACGGAGCGGGTGATCGGCTGCCGGGTGGACCGGCTCCGGCTGCGCCGCGAGGACGGCTGGCGGATCGATCCGGACCGGCTGGCCGCCGCCGTCCGGCCGGGCCGCTACGACCTGGTCGTACTGATCAACCCGAACAACCCGACGGGGCGCCACGCACCGGCCGCCGAACTGCGCCGGGTGATCGCCGCCGCGCCGTCCGGGACCCGCTGGTGGATCGACGAGGCGTACCTCGGCTACGTCGGCCAGGGCGAGTCGCTGGCGGGGTTCGCCGCGACGGACCCGCGGGTGGTGGTGTGCACCTCGCTGTCGAAGATGTACGCGCTGTCCGGGCTGCGGGCGGCGTACCTGGTGGCCGAGCCGGACACCGCGGGGCGGCTGCGCCGGTGGACACCGCCCTGGCCGGCCGGTCTGCCCGCCCAACTGGCCGCGGTGGCGGCCCTGCGCGACCCGGCGTACTACACCGCCCGCTGGCAGCGCACCCACACCCTGCGCCGCGAACTGGCCACCGCGCTGGCGGGGTTGGACGAGACCGTGAGGGTGGAGAGTTGTGCGACGGCCGGGGAGCCCGCGAGGGTGAAGGATTCCGCGACGGTCGGGGAGCCCGCGAGGGTGAAGGATTCCGCGACGGTCGGGGAGCGCGTGACGGTCGAGGAGTCCGTTGCCAACTTCCTCACCGTGACCCTGCCGCCCGGCGGCCCGAGCGCTGCCCGCCTGGTGCACGAGTGCCGCCGGCACGACGTGTACCTGCGCGACCTGTCCCCGCTGTCACCGGAGTACGAGGGCCGGACCGTACGCATCGCGGTCCGCGACACCGCGGAGAACGCGCGCATCGCGGCGGCGTTCGGGGCGGCCCTCGACGCGCTGCGGGCGGCCCCGCCGGTTCCGGTACTGCCCGGCGTCCCCACCTGACGCCGGGTCGGAGCCGCGCCGTCGGCCGGCAGCGGCCTGGCGGCGAGAACGACCGCACCCGGACCGCTGGTACCGCTGCGAACAGCGGGCCGCGGGCCGGGTACGGGGCGAAAGACAGGTCAGGCCTTCTTGGTCTCCCAGTAATGGGCCGGGTCGGTGACCTGTGGGGATCTTTCCTGTGGGGCGCTGACCTGGCCTTTTGGTGATTGGTGGCGATGGGGTGCGACGGTCTTGAGCGGGTGTCTTGCGGACTGTGTGCGGACCGCTGCGCGCTCGGGGGCAGTAGCGATCCGGATAAGTCGACAGGCCCGAGTCATTCCGGCAAGTGGCACTGCCCCGGTCACACCTGCATGTCCGCTCCCGCACCTGCAGAGCTGGAGGATCCCGCGCCGCAGCCCTCCCCGGTCGCGCGCTTGATATCTGGTCCTCGCGCCCCTACGTAATCCTCCGCTACCTGATCACGACTCAACGACAGGCATGGCCAGAGCCTTGCAGTCCGTATCGATGAGAATCAGGACGTAACCGGCTAAGCGCATAAGTACCCCCTGGGTCCCGAGGAGTTCCAAAAACCCCATACCTCTGAACCGCCCCACGGCTAGCATTACGTCCCTAGATGCGGCACGAGCACCATGGCAGCGGAGTCGGCATGACCGTCACGGACAATGAAGCCCTTGATGCAGGGGTCCCGAAGAGTATGGGGGCGAGCGATGCGGAGAAGAAGCTTTCCCTGCTCACCTATGCCGACCTGGCCGAGGCTGCTACCAGGATGCAGGCTGGTGCGACTAAGACGAAAGCGGGCTGGGAGAACCTGCGAGCGTTGATTGCTCGCCTCCAAGGCGAGAATGCAGGTGCGCTTGACCCTACCCAGGGGGAGCCATGGGGCATCAAGGGACTTCGCCTTTGCGGATTCCAGGGAACTACATCTGAATTTTTCATGCAGATCGATCCATCTCCCGGGATCAGTATCTATCACGGGCCGAACGGATCTGGTAAGTCGACCATTTCTGATGGTATTCGAACCGCCATCTCCGGAAAAACGGGATGGTGGGCTGATGTAGCGGCGCCGACAGGGCGAAGTAAGTTTGATCCGCTCTGGGAAAAGATCAACAGGGCTCGTGACAGTGCGCAATCTTGGGCAGAAGTCACCCTTGTGCGAAACAGCGAAGAGCTGATCCTGAGGTGCGAACTCACTGACGACGGTAAAGTCAAGGATGCTTACGGCGAATGGACAACCTCATCTGGCAAAGCATGCCGTGTTGATATGGGAAGTGCGTGGCGTCATGCACTGGAAGGGCATCCGCCTGTCTTTTCGTACGCCGAGGTGGAGCGGCGTGTTCAGCAGAGTAACGATTTGCAGCGCTATATTGCCAATCTCCTCGCACTCGGAGGGGCGTTCACACATCTAGAGGCCCTGGTGTCCGAGTTGAGTGAGGCTGCTTCGGCCAGTAAAAAGAAAATCGGTTCCGCTCTCAAGGATGGCAAAGCCCGGGTCGCTGAGGTTGACCATCAATTTCGCCTCAACGAGCCAGCGGTAAATATAGGTGACATTTCCTGGCCGGCAATTAATGATGATGTCGAGGACTGGCTAACTCGACATAATCTTGTGGACGCCGGCTCGCTCACGGTCGAAGTCACGGGCGCAGATGTAGAACGCCTGAGAGCGGCGCTGTCAGGCGTGGACGCCGCTTTCCAGAAACTGGAAAGTGCCCCCGAGCTGACTAGTCCGAGAATTGCTCAGCACCTGGATGCTCTTTATAAGGATGCTGTGGAGATTGCTCCGCCTGGTTCGATATGCCCAGTTTGCAATTCGATAGTCGATAACTGGGTAGAAACCCTGCAGGAGAACGTAGAGCGACATGCCGTGCTGTCGCCGATTCACGAAGAGGCGCGCGATGCATTGAGTGACCTCAGGGACGCGTCTGTCGTCGTGAATTACGTAGCGGAAGTTCTCGCGCTGATTAGCTCGACTGAAAATGGCTACAGGATTGCATCGACGGCTGCAGCGAAGGTTGCAGAGCGACTTCGCGCGGTGATGAGTTCTTACGGAAGTCGGCCTGCGCCGGAGGTGCGTGAGGGGTTCCTGGCCCTTAGGAACTCTATAAGTACTGCCGACTGGGATGGGGCAAGCGTCGCGGCAGTCGAAGCGAGCGAGATCACGCGGAAGTGGCTTCGGGAGCGCAGAGGGGCTCTTGAGAACTTTTTGCATATGTGGCGAACGGAGCAGGAAAAGGCCAAGGAGAGCGCTCTGTGGCAAGAGACCAAGAAGTGTTCCAGTGCTCTCGCTGACAAGCTGCGAAAAGAACGCACGGAACACTTCAAGGAAAAGGCCGATAAGCGAGTCAGGCAGTTGCTTGAGGACGTTGGCATCTATCTGGATGGGATTCATCTGACGACAACCAGAGCCGATGTGAGTGTGAGCAATTCGAGTGGTCAGGAATTGCAGCTTTCCATGCTAAGTGCCGGGCAGAGAAACGCCTTCCTGCTCGCCCCATTGCTCTCTACTGCCGAGTCGGGACCTTTCTCATTCCTGATCCTGGACGACCCGGTTCATGCATTTGATGAGATCCGAGTTGATCGTCTGGCCGCAGTCTTGGTCGATCTCAGTTCCGAGAGGCGGGTTATCGTTTTTACCCATGATGAACGGCTGAAGCAGCACCTCCTTGCTCGGGCAGCTAACGGTCAAGCCTGGCGGGTAAGCCGCGATGTCGAGAAAGGGGAAATCGGCATCGAATCAACGGATGAGATGTGGAGGGTCCTGCTCGATGATGCGCGAAGTATCGTCACTTGGGCTCCACGACCGTCACCTAGCACCTATCTGACCGAAGCGCAGGTTGTTAGGGGGCTTTGCCGGCAGGCGGTCGATCACGCTCTGCATTCTTGCGTTGTCCGCTACTCGCTAGCACAGAGGCAGGATGTGGCTCGCAATGTTTCATCTATTGACGCAGTTGACAATACCCCCAAAAGGGTGGCTTTTGTGGAAGAGCTTATCAATCAGACCCATAGTGGTAGAAACCCGATCGATGAGTTCAGTAAGATCTGTGGGCATTACCTGCGTGGCTGGAACAAGGCGGTTCACGGATCTGATGACGCGAAGGCGAACCTGACCCTGGAGATCGAAAAGGCGCGGGAGGCTTGCGCAGTGATCACTTCTTGGGATTTCTCGTGAAGCTCGACACCGCGTCTCGACGCCGCATTGAAGTGTTTGAGTTGAGGCTCCGTATCGAGTTGGCCACTATCGAGGCTTACCATAGAGTTTGTCAGCCGGAAAATCCGCTTCTGTTCATCAATAACGTACCAGGTCGGCTCTCCATCGTTATCGGCCTGGTGCCCCCTGATGAATTTGTGGAAGCGGCAGGGTTGGTGCGCTTGGTCAGACATGTTTACGGCCGAGCATCGGATATCCTGCACGGTCGATCTAGCATGGTTGATGCCCCCGCCGTGATAATCGATGAATGGCGCAGTATCGTCGAGAGGTTGGAGACTCTAGCTGGCGTACAGCCAGTTGTAGATTCGAACTAAATAGTCCTGAATGCTCGATTATCAGCCCGCTTATGCGTTTCATCTTCGGTTTTCGGGCGATCGGTTGACCTGACTTTGGGGACCATTGATCGGATGCCGTCAAGAGGTACTCTGCTTGCCCATAGCGGTGAGTGTTGAAAACGGCCGTGCGGAACGCGTCGACGTCTCTACTGCCAGCCATTGAGGGAGACTTCCGGGCCGTTGGCAAGATAGCTGTGGAGCGCGCTGGCGGTAGTGTCCACGAATTCCTCTGGGATAGCGTCGGCGTCAACCCAGCGGACCTGTGCGTGCTTGCGCGGTTCGCGATTCACGGGCTCGCCGGTCCATTCGTAGGCGGCGAAGACGACGGTGAGGAAGCCGTTGGGGGCTTCGACGCCCCAGGCTCCGTGGATGACGTGGGCGACCTTGAGGGACTCCGGTTTCACGGTCAGGCCGGTCTCCTCGTACAGCTCCCGCACAGCCGTCTCGGTGATGGGTTCGCCGGGTTCGCTCTTGCCGACGGGAAGGTCCCACATGCCCTGGGCGAACTTGGCGTTCTGGCTGCGCTGGAGGAGGACGACGCGGTTGGTGGCCTTGTCGTGGACGATGACGGCGGCGACCAGCAAGGTCATGGATTCGAGGGCGGGCGGCAAGGCTTTGGGCTGGTCGTTGGTGGTCCGCTGAGCCACGGCTTGTGTCCCTTCGTCGGCCGGATGGTGGCAGCTTAGGCCAGTGCTTCGCGTGCGCGGCGGGCGAGTTCGGTGGCTCCGGGCACTTTGCGGCGCTGGTAGATGGCAAGGGTGGAGCGGAGCGAGGTGATGGCCTTTCGGGTGCGGTCGGAGGTCATGCCCTCCATAAGGGTCAGGGCCTGTGACCAGGCGGCTACGGCCTCGTCGGCGCGGGCCTGGGCGGCGAGGCTGTCGCCGAGATCGGCGTGAGTGAGGGCGTGGACGCGCTTGTACTTCTCGGGGTCCCAGCGCACGAGGGCGTCGCGGTGTTGTTGTTCGGTGCCGACGTGGTCGGCGAGGTCGGTCAGGGTGCGGGCGGTGTGGCTGGCGACGGTGCCGGCGGCCGGGCCGCTGACGCGGGAGTAGCTGGGCTGAGGGCCGTCCTCGCGCAGGAGGGTGTCTTCGGCGGCGAGCAGGGCGCGGGCTGCTGCTGGCTTCGCGCCGACCGCAGCGTATGCGCGGGCGTGGGTGATGTGCAGTAGCGCCTCGGTCTGGCCGTCGACGTGGCCCAGGCCGCGGGTGAGGGCTCCTTCGACGAGGTCGACGCAATGGTGGGGCTGCTTGAGGCTCAGTGCCTGGTGGGCGAGGGCGCGCATCATCCAGGCGGCGTGACCGCGCGGGTCAGCTTCGCAGGCGAGTTGGTAGCCGACCTGGTAGTAGCGCTGGGCGGCGCCTTCCTGGCCGAGGTCGTGGTGCTTCCACCCAGCGAGGTATGCGAGTTCGGCGACGGCACCGAAGGCCGCTTGCCGTAGGGCTTCGTTCGGGAAGCGTCCGCGGAGCATGGGAGCGGCGGTGTCGGCGAGGTAAGCGGTGACGGTTGTCAGGCCATGGCCGCCGCCGAGACGTTCGTCGGCCGCACTGAAGGCTGCGGTGATCTGCCGTACGACGTTCACGTCCTCGATCCCGACCAGCGAGCTGCCGGTGCGGGCCCGCAACATGCGGGCGGTGGCCTCGTGGTCGTAGAAGAGCGGCATAGCCACGCCGGCCGTAGTGAAGGCAGCCACGGCAAGGAAACGGCGGCGTTCGACGTCGGCACGGCCGAGATCGGTGGCGGCCAGAACAGGATCAGGCTCCTCCGACACCGCAGTTTCGGGTGCTCGAAGGCCGATCTCGGCCAAGGTGATGGTGCGGCCTGCTCGGCGGGACAGCGCCTCCGCAAGGTACTGGCCAGTCTGTCCGGTCGGCTGGCGTGTGCCGTTCACCCAGTGGGAGACGGCCGACTTGTTGGTCTGGAGGATCTCGCCGTTCTCGGCCGCGATACGCCGGATGTCCTTCGCCAGAGCCTCGTAGGTGCAGCCGATCGCCTCGATGACGTCACGCAGGCGGGAGTTGGGACCTCTCGGCGCTGCTGCCACAATCGCCTCCGCTCCAGAGCTGTAAACCGCGTATACCGCTTCAACTGCCTCTCACGGTACCCACTGTGCGTGACGAAGAGTTCACTAATCATCAGCCGCCCGGCCCTGGTCCGACACCGCGACCAGGCTCCCCCCTTCGGCCGGGTGGCCCCCGAAGTTCCGTACACCTACACCGGGTTCGGGCATTCCTGTGCCCGATCCCGGCCGATCAGAGACGGAGACACGGTGACCACCATCGACACCGCGGCCATCACGGTCGAGTTGCCCGAGGCGTTCGACGAGCGCTGGAGCCGCCTGCCCGGCATCCAGGTCGACGGCCGGCGCATCACCATCGACCCGGCCGAGTACTTCTTCCGCTTCGAGTCCAGCTCCTGGCTCGTCGCCGACTGGGAGCTGGTCAAGTCCCAGCTCCTGGACTTGGAGGAGACCACCGAGAGCGCGGTCGAACAGCTCGCGCTGGACTTCATCAAGGCTCACGCCGAGTCCACCTCGGACGCCGCCCGCGTGCTGTCCACCGCCTACGCGGTGTACGCGTACCTGTTCCGCGACGAGCACCTCGTCGGCCTCGGCCTGCCGCAGATCACGGCCGAGCACCTGCGGATGCTAGGCGAGGCGGCCACGCTGATGGCGCTGAACAAGGTCGAGCTGGACGGGCACATCTCCAACGTCGGCCCGTGCTGGTTCTTCCCGGCCGCCACCTCCGTCGTCTTCGACCTGGACGAGGAGATGGGCGGGATGCTGGACGAGGTCTACCACGGTGGCTGGTTCAACGAGCACCGCCGGATCGAGTCCATCAAGGCTCATGCCGCCCTCGGCGGCAGGCTCGTACACGGCTGCCAGTCCGTGCCGGACCAAACCGGTGGCGTCGTCGCGCCCTACGGTGCCTCGATGGCCGCCTTCCGTGACGACCTCGCGGCCTTCAAGGCCGGATGGATCGAGCAGATCTACGCCCACCGCGTGAGCCCAGCCGCATAACACCGCACATCAGGCTCCGGGGCGGGCCGGCACCTCTCGCCCGCCCTGGACGCTCTCAACCTCCTTGGAGCCCCCACGTGACCGCGAACCCCAGCGCCGCACTCCTCGACAACCTGCTCACCGTGGCTGGCCGCGCCACCGCCGTGCGCGAGGTGGTACGCGTGTGGTCAATGTCCGGTGTCGAGCGCCTGACCTTCCCTGACGCCACCACTGCGATCTTCAAGTACGCGAAGCGGCCCTTCGACAGCGAGGATCAAGCTCTCCGTCTGGCTCGTACGGTCGGCGTTCCCGTCCCGCAGGTCCACGCCTCCGCCGTCCTGGACGGCTGGCTCGGCATGCTCATGGAGGACCTCGACCCCGCCGTCCGCCACGCCGACGACCTCGACGGCACCGCCGCGGCCGTGGTCCTGCACGGGACCCGCACAGCTCCCGCCCTGCCCGTGCTCGACCAGGCACGGCTCCGCACGCTGCCGGACAGGGCCCTGGAGCACCTCGCCCGGCTCCGCAAGGCCGAGCGGTGGCAGGAGGCGGACGACATCGAGGACGCGCTCGATCGAATCGCCCAGGCCGCCAAGACCCGCTCGGCCGGTGCCACAGTGGCTCCATTCGGCTGGGTGCACTCCGAGTTCCACCCCACCAGCCTCCACATCGGCCAGCACGGCTGGCGGCTGCTGGACTTCGCCCGCGCCTTCACCGGCCCCGGCCTGCTCGACCTCGCCAGCTGGCACGGCACCCTGGACACCCCCGACCCCGTACGCCTGCGGGTCTTCCTGGAGCAGTACGTCACCGCCGGCGGCACCCCCGACGCCCTTGCCCGGCGCGGCGGGCTGACCGCCGAGAACTGGGCGCTGGGCTGGCACCGCATGTGGGCCGTCGAGTGGTTCATGGAGCAGTCCATCCGCTGGATCAACGACCCGGCCACCGACCCCGCCTACATCAAGGCCGTACGCCGTCACCTCATCGACGTCCTCCACCTCCTGGAGGTCTAGGTGCTCGCCCACGCTTCCCCCTGGTACGTCCACGCCCTACAACGCACCACGGCAAACCCTGCCGAGCCCCTCTCGGTCCCCGTGCGGATGGAGTGGACCACGCGGCCGGGCACCGGACCCGGAGCCGAGATCCTCGGCCCGAACCTACGCCGCAAACGACTGCTGGAACTCGGCTGCGGCCCCGGTCACAACGCCGCCCACCTCGCCACCCGCTACGGCGCCCAGGTCACCGGCGTCGACCTCGTCGGCCTCCAGGTCCGCCGAGCCCGCTCGCACTACGGGCGGCTGAACAGCCTCACCTTCGTGGCGGCCCATGCCCTGCACTACCTGCAAGCCTCGGACGAGCAGTTCGACGCGGTTTACTCCGTCTTCGGCGCCATCGGGCTCGTCGCCCCCGAACTCCTGCTCCCGGCCATCGCCCAGCACCTCAAGCCCGGCCGCACTCTCGCCTTCTCCGTACCCCACCCGCAACGCGGCGGCCTCCGCCTGGCCACCGACGACCGGCCGCGCCGCGACTACGTCATCCTCCCCGACCGCACCCGACTACCCATCGCCCGCTGGGACTTCTACGCCAACCGCTGGGAGAAGCACCTCGACCGCTCCGGCCTGTGGCTCACCTCGGCCCAGGAGTTCCACGACGCCCGCCACGGAGGCCGTTGGCCCACCACCCTGCTGATCACCGCGCGCAAACTCTGACCTTCACCCCGGCTCCCCTGGGAGAATCCGATGCGCCCGCCCTACCTGCTCCTCGACATCGACGGCGTCCTCATACCTTTCCCCGACGCGGAGGGCTCGACCCCAGCCACCCACGCCCGCCACGACGTCGTCCCCACTGGCCGCAGCGCCGACGACCCGGTAACCGTATGGCTCAACCCCGCCCATGGCCCCATGCTCAAGGAAGTGATCGGTACCGGCATGGTCACGCCAGTCTGGTGCACCAGCTGGCGCCAGGACGCCGCCACTCTGATCGGACCGCTCCTCGGTCTCCCACCCCTGCCGCACGTCGATCTCCCGCGCCCCAAGATCACAACAAGCCACCCCAATGGCTACCTGTGGAAGCGCGACTATGTCGACGCGTGGCTGGCTGACGCCCCCGCTGTGTGGATCGACGACGACTTCACTGACCTCGACCACTCCTGGGCCGCGGAGCGCACCGCCCATGGCGCGGCGACCCTGCTGGTACAGCCTGATCCCCGTGCCGGGCTGCAGGCTGAACACCTGGCCGAAGCCCGAGCGTGGTCCGGGCGGCTGCTCGCCGTGCGGCCTGGTGCACCCGCTGCTCCGAGTGGAACCGAAGCAGCTTGACGCGAAGCCGTGGCAGAACAGTCGATGCCCCCGCCGCGGGGACTGCTTGGCCCCCGCAGCGTGCTCAACGTCTACGATGTCCTCGTGTGCCTCATGACCGCGGCCGTCGAGGACAAGGTCATCGCGTCCAGCCCGTGCCGCCGGATCACCCTCCCGCCCATGCCGGACGAGGAGGTCACCCCGCCCACGGTCGCGCAGGTCGAGGCCATGGCGCGCACGATGCCGCCGTACATCCGCGCGGCCATCGTCACGCTCGCCGGATCAGCTTGCGAATAGGCGAGTTGCTCGGCCTCAAGGTCTCGGACGTCGACTTCAAGGCCGGCGCCATCCGCGTCGAGCGCCAGCGCCTCCAGTCCGGGAAGATCGGGCCGCCGAAGACCGCCAAGTCCCGGCGCACTGTCCCGGTCGGTGAGGTCGTCACAGACGCCCTCATCACTCACCTCGCCGCACGCCCCTCCAAGGAGTGGCTGTTCACGATGGAGGAGGGCGAGCCCCTCAACTACCGTCGTTGGAAGACGGAGTGGAACTGCGCCCGCAAGGCCCTCCAAGCGGCGGAGAACGAGGCGGCCGAGCGCGAGGGCCGCAAGCCCGTCGAGCTGCCGCACATGGTGACCCACGACCTGCGCCACTTCTACGCCTCAGCCCTCATCGCCGGCGGAGCGAGCGTCAAGCAGGTCCAGCTCGTCCTAGGCCACGCGTCCGCCGTCATCACGCTGCGGATCTACGCGCACCTGTGGCCGGGCGAAGAAGACCGCACCCGGACCGTCATGGACGCCGTTCTCGGCGGCCTGCGGACCGGGTGCGGACAGGTAGGCGATGCGACCCGCGAAACCGCAGGTCAAACGGCCTAGCCATGGATCAAGCCTTCTTGGTCTCCCAGAAGATCTTGTCGATCTGGGCGATGTAGTCGAGCGCCTTCTGGCCCGTCGCCGGGTCGGTCGAGCCCTTGGCGGCCGAGAGGGCCTTCAGGGTGTCGTTGACCAGCTGGTGCAGCTCCGGGTACTTCTCGAAGTGCGGGGGCTTGAAGTAGTCGCTCCACAGGACCGAGACGTGGTGCTTGGCGAGCTCGGCGCGCTGCTCCTTGATGACGGTGGCGCGGGCCTGGAAGTGCGGGTCGTCGTTGCCGGCCATCTTTTCCTGGACGGCCTTCACCGACTCCGCCTCGATGCGGGCCTGGGCCGGGTCGTACACGCCGCAGGGCAGGTCGCAGTGCGCGCTGACCTTGACCTTGGGGGCAAACAGGCGGGAAAGCATTGAGCTGTCCTTCCTCGTGATCGTCTTCTCAGGTGGGACATTACTCCGTGGGAGACAGCTTTTCGCGAGTGCCCCCGTGGGCTTAGGACAAAAGTCCAGGGTCAAACTGGGACTGGTGGAGGATTGGACCGGGGAGGTGCCGGTGATGCCGGAGCTGCCGCACGAGACCGAGCGCGGGAGGGCCGTCCTGCCCTTCGGGGCGGCCGAGGTGACGGGCCCGTCGATGGTGCCCACGCTGCACCACGGGGACCAACTGCTCGTCCAGTACGGGGCCCGGGTCAAACCCGGTGACGTGGTGGTGCTGCGCCATCCGTTCCAGCAGGACCTGCTCGTCGTGAAGCGGATCGCCGAGCGGCGCGAGGGCGGCTGGTGGGTGCTGGGTGACAACGCGTACGCCGGTGGCGACAGCACCGACTACGGCACCGTGCCTGAGGACCTCGTGCTCGCCCGGGTCCGGTTCCGCTACCGGCCGCTGCGGCGCGGTCAGCGTTCGCCGTTCGCGCTCGCCCGCTGGGCGCTGTCCGCCGTCAGGCCGGTGTTCTCCGACCGGTCCGCCTCCTGGCGCTTGCGGGCCCGGTAGGCGGCCACGTTCGCCCGGGTGGCGCAGCGGTCCGAGCAGTAGCGCCGGGAGCGGTTCGTCGAGGTGTCCAGGTAGGCGTTGCGGCAGGGGCTCGCCTCGCACAGGCCGAGGCGGTCGACGCCGTACTCGGTGAGGTGGAACGCCAGGCCCATCGCGGCGATCGCCGCGTAACCCGCGGTCGCGTTCGACGGGTGATCCGCGAGGTGCATGTGCCACAGCGGACGGCCGTCGTCGTCGCGGTAGTCGTGGCCGGAGATCTGAGGGCTCACCGGGAACTCCAGGAGCAGCGAGTTGAGCAGGTCGACGGCGAGGGTCTCGTCCCCGGAGTCCGCCGCCTCGAAGACCGCCCGCAGCCGGGCCCGGACCGAGCGGAAGCGGGTGACGTCGCCCTCCGTGGCCCGCCGGGCCGCCGAGGAGTTGCCCCCGAAGAGGTCACGGACGGCCTCGACCGAGGTGAGCGCGTCCTTGCCCCGGGCCGGCTCCTCGCTGTTGACGAGACGTACGGCGTAATCCGAGTAATAGGCCAGTTCCACTTGTAGTCCTTACTGGAGCGCTCTATCGTCGTGACCGCGGCCGAGTAACAGACGACCGCGCTTACAGGGTATTACGCATGCGCGGGGACAAGGAGTCGGTATGACGAGCACGACCGGAACGGACGCGGCCACGGCCGGAACCGACTGGCACGCGTGGCAGGAGAGCTGGGACCGGCAGCAGGAGTGGTACATGCCGGACCGCGAGGAGCGGTTCCGGGTGATGCTCGACATGGTCGAGGCGCTCGTCGGCCCGCGGCCCCGGGTCCTGGACCTCGCCTGCGGCACCGGCACCATCACCGCCCGCCTCCTGGCCCGCTTCCCCGGGGCCACCAGCACCGGCGTCGACCTCGACCCCGCGCTGCTGGCCATCGCCGGGGGCACCTTCGCGGGCGACGACCGGGTCACCCTCGTCACCGCCGACCTGAAGGACCCCGAGTGGACCTCGCGGCTGCCGTACGACACCTATGACGCCGTGCTCACCGCCACGGCCCTGCACTGGCTGCACCTCGAACCCCTCGCGGCCCTCTACGGGCAGGTCGCCGGGCTCGTCCGCGAGGGCGGGGTCTTCATGAACGCCGACCACATGATCGACCCGGCGACACCGCGCATCAACGCGGCCGAACGCGCCCAGCGGCACGCCCGGATGGACGAGGGCAAGAAGAACGGCGCGGTCGACTGGGCCGAATGGTGGCAGCTGGCCGCCGCGGACCCCGTACTCGCCGCGCCCACCGCCCGCCGCTTCGAGATCTACGGGGAGCACGCCGACGGCGAGACCCCCTCCGCCGACTGGCACGCGCGCGTACTGCGCGAAAAGGGGTTCGGCGAGGCCCGGCCGGTCTGGCGCTCGCCCTCGGACGCGCTGGTTCTCGCGGTCAAGTAACCCGCGGTCAAGTAACTCCCGGTCAAATAACTCCCGGTCAAGTAACGCGCGGTCACGTAAGCGGAGGTGAGTGACAGCGGCGAGGGCGGTACGGGGATCCCGTAC